>JAKSQS010000099.1 GCA_024404055.1 Clostridia bacterium | reverse complement strand
CCACTCTCGCGACTGCCCGTATAATATAGCAGAACATTTTGAAAATGTCAAGCCTTTTTTATAAAAAACAGGTAGTTATTTGTTAGATTTTTTTATTTGTTTATGCTTTTTTTACAGCGATACCATAAAGCCGTAATTTGTGCCGGAGTCGGTAACGATTGTACCCTCAGGGAAAGTTACAAAATATTTGTAGTTCGACGGGTCAAATTCAAAATCTTCATCCTTTATTTCAAGCGTACATACAATGGTTTCTCCATCCTCTGATGAGGTGCAGGTGATGTTTGAATAAAGTGTTTGCACCATTTTACCGCCTAAAAATGAGCGGATTACAGCTTGCTTGGCGGGGAGGGGGTCGGAGCCGGAAATTTCGCTGATTTCAACTGTGACGGATTCCAGTGTGCCGTTGCGTTTAACAAAACTTACGGACGGATTTAATACTTCAAAATATTCTCTGTCTTCATCATCAAATATTTCATCTGTGGTAAATTCGGTGGATTCCGGTTCGGCGGCGGTTGTTTCTGAAGTAGTCGGCTCAGTGGTGGTAGTCGGCTCAGTGGTAGTCGGTTCTGTGGTAGTCGGCTCAGTGGTGGTCGGCTCTGTGGTAGTCGGTTCGGTAGTAGTCGGCTCGGTAGTTGTTACCTCTGTGGGTCTTTCTCCCCACACGCTCAACACGACGGTAGTACCTTTTTCGTATTCCTTTTCGGCTTCGAGTGACATTTCGGCAACTGTGCCTTCATCATGAAGCTTATCGTTTTCCACAGTTTTGCTTGTTACGCTGAAGCCGGAGGACTTAAGCAATTCATAAGCCTCATTATATGCTTTTCCTACCACATTTTGCAGTCGTACCTTTTCCGGTCCGCTGCTTACTGTGAGAAGTATTGTCGTACCCTTGTCAACACTTATGCCGGGTGTCAGGCTCTGCTCGATGATTATTCCCTGTTTTGCGTCATCAACCGCATACTGAACCTCAAAAACAAACTTATCTGTGTAATCCGGGTCATCTTTAATGCTGTCATAGAATGAATTTATAAAATTATATACGAGTACTTTTTCCGTTGTTGTGGTCGGCTCTGCCGTAGTTTCTGCTTCTTTGCTAAAGAATGTGCCCTTGGCGAAAATGACAGCTGCACCCAGAAGTATCACGGAAACGGTGATTATTACGGCAAGCAAAACGCCGTTCACTTTTTTCTTTTCTTTTTCCTGAACAGCAGGCTCCTCCTGTTCAGGCTCCGCTTCGGGAGTGAGTTGTTCGATTTCTTCTTCGGTTTGAACATTGAAAGCTTTTGTGTTCTGTGCCGCCATGGAAAGGGCAGTGAAGTTTTCCGGAGGAATCGGTCTGACATAGGTTTTTTCCAGCTCTTCGGAAGCTTCCTGCGGCTGCTTCACGGTATCGCTTATGGGCACGAAAAAGCGGGTCATATAGTCATCCTCTTTTTCATCGGTGCTTATCTCCGGAGCGTCCGCAATAGCCTTTATGAACTGCGCCGGGTTCTGATAACGCTCTGCCGGGCTGTATGAGCACGCTTTCAGGATAACTCTTGCCATGGCAGGACTTGCCTTGTCAGGCTCCGGCATGGGCTCTGCGCGCATACGCTTATCAAATGCTATTTCTCTGTCCGCGAATGAAATGGGACGGGGAAACTGCGGCAAAAACGGAATCCGGTTATGATTCATAAATTTATACATCAAAAGACCGAGAGAATATATGTCCGAGCTGTAAGATGGTCTGTTGCCTGAATAAACCTCCGGCGCCATGTAACCGGCTGAGCCTCTTTGCGTAACGGTTCTGAGTATGCGGCAGAAGCCGAAGTCTCCAAGCTTGAAATTGCCTTTTGAGTCTACATAAATATTTTCCGGTTTTATTTCTCCGTGGCAATAACCGGCGGAAGCATATGCTTCAAGAGCGGAGCAAATATCCGTTCCCAGTTTTTTCACTGCGGCTTCGTCCCCGGATTCAGCGTTTATGCCATCGCTTAAAGGCTTTAACTGCTCACAAAGCAACAGGAGCATGAAGCCATTGCCGGGCTGAGGTACAATATTGTAGTTGAATATTTTTACAACATTCGGATGTGCTTTGAGAGATATGATTGCTTCAACCTCTCTGCGACATACGGAAATACAGGCTTCGTCATAGTCAAGGCTGCTTGTGTAACCTACGGAGGCGAGCAGCTCGGGAGAAATATTTTTACCTGACTCTATGTGAATTGCTTTGAGTACAGCACTGCTGACCGTATCGCCCGACAGGCATTGCAGTCTGTATATTTTTGAATTTGTCCCTTCGCCTATCATGCCGGATACTGTCCATGCGCCAAACAAGGGTTCAAGCTTTTTTATTTCGTCAATATTCAGTGGAATCACTCCTTATGCGTAAAATCAGCATATGTATATTTAAATTATAACATTTACATTCCGAAAAATCAATAACTGTTTGAGATGTTTATCTTTCCTTGACATTGGTTGTATCACGGATTATAATTAAGAAAAACAGAAACAGAGGTACGGTTATGAAAATCAAATCCATTATTGCCATGCTTTCGGCGATGCTTATTCTTATGAGCTGTCTGTGCGCTTGCGGAGAAAAAATAACGGACGCAACAACGCAAGCGGCGGAAGAAACAACGCAGGCGGCGGAAGAAACAACGCAGGCGGCGGAAGAGACAACGCAGGCGGCGGAAAAGACAACGCAGGCAGCAGAAGAGACAACGCAAGCTGCGGAAAAGACAACGCAAGTGGCGGACACAACAACGCAGGCGGTGCAGGAAGCCATACCGGTTGAGCTGCCGACAAATAGCGGCGGAACGCTCGAAAGCTCCAATCTGGTTGTGACAGATATTACGGCATACGACAGAAAGAGCAACGGAGACCTTGTAAGAGAAACCAAAAAGGATAAGCTGAAAATAAAAAAGTCTACCATTGAAAAGAACGGTGAAAATGTTGAGGCTTATGTAGGAACCTATACTGTTTCCGGGGATGCGGATGTGGTTTTCTTCTCACTGGAATGCTCCCTTAATACTATTTCCGAAATTGCTCTCGGCAGAGAATTTAAGAGGGCAGACGGAAGCACTGTGTTTGAATCAAAGTACAGAGACGAAAAAAACAATGTATATCCGCTTATTATAAATGTTAAATTCTAATGCTATGAAAAGAAACGAAAAAATTGAAAAAACGGCTGCGGCAGTTGCCTTTGCCGCAAGTGCGGGATATTTGTTGAGATTTATTTCTCATTATACTTACTATGTGATAAAAATAAAATATGCCGAATCCTTTTTATACGGACTTATTCCGTGTATTCTGATTGCTTTTTTCGGCATTACCCTGCTTTTGAAAAACATCAGAAAGCCGCTGTTGAACGGACTTGCGGCTTGCGTTGTCACAGTATTTTCTCTTGCGGTTGCCGCGGTCGGCGGAGGAGATGAGGCGGATTCGGCAAGCATTATTGTGTTTGTCATGGGTGTACTGTTTTCAGTGCTGTATTTTCTTACGATTACGGGAAAGATTAAAAATCCGATACCGCTGCGGGTTATGACTACGGTATGTACAGCAGTTTATTTCATAATGGTGTTTGTAACCTGTTATGTTTACATACCGTCTGATGACCCTGTGAACAGCTATTACGGCGTTATCGGTTCTGTTGCCGGACTTGCACTGTTTTATCTTTCGGCTGCTATTTGCTCGTATTCGATGAAAATGAATATTGTTTCCGAAGATGCATAATTGAATTGCTAAATAAGAAACAAAAATGTAAAGTAAATTACTTTACACATATATAAACACCTGTAAAGCTATTTTACTTTACAGGTGTTTATATATGGCTTTATGCGTGGAAAACTCCGGGTTTTGCACAATAATAGAAAAAATACATCTTTAAATTGTAAAGTTTTTAACTTTACTAACATACTTTTCAACATTTCGCGTGGAAATCTGCATTGAAAGCGTTAAAAGTTAAATATACATAAAAAGACATAATATATCTATAAATGTAATGAACTTACAACTGAAAATTGTTTAATAATATAATCAGTTGATAAATTTTTTTAGTAATTTTTCCGAAAAGCTTGCATATTTACGGCTTTTGGTATAAAATAAAACAAAAAAGAAACGGGAGGATTTTACTATGTTTGATGATGAATATACCAACTGGTGGGACAGAATAGAAGCGTGGCTTACAGACCTTTGGGATATGTTGTATGTTTTTATTACTGAATATCTCGGACTTTAAAAAATAAGAGAGCTGCAAAAGGGCGGTTTCATTCAGGTATTATCCCTAAGTGAAACCGCCCGAATACGGCTCTTTTATTTTGGAAAAAATACAGATTTGGGAGAAACATGATATGCATATTCCGTTTTGTGACACCGCAGAAATAGAAGTGCTCACTTTTGAAAACGCCATGATGACTACCGAAAGCTCCGAAGAATATGACAGAAACAAATGGCTGTATGTTCCGGATTTTTATTCGGAATACAGATATATTCTCGGCACAAGAGGAGAGAGACCGCTCATATGTATCGGCATCAATCCGTCTACGGCTCAACCGGACAAGCTTGATAATACGCTGAAGTCAGTGCAAAGAATTGCTTTGTCAAACGGGTTTGATTCTTTTATCATGTTCAATGTATACGCTCAGCGTGCCACCAATCCGGATGATATGGAAAAGGAGTGTAATGCTGTTCTTCACCGTGAAAATATGAAGGCATTTGAATATGTACTGAGCCTGAACAGAGATGCCGCAGCGAGTGTGTGGGCAGCATGGGGTGCAATTATTGAAAAACGGGATTATCTTCCGGAGTGTGTCAGTGACATGATAAAAGCCGGGGATAAATACGGGGCGAGGTGGTTCAGTGCGGGAAAGCTGTCAAAAAAGGGACACCCTCACCATCCGTTGTATTTGCCCAAAAACTCGCTGCTTGAGCCATTTGATGTAAAGGAATACATAAGCAAGCTCTGATAAACGCGGTATCGTATTACCGTAAATATTTACCAGTGAACCGCGCCGCAGGCGCAGGTTCTTTTGCTTTCTATACGGAAAAGCTTCCAGAAATAAACCTTGAGTTTCCAGAAGAACCTTGCAAAGAAGGATGTTTTATGACAGCCGCATGAGCAGTCAACATAGTCCGGGTCTTCTGCGGAGCAATATGTGCATTTTCCGCCGGAGAAGCTGTGAGGACCGAGCTTGCCGTTTTCTGTGACGGACTGAGCACCGCATACACATTTATATGTATCGCAGCCGCTTTCAGTGCAGTTTTTGCCGTATGATGATGAAACAAAAGAAAATTCACATTTTATTTCTTCGCCGTATTTTCCGCAGCCGTTTATGCATTTAAACGAGTGTGTGCCGTTTTTATTGTCTCTTACGGCTTCCGTGTAGGAGTGTCCGAGCGCACTGCCGACGGAAAATACATGGGACGGATTGTTTTCCGCTTTGCCGCATACGGCGCACGAATAATAGTATTCAGCAGGACTTTCGCAGGCGGCTTTTTCTTTTAAAGCCTGTTGCGAAACGGTTTTGGCTGTATAGGAATGCTCTCCCGTTGCAGGAATAACCGTTCCCGTGTTTCTTTCGCTTGGGCAGCGGATGCATTTTTCGTGCTTTACTCCGTCTTTTCCGCAGGTAGCGGAAGTGTCCGTTATCCATTCATAGCTGTGTCCGAGAGGGCTGCCCGGCGTAAATGTGTGGCTGCTGTTGTATTCAATCTTTGAGCATACCGCGCACGAATAATAATATGTTGCCGCACAGGTGCAGTCGGCAGGGGCTGCAAGCGTGTTTTCGTTAACCGTTTTATCAGTATATGAATGTTCTCCTGTTGCCGGAATGACAGTGTTTTCGCTGCGTATGTTGTTACATACAGAGCATTTTTCATGTTTTGTTCCGCTGCGATTACAGGTTGCCTGCGTGTCGGTTATCCATACATAGCTGTGTCCCAAAGCAGAGGTTATATCGGATATTACGGTTTCTCCGCATAAGGTACATACAGCTTCGGTATATCCGCCTTCCGTGCAGGTCGGTTTTACCGTTGTGCCGGCACCGGGCGAATGCTTGCTGTTCGGAGCGGCAGTGAAGAAATTGAATTTACCGCACTCGCAGGTGTATACCGTCACGCCGGAACGCACGCAGTTCGGCTTTAAATCGAGGGCAAGAGCCGAATAACGGTGAGAGGAATGACCGCCGGTGCAGGTCATAGAATTAGACTGCGCGTATCTGCCTGCCGCAGACGATGCGGAATCGGAATATATGGCAGGGAGGAAAAACTGCTCATCATCGCATACGAATGCTTTTGTCTCAACCGAAATAACGCTTGAAGGTACATAAATCAAAGGAATTATCGTGTCATAGAACGCAGTGGATTTAATTGTTTTAAGTCCCTGCGGCAGATTGACGGCTTTAAGCGAATAGGCCTGATTAAAGCACCTTGCGTTCAGTGTTGTTACATTGCATGACATATCAATATATTGAAGCTCAGTCAGAAAGCTGAATGCTCCGGATGCGATTTCACTCACGCTGTCGGGTATATTGTAAAGCTCACCGGCTTTGTTTGCCGGATAGGAGAACAGCTTTTTCATATCCTTGCTGAACAGTATGCCGTCGTCGGAGCAGAAAACGCTGTTGCTCGGGTCAACGGTATATTTTTTTTTTTTTTTTTTGTTGACGAAGGTGCCGCTTTTAACAGTGGATGAAAAAACGATTTCCTCCATTTTCGGACAGTCCCAGTAAACGGAAGACAGAGTTTCCACGCCTTCACAAAGAACGATTTTTTTAAGATTTGTGCATGAAAAGAATATTAAATCGGACGGATTTTTCACACCCGACGGGATATATCCCGTTTCAAGGGAGGAACAATTGCTGAACGCATAGCTTTGTATTGTCTGAATTGCCGGATTATAATTCACCGTTTTGAGAGACTGAGCAGAGTAAAAAGCATAACCTTCGATTTTTACAAGACTTTCCGGGCAGTTGAATACCTCAAGTGAAGCAGCGTTCATAAAGCAGTATTCGCCTATTTCCTTAACGGATGCCGCCGCGTTGACTTCATTAAGATTTACAAGGTTGCTGAACGCGAAATTACCGAGACGAACCGTACCTTCGGCAATGTTGAGCTTTTCCGTCTGTGAGCTGTAAGCTGCCCACGGTGTGTCCTGCGAACAGGTGTAATCCGGAATATTACCGTCTGCCGCAACTGTGAGTATACCGTTTACGAACTGCCAGCGCATATTTTCCGTCTGTCCGTTTGCGGCACCGGGATAATAGGTATAATCTGTTTTATATGTGTCGCCGCATTTGCCGCAGGTACATTCGGTAAAGCCGATGGTGTTTTCGTCAGCCGCAGTCACTTTTTGCGTATATGAATGGTGGGTTGAAGCGGGAAGCATTTCCTTTCCGCAGTATATACAATTATATTGGGTTACACACGGATTGTTTACTATATCCGTTGTACCGTCGGTGGGGTAGCAGTGTGCAGTGACAGTCATGTCCCTTGTGATGCCCGTTCCGCTGAACGGTTTGCCGCCGTAGGTGAAAACATATGTGTTGCCTTCAAGAGAGGGGAGAGTAACGGTATCACCGTCTGTTAAAACGATGTTTTCATAATATTCCCCGTCCTTGAATTTAATCTTATATTGGCTGTGCGGGTCGGTGGATTTTGCCACCGCTCTGATACAGGCGTTGTGTAAGCCGCCTGAATATGCGTCGGTCCATATGCCGTCACTGCCCATGAAATAGCTTTCACGGGTACCGGCTGTCAGCTTTCTTGTTCCCGTTTCGTTTTGATAATCGTTCCCTTCAAACAGAGAACAGTCTGCCTCAATAACAACGGAAAACGTTTCACCCTGTAAAAGCTCAAACTCTCCTTCAACATGTATGTATCTCTTGCCTGCAAGACTGCCGTGCTGAGTAAGTGCAAGAGTACCGTCTTCGGGCGAAGTATAGCCGGACGGAAGATTTTTGTATATTTTCAGCACATAATCAAGCTCTACCGCCGCACCGAGACTGATTTTTGTGATGTACTGGTCATCCCTTGCTGTGAAAACATTGGCAGAGGCTCTGCCCACACGGGCAGTACCGTAGCCGTAGCCGTCATACATATATACATCCTCAAAATCGGACGGGTCGGAAACGGTGAAAACATAGAAATCGGACAGCGTTTTATCTTCATAGGAAATCCAGAGATATCCGTAGTTGCCCCAGCTTTCGCCCCAACTGTTTTTCACAAGCCACGCGCCGTCATTCTGAGGTCTGTATCTTTCGGCAAAATTATTTTTGCTTAACGAATCGTCCCAGCCGACTATTGTAATCGCGTGATTGGTATTTTTTTCAACCGGGCAGTAAAAGCATTCCGGCATTGTGTCGTTAACATACCAGTACACGGACGGGCAATAGTATTCTGCGCCGGAATAATATGAGGCTTTTACCGCGCCGTAGTCAATAACCGCCTGCTTGACGGTGTCAATGTCATCGGGCAGAGAATTAATTTCGCTTACCACTGCGTCGTGTATAT
>JAKSQS010000098.1 GCA_024404055.1 Clostridia bacterium | reverse complement strand
AGGAAAAGAAGGCGCACACGGGGTATGAGCTTTGAGCGGATGATATATTTGTCAACGGCAGTATAGAAGCCGACCTTGAAAAAGACGCGGAAGCGGGAGAATATACTGTTAAGCTTTCAGTTAAAAAAGCATAATTCTGAAAGGAGCGTATCTGCCGCCCTCAAAAAAGAGCGGCAGACTATGTGAATAATATGGCAGACAATAAAAAAATGGTAGAGGCAATAACCTCTATGGATGAAGACTTTGCCCAGTGGTATACGGATATTGTTAAAAAGGCGGAGCTTATTGAATATACAAGCGTGAAGGGCTGTATGGTTATCCGTCCGTATGCATAGGCGATATGGGAAAACATTCAACATATCCTTGATACGGAATTTAAAAGGCTCGGTCACGAGAATGTGTGTATGCCGATGTTTATTCCCGAAAGCCTTCTGCAAAAGGAAAAAGACCATGTTGAAGGCTTTGCGCCGGAGGTTGCATGGGTAACGCACGGCGGAAACGAGGAGCTTGAGGACAGACTTTGTGTTCGTCCTACCTCGGAAACCCTTTTCTGTGAGCATTATGCAAACATAGTCCATTCATACCGCGACCTGCCCAAGCTTTATAATCAGTGGGTAAGCGTTGTAAGGTGGGAAAAGACGACAAGACCTTTCCTGCGTTCAAGAGAATTTTTGTGGCAGGAGGGACACACGATACATGAGACAGCCGCACAGGCAGTTGAAGAGACGGAGCGAATGCTCAATGTTTATGCCGATTTCTGCGAAAATTCCCTTGCTATCCCGGTAGTAAGGGGCAGAAAGACCGAAAGCGACAAATTTGCCGGCGCGGTTGCGACATATGCGATTGAAGCACTTATGCATGACGGCAAGGCACTTCAGGCGGGTACATCCCATTTCTTCGGAGACGGCTTTGCGAGAGCCTTCGGCATTCAGTATGCTTCACGCGAAAACAAGCTTGAATATCCGTTCCAGACCTCATGGGGTATGACAACGAGACTTATCGGCGCGATAATCATGACACACGGCGACGATAACGGACTTGTTCTTCCTCCTGCGGTAGCCCCGATTCAGGCGGTTATCGTGCCGGTGGCACAGCATAAGCCCGGCGTGCTTGATAAAGCGGCGGAGCTTAAAGCAAGACTTGAAAAAGCCGGTATCAGAGTGAAGCTTGACGACAGCGAAAACAGCCCCGGCTGGAAATACAGCGAATATGAAATGAAGGGCGTGCCGGTCAGAATAGAAATCGGTCCGCGCGACATTGAAAACAATGTTTGCGTTTGTGTAACAAGGCATAACAGGGAAAAGCTTTCGGTAAATCTTGATGAGCTTGAAGAAGCCGTGAAGCAGCTTCTTAAGGCGGTTCACGACGGCATTTATCAGAAAGCACTTGAAAACCGTGAAAGAAGAACCTATGATTGCAGAACGCTTGATGAAATAACGGCGGCTCTCAACGAAAAGGGCGACGGCTTTGTCCGTGCCATGTGGTGCGGCGACGAGGAATGTGAGGACAAGGTTAAGGAGCTTACGGGTGTTGGCTCACGCTGCATTCCCTTTGCGCAGGAGGAGCTTTCCGATGTTTGCGTTTGCTGCGGAAAGAAAGCAAAGCAGCTTGTATACTGGGGCAAGGCATATTAAAATAATTTTACAGGACGGTGAATACGGTGAACCAGGAATTTAAAATTATTATCTCCGTTATTGTTACGGTATGGCTTTTTGTTATGGGTATGATAATCGGACAGTACGATCACCGCAATTCAGCAGCGGTTCAGACAACGGGGCAGAGTGCAACTGAGGCACCGACAGCGTCTGCCGTATATGCCACAAATGAGCAGGGCGCGGTGTATGTTGACGCAAACGGACAGCCGATAACGCAGGTGATTCTTCCCTCACCCTCTGCCGGAACGGTTTTTGTTACCGACCCTTCGGGTGCGGTGTATGTTGACGCAAACGGTCAGCCTGTAACGAGTGCCGTTGTGCAGCCGGTTGAAAGCAACCCTGTGACGGCTGCTTCAACAACTGCCGTTCAGCCGCAGCAGACCACGCAGTCTGTGCCGCAAAGCGTACAGCCAAGCGGACAGCAGGATGAACAGCAGAGCACAACAAAGAGTGATGAGCTTACGGATGCGCGTTTTACTGCGGACGCTATGGCTATAAAGAGCAAAAATTTCTATATTGAGGGCAGGGAATTTATCTCCTCCGACGGAACGGAGTCTCCGCTGAAATTTGCAACCAACGGCACAAATTCGGAGATATTCACGGATATTGACGGTGCGGAAATAGGTATGATGGTTCTTGACGGGGAAATGTATATCGTTTTCAACAACGGTTATCTTAAGCTTTCAAAAACGCTTATGGATATGATAGATGTTGATATTTCTGAATACAATTTCGATGCAAGCTTTATCACAAGCCTGTTTGATGACAGCGCGAAAGCCACTGTAAAAACCGTTAAGGACGATGACGGCAAAAAGGTAACGCGTACAACCTATACCTGCAGCAGAGGAGACATTAAGGCGTATTCAGACGGCGATAAGCTGTTGAGAGTTGAGGTTTATCCGATTGGTGAGGACATAGCATCCGAAATATTCTATTTCGATTCGGTTACGGGAACAATACCGGAGACTATGCTTTCAACCTCCGCACTGAAAAAGAAAAATATCGTGTCCTTCTTCACCGAATTTATGAAAGCCACCGGACAGGAAATGGATTTGGAGGGCGGCGATTTGTCCGCGCTTGAAAATATTGAATAACATTATTTAGCGCAGACCGAAAAACAATAAATACAAAACAAGGGATTTCAGGCATATCCGCATTATGGATAACCTGAAAATCCCTTACTTTTTTATTGATAAGAAAAAACTGATTGTTTTTCCAAGCGTTTTTATATCCTTATATCTTTTTTTCAATAAATTTCAGCACATCATTGAAAACCTTTTCTCTGTCGTCCTCGTTTAATATTTCGTGCCGGTCTCCGGGATAGAGGATAACAACGGGCTTGCTGCCTGCCTTTTCAAGCTTTTCGCAAACATCAATAACCGATTTTCCGTTAAGCCCTACCGGGTCCTTTGCGCCGGAAATCAGCATAACGGGAAGCTCGGGCGGAATGGATATATCACTTGCCTTGGTTGCGAGAACGAGCGTGTCACGCAGACCCGAAAGCGAAAGCGGAAAGCCGCACAGAGGGTCGCTGTTATATCTGTCAACATTTTCGGCGTTAACCGAAAGCCAGTCATTTTTTGTACGGGCATCCTTAACGGCGAATTTATTTACAATGGCAAAAATGTTGCCGGGGACGGCGGCCCTCGCACCGAAACGCTCAACGGCGGCATTTATCGGGTCAACAGCAAGTAAGGCGGCTGCCGGTGCTTCGCCGGTTCCGCAGAAAATAACTCCCGAAAGCTCTTCGGCAAAGTGAGAAGCATATATTCTTGCGCAGAGAGAGCCCATTGAGTGACCGAACAGCCAATAGGGAAGCGTTGGATATTTTTTATGCATAATATTATAAAGAATATGCATATCGTCAACAAGCCTTACATCTCCGTCCTGTTCGGCAATAAAACCGAGCTCGGCAGGGGACTCAACTGAAAGCCCGTGCCCCAGGTGGTCGTTTCCGCACACAATGTAACCGTGCGAACACAGAAAAGCTGCAAATTCCTCATATCTTCCGATGTGCTCGGCAACACCGTGAGCAATCTGTACGATTCCTTTTATTTCTCCCTCGTCCGGTATCCGGATAAGACAATGAATTTTATTGACATATGTTGATGAAATAAAGTATGCTTCCTTTTTCATTTTTCCACTTCCAAAATCAGAATATATGTAAATTATATAATATAAATGTGAAATTATCAATAACTTATCAGGGAAATATTTACATTTTGTTTTTTTTGTCATATAATTATATGCTGAAAGTGTGGTGCATAATTTGTTCGGGTATGTAAAGGTGTATAAGCCGGAGCTGAAAATCAAACACTATGAAGCGTATAAGGGCGTTTACTGCTCGGTTTGTGCCGCTCTCGGAAGAGATTACGGGCTTTTTGCCCGTATGACGCTGAGCTATGATGTAACTATGCTTGCGCTGACAAGACTGTGCGCCTCGGGTGAAAAGCTTTGCTTTAAAAACGGGCGGTGCCCGTTCAATCCCGGCAAACGCTGCAATTTCTGTAAGAATAATACGGCGGAGTTTTCATATGCGGCGGCAGTCGGCGTTCTGCTGACATATTACAAGCTTAAAGACAATATCCATGATGACGGATTTTTCGGAAAGCTTGCCGCATTGCTGATTCTCCCGTTCATAATCCGGGCGGCAAAAAAAGCGGCGAGACATTATCCTTATGTTTCAGACATGATAAGCAATGCCATGGAAAATCAGAAACGGGTGGAATGCAGCGCTGCAGCTTCAACGGATGAGGCGGCTGACCCGGTTGCCTCTTTGCTGGCGGAACTTTTTTCACTCGGCTTTTCTGATAAAAGGAAAGCTGTTCTTTCAAGACTCGGATACTGTGTCGGCAGGTTTATATATACGGCGGATGCCTGTGAGGATATTGAAAAGGACATAAAGAAAAACAGCTATAATGTTTTTACCGCAGCTGGCGGTATTACGGCAGAGGACAGCGAAAAAATAAAATCGGGGAGGGAAAAAGCAAAAAAAAGCCTGCTTTGCTGTGCAGGCGAGGCGGCAAAGTGCTTTGAGCTGCTCGAAAAAAATGCTCTTACGCCGATTTGCGAAAATATTATATATGACGGGCTGTACAATACGGCGCAGACCGTGACAGACAACAAAAAGAATCGAAAGGAAAAAACAGATGAAAAATCCTTATGAGGTTTTGGGCGTACCCGAAAATGCATCGGAAGAGCAGATAAAGGCGGCATACCGCGCCCTTGTAAAGAAATATCATCCCGATAATTATTCCGGCACACCGCTTGCGGATGTTGCAAACGAAAAAATGCAGGAGATAAACGAGGCATATGATGCCATAACCACCGGTAAATACCGCTCTTCATCGTCATATGGCGGATACGGATATTCAAATAACGCCGGTTACGGTCAGTATGCGAATACAGGATATTCAAACAGCGAAAAAGAACAGCAGATATATCAGCAGGTCAGAGCTTCCATACAGTACAGGAGGTTTGACGAGGCGGAAAGCATTTTAAATACCGTTCCTTCAGAAGAAAGACGCGCTGAGTGGAATTATCTCAAGGGTCAGATAGCTTACAACAAGGGCTGGTTTGACAGGGCAGCCGAATATTTTACGGTTGCGTACAATATAAACCCGAACGACCCGGAATACAGAAAAGCTTATGCGAATATGAGCAGCACCTCTGCCGGCGGCTTCCGTACATCAAAATCCAACAAGAGTGACTGTGACTTTTGCGGAACCTGCGAGGGACTTCTGTGCGCGGACTGCTGCTGTGAATGTATGGGCGGAGACCTTATTCCCTGTTGTTAAGGAGCAAGAAAATGAAGCAATCTTCCAAAACCGCGTTATGCGGCATGACGGCGGCACTCGGTGTTGTTATAATGCTGCTTTCCACACTGCCGCTGTTTTATGTGGCTGCCCCTGCGTTTCCCGGTATGCTCACCATGCTTATTGTTATTGAGGTGGACAGAAAATGGGCTTTCGGCGTTTATGCGGCAGTGGCACTTATCAGCTTTTTCATCTGCCCCGATAAAGAAGCGGCGATGCTGTATCTTGCGTTTTTCGGATATTATCCCATAATAAAATCCGTTTTTGAAAGCAAGCTGCCCAGAGCTGTTGAAATTCTGCTGAAATTTGTGGTCTTCAACGCCGCTGTTATCGCTGCATATTATGTACTTTCAAAATTCATGGGCGTTGACCTGAACGAATTCGGAGAAATGGGCTCAAAAAACCTGCCGTTAAAAACGGCAATTCCGATTGTTCTTGCCCTTGCGAATGTGGCGTTTGCCGTGCTTGATTTCTGCATGACATCTTTTGTAACGCTGTACATTCACCGTTTTCAGAAATATTTCAGAAAGCTGTTTAAGTTTTAAAAACATACTGAAATGACCTTCGGATAAATGGGCTGCCGCAGATTGATTTTCTCAATTTGCGGCAGCCCGAAATATCAATTGTTTATTTGCCGCTTTTGCAGTTTGGCGGGAAAAACTCATTAACCGGGAAATTGATTTTTCTGAATGCGTCGCACGGGTCTTCCGCGTCAACGGTACATTCCTTTGCCGGCATACAAAAATCATATGCCGGTATTGTCATCTGAACATCGCGCTCAAGCTGAACAATGCTGAAAAGTCCGAGAGTAACCTTAACCGCTTTGCCTGCGGTGGGTACAATAAGCTCACTGTCATAAAGTCTTGCTATATGCTCGGGTACACAGCTTTCACAGCAGGTGGAGCAGCAGTCACGGAATGTGCATATTTTTGCGTCAAGACAAATCGGGTCAACCACCTGCACCTTTGCCCTCGGCGCAGTGCCTGTCATCTTGGTGTGACAGGTGTTCCCGTCCGATGACATCTCGGAGGTGAATACTCTTACATTGCCCTCGCTTCCGTAAAGAATGCATTTTTTGTTGAAGCCTGTTAAACCGCTTACGGTGCACGGTGCGGCGGCAGGGGAAGTGACAACATCGAAATAAAGACGGAAATAGTATGTTATGTCAACACTGTAACAACCTCTGTTGAAGGGCACACTTTCCACATTTACCATGGCATTGAGAATTTCACAACCCCGGCAGCGTATGGAAGACGCGCTGTCGATTATGCTCTGTGATGAAGAAGTGAAAAGGACTCTTAAATCGGCAAGGCAGTCTTTGTCCGCGCATGAATCGTAAATTCTGTTTGTATCAATACAAACGGCTTCCTTTATACGGGTGCCTGCGTCAAGAATGCCGTTTCTGTTTTCACCCATAAATTTTCCTCCTGTTACATAGTCAAATCATTGAAATCACTGATTTTCAATACCATGATATGTAACGGGAGTAAAACTGTTACAATTTTATTTTTTATGCGTTAATTTCTTCAAGAATTTCTTTAAGTCTTTGCGTGACGGGCTCGACATCCGTGCCGTCTGTCAGTATTGTCTGCGACAAAAGCTTCTGAGCGTCCGATAATGCCGCTTCAAGCTCTGCCCTTTGCAGGAAGGTGAGTGATGAAGTGTCTATATTTTTGCAGCGCGGAAGAAGATTGCGCACAAGCACCCTTGTGTTTCTGGTTCCGTTGAACTGCGGAAAAGCGGGGTCACAGAAAACATCCGTAAAGCTTTCGTCAGTCAGAATTTTTTTGGTGACGGTGAGGGCGACATCGTTATACGCGATGGCGTCATGGAACTGGTTTTTGAAAAACCATGTTGTATCGGGGAAAAGAGCGCACGACGCGTCTACGGTTCTGTCGGGTGAAATGTGGTTGTGACCCTTTATATTGCAGCGCGTGTTGAGCTGGGTATAGCTTTCCGGAAATTGACTGCCCAGCGGCGCAAGCTTTGAAAAGCCTGAGGCATATCTCGTGTCAATAACTCCGTCGGAGCTGACGGCATTTGACATACAGACCGGGATAAGCTGTCTGTCATATCCGCAAACGCCGAAAAACTGTGTTCCGGCTTTCTGAGCAATCTCAACATTGCGCTCATAGTTCATCTGCGCACGGTGGAAACGGTCTGTTTTGGCTCTCAATACATTATAGCTTCCGTCTGACAGATACCTGTTTCTTAAATATTCATATCTTTCCTTGGGCACGGTTCCCCATATATTCGGGCAGTTTATAAGTATTTTTTCACGGATAACATCAACCACAGCCTGCATAAACGCATCATATATTTTTGCCGGTATCTTTTTGAGATATGAGGTTATCATTTCTGCGTCATGTCCGCCCATGAAAAGCCCGAAAAGCTCCTTCGGGTCATCGAATTTAACTCGGTTATCAATAATATCCGCAACAAAGGATGTTCCGTTTATTGCCGGAACGAAATTTATCAGCCTGTGCACATCACCCTTATAGCCGTATGCGTCAAGATATGCCACACTGACACAGCCGCCGAGGCTTATGGCGACAAGATTTACCTTGTCGTGACCCGTTGTACGCTTTACAAACTGTATGTATTCGTTAAGCTGTGCCGCCGCTTCAAATGGCTGACCGAAGGAATTGAAGGCGAAGAAAAACATATGGTCTTCACCGATGACCTCTCCGAGCTCCTGCAAGGGAACGCAGGCATAAATATGTCTTCTCACGCTTTCGGAGTATTCGGAAAACGGGTATCTGTACGATTCGACCTTCTGCGGAAATACGGGTGTGCCCTCCTTTGAAACGGAAAGAGGGGCGAGAATCTGCGAAAGAGCATCTTTAATCTGCGGAATATATTTTTCCGTGTTCCTTGTAGCGATAAGCTTTACAAAGGGTGCGGCGGCAGACGATATAATGTCTTTGGTGCTTATATCGGGCGGAAATACATATTTACCGATTTTTCCCGTGTCGTCAACGGCGTTTACTCTTGAATGACCGATGCCGGGAACAATAACGGTGGGATAATACGGGCAATTGCAGCTCATTTTAAAGTCCTCCTTGAAATTATTTTCATTATTATAACACCAAAGCCTGTATTTTACAACAGAAAAATATATAAAGATATTGTATGTTCGGTTGACATACCACCCGACAGGAGGTATTATACTATGTAAACTGGGTAAGTATTATAAAATATGAAAAGGCGGAAAATAAAAATGACGAATCAGACACAAAAGCCC
>JAKSQS010000097.1 GCA_024404055.1 Clostridia bacterium | reverse complement strand
CTCTACCAACTGAGCTAGCGGTGCGAATATTTTGTTGTTGTTTTTCAACGCAAGAACGAGTATATAACAAAACTTCGGAAAATGCAAGCACTTTTTTCAAATTTTTTTATTTATTTTTGCTTTTTATAAAAAACAGTGTTATACTCAATAAAAATAACGATTTTCGGCATTGATGCAAGACCTTCATCAGGATGAGACGAAACATATTTATTAAATCCGCTGATGTCGCGCACACCGCATTCCGTAAAAGCCTTATATCGGTTTTCCATTTCACCGACAGCCCATGCCAGTGCGGCAGCGGCTTTTCTCGCATTTGAAATAACGGGAACAAGCAAATGCGGAATACCGTTGTATATCATAAATTCAACCTGCTTCGGGTCAATCAGAATCATCTTGACTTCATCAGGTCCCGCATTATAAAGTATGCTTGCAATCATGCCATTCAGACACACGGATTTACCAGAGCCTGTTGTACCTGCGATAAGCAGATGTGGCATTTTTACAAGGTCTGCACAATGTATTGCACCTGTAATGTCCTTTCCGAGCGCAACATTGAGCTTGCTTGAAGCATTTTTAAATTCGGGTGAGGAAATAATTTCGCGCAGTGTAACCATGGAGCGAACCTTGTTGGGTACTTCTATTCCGACTGCGGATTTATTCGGAATAGGCGCTTCAATTCTGACGCCGGAGGCGGCAAGTGAAAGAGCAATATCATCGGCAAGAGAGGTTATCTTGCTGATTTTTACTCCGGGAGCGGGAGACACCTCATACCGTGTGACTGACGGACCTATGCTCATGCCGGTAAGCGTTGTTTCAACATTAAAGCTTTTCAGCGTGGAAATAAGCTTTTTCGCCGTTGTGTTAATTTCCTCAGCACTGTCTGTGTTCTGCTTAATTTTCGGGGCGGCAAGACAGTCTATCGGAGGCTTTTTATAGGATTTTCTGTTTCTTGTTTTTTCCTGCTTATATTCATCGACAGCCGCCTGCAATTTTGCCGCTCTTTCATTTGCGTCGCGCTGTGCGGCATCAATTATGGCATTCTGCCCGGAATAAATATTATCGTCGGCAGCGGTTTTCTCTTCTTTTTTCGGCTCATGCGGATTTTTAATCGGATTGCTTACCGCTGCGGTGCTTAACGGCACGGTATCGGACGCATCAACGGGAATTGTAAATATTCCGTTTGAGCTTTCGCCGTTAACGGGTGATGAAAGCTTTGAAACATCCATAACACCGGAAAGCAAACGGTCAATATCGCTTTGCGACAGGGAGCTGTAAATCTCCTTTTGCTCATCATCGTCTGCCTCGTTTCCGCTCTTTTCATGCAGCTTTTCTTCTTTCTGTCTGCGGTGCTGTTCTTCCTTCTCCTGCTTCTCCTGTTGGCGGCGGGCTTCCGCCTCTTCTTTTTCGATTTTTTTCTGCTCGCGTTTTTCTTCGGCTATAAATTCCTTTTCTGCCTTTTTTTCCATCAGCTTTTCTTTTCGTTTATCGCTCTTGTTGAGATATGTCTCTCTCAGTGACATACCGAACAGGTCAAGAATTGCAACCATAAGTAAAAGAATATTAACGAAAACAAGTATCAGAATAATTGCTATTGCCGGTGCTTTTCCGAACAGGAACATCAGCCCTCCGCCTACGGCTGCGCCTAATATACCGCCGGAAAAACGGAAGCCGTCTGCACTGATGTTCCAGCCTAATGACGCGCTGTTTTTCAACTGCTCAAAAAGCGTCTGACTGCCGGAGCCGGAGCTCATAACAACATGAACAAGACTTATCACGAGCACTGTCAGAATTGTGGTTGCGGTAACAAGTATCATGGGATTTTTTTTGATTTTTTTTACGGATACGATAACGGCGGAGCATAACATAAAGAGTGTTATCATAAAAAAGCCCGCGCCGAACACAGAAAAGAAAATACCCCTCAACCACGCCCACAGCTTTTCGCCGTTTATAAAGGCAAGACAAAGGAAAAGAACAGATGTTGCAATAAAGGCAATTGTATACACATACTGCTTATTGCCCGACCACTCGTTTTTTCTCCCTTTTTTCTCACTGCCGACATAATTTATATCTTCATTCTTTTTGGCGGCAGATTTTTTAGGTGCGGCTGCTGTCTTTTTAGCGGATGTTTTTTTTGCCGGTGTTTTTTTCTTTGTCGCCGTACTCTTTTTTTCAGCCATTTTTTCCTCCTGAATTACTGTATTCGTCCGAACATTTTCTCAATCTCGCGGCGGCTCATTTCAAGTACAACGGGTCTGCCGTGGGGACAGTATCGGATGCTGTTATCATTTATTATTTTTTCTGCGAATTTTTCAAGCTCATACGGACTTGTTTTGTCCCCTGCTTTTATTGCGGCACGGCACGCCGTATTATGCAGTATCCAGTCAAGCTTTTCAGTATTCAAAGATGCTTTGCGTGACTCGATATATCCGGCAATCTCCTGTAATATCTGCGGTATTTCACCGTATTCGATATACATGGGGCATTCTCTCACTCTTACACTGCCGGTACCGAAGTCATCCACTTCATATCCCGCCTGGCTTAAAAGCGCGGTATTCTGTATTACCGCAGAGTATTCACTTTTACTTAAGGTCACAATAACGGGAGAAAGCAAAACCTGTGTGGATTTATCCGATTTGTTTTTTATCTGTTCATATATCAGGCGTTCATGCGCGGCGTGCTTATCAATAAAAATCAGTTTTTCATCCTGCTGAACAATAATATAGGTTTTAAATGCTTCACCGATATATTTAACGGGCTTTTCATCCTGCGCGGCAGGAATTACGGCGGCTTCATCAGTTTTAACCGCTTCTTTTTTATTTTGTGTTTCCTGTACGGGAATACCGTCATCGACAAGAATATCAATGTTAACCGGTTTTACCTTAAATGAAGGAGCGACAGGTTCATTTGAAGGTGCCGGCTTCCATGGTGTCGGCGATGAAACCTTAAATACCTGCGAAGCTTCAGTCGGCTCACTGCCGTATTTTTTCAGAAATTCGTCTGCCTTCATCGTAACAAATTTCATCTGCTCACTTTCCGGCTGACGCATAACCGGGGCAGGTCT
Source organism: Clostridia bacterium (assembly GCA_024404055.1). GTDB lineage: Bacteria > Bacillota > Clostridia > Oscillospirales > Acutalibacteraceae > UBA6857. The sequence continues at coordinate 5,671 of JAKSQS010000097.1, read as the reverse complement.
GCTGATTTTTGTAACATCCGCCTGTACTCTTGTATCAAGGCTTGTTACCGAGCTTTTTACCGCGTAATAAACCGCGCTGAAAATTCTTTTTTCATCACTGAAACGCACTTCAGTTTTGGTCGGGTGAACATTTACATCAACCGTGTGAGCATCCACGCAAACATTAAGCACTGCCGCAGGAAATCTGCCGACCATAACAGAGCCCTTGTATGCCTCCTCAAGTGCCGCCATAACGGTTTTGGATTTTACATATCGACCGTTCAGAAAGAAAAACTGCATGGAGCGCGTGGCGCGTGAACCGGCAGGCTTTGAAACAAGTCCGCTCACCTTAACCGCATCAAGAGAATAATCGACCGGTATAAAGGTCTGCGAAACATCACGGCCGAGAACAGTATAGGCGCACGACGCAATATCACCGTTTCCCGATGTAACAAGTGCCTGTTTTCCGTCCTTAATAAATCTGAAGCTTATTTCCGGATGCGAAAGGGCGAGTCTGTCAATTACCGCGGCAACCGCGCCGGCTCCCCAGCGCGAGAGCAGAAAGGTGGCAACCGCTCCGGCTTCGGAAACATCTTTTTTGAGAAATCTCATTCTTGCGGGCGTATTATAAAATAAATCCCGTACAACAACAGTTGTACCGCAGGGACAGCCTGCATCATCAATCGCGGTTTCGGTTCCGCCTTCGATAACATAGCGCGTACCCGTCTGTTCATCAGTGTATCTTGTTAAAATCTCTACCCTTGAAACACTTGCGATGCTCGGCAGAGCCTCACCTCTGAAGCCGAGGGTGAAAATACCGTCAAGGTCTTCGGCATTTTTCACTTTGCTGGTTGCGTGACTGATAAATGCCGTCGGAACATCCTCGCGTGAGATTCCGCAGCCGTTATCCGTCACCCTTATATATGTAATACCGCCGTTTCTGATTTCGGCGGTTATATTTGTTGCTCCGGCATCAACAGAGTTTTCAAGCAGCTCCTTGATAACGGAGGCGGGGCGTTCGACAACCTCGCCTGCGGCAATGAGCTCCGCTGTGCTTTTGTCAAGTATATTTATTTTCGGCAAGGCTGTTCACTCCTTTATTTTTTCAACTCGTTGATTATCTGATATAAGAAGGTGAGTGCTTCAATAGGTGTCAGCGTTTCGGCATCAGTATCGCGCAGTTTTGCAATTATTTCGTCCTCCTTCGAGGATGTAATTGACATTTGAAGCTCTTCGCCGGAATCGTCAAAATCAACCTTTGCCATATCTGCTTTTTTAACCGTTTCATCACCTTCAATGGCTTTAAGAATAACTCTTGCACGGTTAACAACAGCATTCGGCACACCGGCAAGCTTTGCAACCTCTATGCCGTAGCTGCCGTCTGCACCGCCGCGAACGATACGGCGCAGGAATGTTATATTATCTCCGCGTTTTTTTACGGAAATATTGTAGTTTTTAACACCTTCAAGCTGTTGTTCAAGCTCCGTCAGCTCATGGTAATGGGTTGCAAACAGGGTTTTTGCGCCGATTCTTTTTTTATCTGCCGTAAATTCAAGAACCGCTCTTGCGATACTCATACCGTCAAATGTGGAGGTTCCCCTGCCGATTTCATCAAGAATAATAAGACTGTTTGCAGTTGCGTTATTAAGTATGGAGGCTACCTCGCTCATTTCCACCATAAATGTTGACTGACCGGATGCAAGGTCATCAGACGCGCCGACACGGGTAAAAATCGCATCGCATACACCGAGTCTCGCGCTTTTGGCAGGTACGAAAGAGCCGATTTGCGCCATAAGGCAAATAACCGCCACCTGACGCATATATGTTGATTTACCTGCCATATTCGGTCCTGTAATTATCGCGCAGCGGTTTTCGCCGCAGTCAAGCAATGTGTCATTAGGAACAAACGGAACAGTGTCAAGCATCCGCTCAACAACCGCGTGTCTGCCGTCCTTTATATCTATAACAGGCTCCTGCGTCATTTCGGGTCTGACATAGTTGTTTTCAATTGCAGTATATGCAAAGCTGCAAAGAACATCCAGCAGGCTTACAGCGTGTGCCGTTGCCATAATTCTGCCGTATTCGGCGGCAACCTTATCCCTTATGCCGCAGAAAATTTCATATTCAAGTCTGACAATTCGTTCTTTAGCTCCGAGAACCTTACTTTCAAGCTCCTTGAGCTCCTGTGTTATATATCTTTCGCAGTTGGAAAGTGTCTGTTTTCTTATGTATGACTCGGGCACCATGTCTTTTGAGGCATTTGGTACCTCTATATAATATCCGAATACCCGGTTATATCCGATTTTAAGTTTTTTTATTCCCGTTTTTTCCTGCTCGGCTGCTTCAATACGCAGAATATAGTCCATAGCGTTGTTTTCTATGTCGCGCAGGGAATCAAGCTCTTTGTTATATCCGTCTTTAATTATACCGCCCTCGCGAATACTGAACGGCGGTTCTTCAGTGATAGAATCTGAAATAAGACTGTATATATCCGACAATTCATCCGAAGAGCGTAACGCGTCTGTCAAAAGACCGGATTTAAACTGTGAGAGTGTGGAGCGAAGAGACGGGAGAACGGCAGCCGTCATTTTTAATGCGTTAAGCTCTCTGGCATTTGCCGTTTTATAAAGCACACGCGTCATAAGTCGTTCTATATCGTAAACGCCTTTAAGCTGTGCCGTTATTTCATCACAGGCAATTCTGTTTGAGCAAAGCTCGTCAACGGCATTATGCCGCTTTATTATACGGGCAATGCTGACAAGCGGACGCTCCAGCCAGCTTCTCAACAGTCTTCTGCCCATTGATGTTGATGTTTTATCAAGCACCCAAAGTAAAGAGCCTTTCTTTTCTCTTGAGCGCATGGTTTCCGTTATTTCAAGATTTCTTCTTGATGAATAATCAATTTTCAGGTATTGTGTTTCGTTATACAGGTCAATATCCCGGATATTGTCAAGGTCGTTTTTCTGCATTTCACTTAAATATGCAAGACAAACGCCCATTGAGCAAACGGGAAGCTTGTTTTCACAGCAATTTATTGATGCAAGCTTTTCTTTTCCGAAATGCCGTTCGGCTGTAAGAAGACATTTGTCAAAGCTGAATTCACTGTCTTCAAAAACCTCACAGGAAACATCATTCTTTTTTGAAATATAGGAACAGATAAGCTCCTGAGTTTGTGCGCAGGTTTTGCTTAAAATAATCTCGCTTGGAGAAAATCTCGCAAGCTCGTTTATCACCTTTGTCTGAAAGTCTTTGCCGTCAACCCTTGTCAAATTGAGCGTTCCCGTTGAAACATCGACAAAGCATATTCCCGCAGCATTATCGTCGGTGCATATGCAGGCAAGGTAATTGTTTTTTGACTCGTCAAGCATACTGTTTTCTATTACGGTGCCGGGAGTTACAACTCTCGTTACATCACGCTTAACAAGTCCTTTGGCAAGTGCCGGGTCTTCAAGCTGTTCGCAGATTGCGACTTTATATCCTTTTTGCACAAGGCGCGCAATATATGAGTCCGCGCTGTGAAAAGGAACACCGCACATAGGTGCTTTTTCATTGTTTCCGCAGGCTCTGCCCGTAAGAACAAGGTCAAGCTCTCTTGAAACGGTTTTTGCGTCATCAAAAAACATTTCATAGAAGTCACCCAGACGGAAAAGCAGAATGGTATCCGGATATTCCTTTTTGACTTCAAGATATTGCTGCATCATGGGGGTTATATCCGCCATTTTGCTTTTCCTCCTTTTTTACGGTGTGTCCGTTAATTAAATCAGTGGCAGTCAGATGAACAACAACTGCAATCTCCGTCACAGTGGTGCTGCTCGGGTTCACAGGTCATCGGGTCTTCACCGTTAACGCAAAGACCGAGTATCTGCATAATATTGTTCATAAGCTCGTCAATTTCAGCTCTTGCCTGTTCATATTTCTGCATTTTATCATGTGCCATGAATTTCGCGTAAACGCCTTCAAATTCCTCATTGATTTTGGCAAGCTGTTCCTCACTGGGCTCTTCCTTTTCCTGCTCATGCTGGAAAGAAAGCTGAAGCATCTGAAGCTGTCCCATGATGCCCATCAATTCGGGGTCTTCCTCATTTTCCTTTCTGCATTTTGCAAATGCAAGATAACGCTCGTCCTGCTGAATTGCAGCTCCGAGTTCACGGGTCATTTTAATAAGATCCATTTGTTTTTTCTCCTTATATAATTTTTTTTATAAGCTTATATTTTTTTACCGCGAAGAATCCAGGTCAATGCCTCGGTTACTTCAACAGTAACAAAATTACCTATATCTGTTTCATCACCGGGAAATTCTATTATTATATTCCCCTCTGTTCTGCCGCATAATACGCCTTCTGTTTTGGACTTTTCCTCAACAAGCACGCGGTATTGCCTGCCCTGCATCTGTGAGGTGCGTCGGGCGGCAATTTCCTGCTGTAAATCCGTCAGCTCTTTAAACCAGATGCCTTTTTCTTCACGGCTTATCGGGTCGGGAAGCTTTTCGGCAGCCGTACCCGGACGCAAAGAGAAAATAAATGTAAACAGGGATGTGTATTCAACCCTTTTCATTACATCAAGCGTATCGAGAAATTCCTCATATGTTTCGCCGGGGAAACCGACAATGACATCACTTGTAACAGATAGCTCCGGCATAAGCTCATATGCTTTTTCAATCAGAGAGATATATTTTTCTTTAGTATATCCCCTGTTCATTGCCTTTAGTACCCTGTTGTTTCCCGATTGGAACGGCAGATGCAGATGCTTTGCAACCTTGTCACATTCACTCATTGCCTTAAGCAGCTCTTCTGTACAGTCCTTCGGATGTGAGGTCATAAATCGAATGATGAAGTCGCCTTCAATAGCGTTTATGGTACGCAGAAGAGCGGGGAATCTGTATTCTTCACTTAATGTCCTGTTGTAGGAATTTACATTCTGTCCAAGCAAAGTAATTTCCTTATAGCCTGCTTTTACAAGCTGTCTTGCTTCTTCAACAACCGCATCAAAATCCCGGCTTCTCTCCCTGCCCCTTACATACGGAACAATGCAATAGCTGCAAAAATTGTTGCATCCGTACATAATCGGAAGCCATGCCTTGAAGGAGCTGTCGCGGTGAACGGGAAGACCTTCGGCAATATTGCCTTCGCTCTCCTCTGTCATAAATACTCTCTTGCCCTTACTTAATGCTTTAAAAAGTATTTCGGGCAGTTTGTAAATAACATGAGTGCCGAACACTATATCTATAAAGCTGAAGCTTTCGCGTATTCTCTTTTCAACACGGGGCTGCTGCATCATACAGCCGCATAAAGCGATAATCATATCGGGCTTTTGCTTTTTGAGCGGCTTTAACGCGCCTGCATTTCCGTAAATTCTGTCCTCCGCGTGCTCGCGCACTGCACAGGTGTTATAAAGAACAAGGTCTGCTTCTTCAACTCTTTCGGTAAAAGCGTATCCCATGCTTTCAAGCATACCCTTCATCCTCTCGCCGTCGGAAACATTGCCCTGACAGCCATAGGTATGAACAAAAGCCTTCGGCTTGCCGTTATGATATTTTGACTGTAAAATCTGTGAAACGGCATCGCAGTATTGCCTTTGCCTTTCAAGCTCTTCATATGAAACATTTACGCTTTTATTATCCAAAACAATTCTGCCCTTCCTTATGTTCTTCTGTTTTATCTGCGTCTTTTTCAAGATTGTCGGCTATTGATAT
>JAKSQS010000096.1 GCA_024404055.1 Clostridia bacterium | reverse complement strand
TGCGTGAGGTTATGACAGTGCCGGTGCAGTATCCCACAAGCTTTGTCGGCAACGATGACAATATGCTGCGCGAAAAGCCATGTCTTTGCCCTGACCCGATAAGACCCGTACATTATAACGGCATGGTAAATCTTCCCCTGCGCGGCACAATCTGCCTGTGGCTTGACATTCAGCTTCCGGAGAGCTTCCCTGCCGGAGAAGACAGCCTTGCATTCACGCTCAACGACACGCAAAACAAAGAAAGCGTCCGCATAAAAATAAAGGTGCTTTCCCAAAAGCTTCCGAAGCAGAGGCTTATTCATACGGAATGGTTTTACTCGGACTGCATTGCCGAGGCATACCACACCCGTCCGTTTTCCCAAAAGCACTGGAAATATCTTGAAAGCTATATTTCCGCCGCCGTGCGCAACGGTATCAATATGATTCTAACCCCGGTTTTCACCCCGGAGCTTGATACATATATCGGCGGAGAACGCCCGACAACACAGCTTGTGAAAATCACTGTAACGGATAAGGACAAATACGAATTTGATTTTTCACTGCTTGACCGCTGGATTGCGCTGTGCAAACGCTGCGGCGTTGAATATTATGAAATTCCGCATTTCTTCACGCAATGGGGTGCCGAGCACGCGCCGAAATTCGTTGCCCGTGTAAACGGGCGCACAAAGCGCATTTTCGGTTGGGAAACGGATTCCATGGGGAAAGAATACAAGGCTTTTCTTTCACAGCTTATTCCGGCTCTGATTGACTGCCTGAAGAAAAACGGAGTTGATAAAAACTGCTTTTTCCATGTTTCGGACGAGCCGTCCTTAAACAGCCTGCCGCATTATAAGGAATGCCGCGAATTTCTCACCTCATGCCTCGGAGACTACAATATTATAGACGCGCTTTCCGAATATGAATTTTATGAAACGGGTGCTATAAGCAAGCCCGTTCCGCACATTAAAAGCCTTGAGCCGTTTATGAAAAACAATGTTCCGGGGCTCTGGACATATTACTGCGGCAACCCCACCGTGATAACGGGACGCTGCATGACAATGCCGGCATACCGCACCCGTATACTCGGTGTTCAGCTTTGGAAGGCAAATATAGAGGGCTTCCTGCACTGGGGATATAATTTCTATCATAATCAGAATTCATATGACTATGTTGACCCGTTCTCGGAAACGGGCGGCGAATATTTCGCTCCTGCCGGAGACGCTTTTCTTGTTTATCCCGGCACTGACGGCACGGCATGGGAATCCATAAGGCTCAATGCCCTGCGTGAGGCAGTGGACGATATGCGCGCGCTTGACCTGCTTGCCGAAAAGAAGGGCAGAGCCTTCGCCGTTAAGCTTATTGATGACACTGCAAAAACGGAGCTCACCTTTACCGATTATCCGAGGAATGCCGATTTTCTTTATGAACTGCGGAAAAAAATCGCCGAAGAAATTGAAAAATAAAACAATGTAACGGGGCTGCCGTGTTTTTTGAACACGGCAGCCCTTTTGTTATAAGCCTGATTACTTAAGGTTATTTTCGTAAGACTCGATCATTTTCTTGACCATCTGACCGCCTACGGAACCGGCTTCGCGGCTTGAAAGGTCGCCGTTATAGCCCTGCTTGAGATTTACGCCTACTTCATTAGCGGCTTCCATTTTGAATCTGTCAAGTGCGTCGCGTGCTTCGGGTACCATGCCCTTGTTGCTGCTCTTTGCCATTTTGTTGTTCTCCTATCATAAAGCGGAAGTTTTTCCGCGCTGTATTTGCGTTTGCCTTACTATTATCACACAAAAACAGCAATTTATCAAAGTAAAATTATGTCTCTTTTTTCTGTTTTTCTTTTTGAAAGAGTTATTTCAGAGCAAACTGTTCTTTATCGGCAGGGTTGACCGTATTAACAGGGAGCATATCGGAATCACCCGCAACGAAAGAAAACACAATCCTCGGGAAAAGCTCCGTCATATCAAGTCCCGACTGTGAAGAAAATTCAGAAATGATTTTGGCACATCTCTCATACGAGCCTTTATATTTGTCTTCTGTCAGACGCCCTGTTCAAGCTCTCTTACAAACCGGAGACCGAGCCCCGACCTTAAAGCGAACTCTTCCTGAGTATATCCCGCAGCCTTTCTGTTTTCTTTTATAAATTCAGCAATTTTATTCATAAGTTAGCATTACACCCTTTAGGGATTATTGTCAACACAAATTGATTAAATTATACCTTATCGGTGCTGTTTTATCATGTGATAATCTAATATACCTTATAGGACACAACTAAAAAGCGCAGGATTGCTCCCGCGCTCATATGCTCTTTTGTTTTTTCACTGATTATGCAATACCCTTGATTCCGAAAACAATAACGAATCTGTTGATTACTGCATATACCAGACCGAGAACTATGGTATACATGGAAACGGACTGTGTAACTTTAGTTCCCTGATAATTTGAGTGGAACTGTGAAAGCCATGAAATCATGCCCTTGGGATAAGTAAGATTTACCGTTTTACCGTTTCCGTCAAGAACGCTCATGTTATAATATGACTGATTTGCTTTGGTAAACATATCATAGTTTGCCGCAAACCATGTGTCATGGGGATGGTCAACCTTGCTGCCGTCCGGATAAAGCATATCCTTACCGTTGAAAACCGCTATTCTGCAATCGGATTTTTTGTTTGATGCCGCAACCACTCTTTTCCATGAAGCTACCTGAACATCATAGCTGGCGCGGTCATCATGTGTTGCCGCAAGCAGCCATACGGGAATATCCTTCATTCTTATAGCCTCGCCGCTTGTAACCGCAGATGTGGGGCTGCACGGAAATGCCGCCGCAAACATTTCAGGATATTTGGAGCACATGGTATATACCATTTTCGCACCGGTTGAAAGACCGCCGATGTATATTCTCGTTGTATCCACATTATCGCTATGCTTGCTTATAAAATAATCAATGCACAGTTTAAGGTCAGCCGCCATAAGGTCGCTCCATATGTCAACAGCTTCCTTGGAGCGCGGGCAGAGAATAAATGCGCCGCCCTGCGGAAAACGCGCCTGAAATTCCTTTGAAGTCCAGTAGGAAATATCATTGTTCGTAACCTGAAGTCCCGGTGCCGCGCCGGAGAAAAAGCCGTGAATCCACACAACAAGCGGATATTTTGTTTTATCACCGTCATTTTTTACAGGCGAATAAACATCATAATCCATATTGTTTGACGCCATGCCGAACTGGAACTGTGTACGAAGCTTTGCCATGCCGCCTGAAAGGGATTCGCCCGCAGCAAAGACAGTGTTCAATGCCGTGAACAGGGACATGAATATGCTTATGCAACGCAAGCATGACATTATTTTTTTTCTCATAATCCTTAACCCTCCTACAATAATATAGTCATTATATCACTTATTGATACTTATGTCAACTTGTATAGTTTTTATTTTACGGTAATTAATAATTTTAAATAAATTCAAATGCATTTTTATCTTCTTGACAAAGCCTGTCCGTGAATGTAAAATAGCAGCAAAGGAGGTATGCGCATGAAAGGAATTATACTTGCAGGCGGAAGCGGAACAAGGCTTTATCCGCTCACACTTGTTACAAGCAAGCAGCTTTTGCCCGTATACGACAAGCCTATGATTTATTATCCCCTCTCAACGCTTATGCTTGCCGGGATAAAGGATATTCTGATTATTTCCACACCCTCGGACACGCCGAGATTCAGGGAGCTTTTAGGGGACGGAAGCCGCTTCGGCGTTAATCTTTCCTATGCCGTTCAGCCGTCACCCGACGGGCTGGCGCAGGCGTTTATCATCGGTGAGGAATTTATAGGCACAGACAGCGTTGCCATGGTGCTCGGCGATAACATTTTTTACGGAAACGGGCTTTCACGCATTTTGAAAGAAAGCGCGTCAAAGCCTTCGGGCGCGTGCGTTTTCGGCTATTATGTGGAAAACCCGGCAGCATTCGGCGTTGTTTCTTTTGACAGTGAGGGAAAAGCCGTAAAAATAGTTGAAAAACCGAAAAATCCCGAGTCAAACTATGCCGTTACCGGGCTGTATTTTTATGATAACCGCGTTGTTCAATACGCGAAAGCTCTCAAGCCAAGCGCAAGGGGCGAGCTTGAAATAACTGATTTGAACAGAATATATCTTGAAAACGGGGAGCTTGATGTAAAGCTTCTCGGCAGAGGCTTCGCGTGGCTTGACACCGGCACGGTGGACAGCCTTTATGAAGCGGCAAATTTTGTGAAATGCATTGAAAGCCTGCAAAATATCATAATATCCGCGCCGGAGGAAATAGCTTATAAAAACGGCTGGATAGACAGGCAGCAGCTTTGCACCGCGGCGGAAAGCTACGGCAAGTCCGCATACGGCGCACATCTGAAAAAGGTTGCGGAGGGTAAATACAAATACTGATATGAAAAGCATTGATACTGCAATCGCAGAGGTAAAAATAATCGTCCCCGAGGTTTTCGGGGACGCAAGAGGCTGGTTTTACGAAAGCTACAGCAAAAAAAAGCTTTCACAGCTCGGCATCACAGATGAATTTGTGCAGGATAACCGCTCATATTCGGCAAAAAAAGGCACATTGAGGGGGCTTCATTTTCAGTGTGCGCCCATGTCGCAGGCAAAGCTTATCTGCTGTACAAAAGGGAAAATTCTTGATGTTGCGGTGGATATAAGAAAAGGCTCGCCCACATTTCTTAAATGGGTCAGCACGGTTCTTGACGAGGATAACAAGCATTATTTTTATATTCCAAAGGGCTTTGCCCACGGCTTTCTCACCCTTACAGACAATGTTGAGGTACTTTATAAAGCCGATGAATATTATTCGCCGGAGCATGACGGAGGCTTCCGTTTTGACGATGCCGAAATCGGCGTTGACTGGGGCATATCAGACCCGATACTTTCAGAAAAAGACAAAAATGCCCCTCTGTTCAGCGAATGCCGTGCAAATTTCACATACGGAGGATAAAAAATGATACTGATAACAGGCGCATCCGGTCAGCTCGGTCAGGCGGTTGCCCAAACGGCTGAAAAAAGAAATATACCTTTCGTATGCACGGACGCTGACACTCTTGACATAACGGACAGTGCTGAAACGGAAAAGGTCATATGCTCACTTTGTCCCGAAGCGGTTATCAATTGCGCCGCGTTTACGGATGTGAACGGTGCCGAGAGTAAAAAGGAGCTGTGTGAAAAAATCAATGTTGCCGGTGCAAAAAATCTTGCCGTTGCCTGCGAAAAAGCCGGTGCAAGGCTTGTTCACATCAGCACGGATTATGTTTTTAACGGCAGGAAAAACGGCACATATGAGCCGGAGGACGAAACAGACCCGTTGAGCGTTTACGGAAAAACAAAGCGCGACAGCGAAATTGCCGTAAGAGAAAGCTGCAAAAAGCATTTCATTGTGCGCATAAGCTGGCTTTTCGGCGGTGATAAGGGCAATTTCATACTCACAATGCTGCGCCTGTCAAAAGAAAAAGATGAAATACGCGTTGTAAACGACCAGACAGGCTCCCCCACCTACACATACGACCTTGCGCCGCTGCTGCTTGATATGGCGCAAAGCGAAAAATACGGCACATATCACGCGACAAACGAGGGCTTCTGCACATGGTATGAGCTTGCCAAGGAGGCTGTGGCTTATACTGACAGCACGGTTCGTTTTATTCCCGTGACAAGCGAAGAATATCCGACACCCGCAGTCCGTCCGAAAAACTCAAGACTTTCAAAGGACTGCCTGACAGAAAACGGATTTAACCGTCTTCCGCCGTGGCAGGACGCAGTAAAAAGATATATGGAAAAGATAAATAAATAAATCCGATTCTTTTCCCGTTCTCTGAAAACACGGCTGTAAAAAACAGATGTCTTTTACAGCCGTGTTTTCATATCTTTCATTTTTTCATTCCCTTTTTATTCAGTGCAATAACCGGTATAAACAGCAGCAGACCCACAACCGAAGCGCACAGGAACATCAGCGACGATGGCAGAATTGCCTCAACATTATATTCGTTGATATATGTAACGGCGGAATTCTGTATCGCGATATTGCCTATCATAGGACCGAACACCATGGGAAGAAGAACCGCAAATATCATTCTCACGCCCTGGAACTGTCCCACTCTGTCCTCCGGTGTCATATCTCTTATGGAAGCACTGAAAAGTATGGTAAGCAGTGCATATCCCGCACCCATAGGCGCGGCGGCAAGCAGGAGCATACCGATGTCCTTCATAAAATACATCAGAAACAGACCGACACAAAACAGAACCCCGGAAATGATGAAAACCTTTGTTCTGCCGATTTTCTCCGCACCCTTCATAAGTCCGAGGAAGGCGGCTAATATAAACACAAGCGCAATAACAACGCATACTATGTTTTTAACCGAAAGCAGCTCGCCCGAGGCGGGAAGAATAACATGCTGCAAATAAAGGATTATGTATGGGAAAAAGACCTGCACGGCTATGCCGAAAATGCTCATGGCGGCAAGCGCAAGATAAAGTCCGCCGTTTTCCTTTATTACAGACGGGCGGAAGCCGTAAATCAGGTCGGCAAAATAATTGCCGTCCTTCTTTTTGCCGTTTTTGGAATCGGTAAGGCTGAAAAGTCCCATAATACCGCAGACGGAAACCAGTGCACCGAGAATAATAAAGAATTTTTCATATCCCATCTGAGTGAGCACCGCGCCAAGCCCCACAACAATACCCGTGGCGGCAATGGGCAATACCGCAAGAACCGTTTCAACAAACGGTCTGTTGGACTCCTCCGTTACATCCGTTACCCATGCGTTAAACGCGGAGTCGTTGCTTGTCGAGCCCATAAAGGTCATAACACAGTCCATAACAATAACAGTGCTGACGGTAATCGTCAGAATTTTTACACTGTCGGAAATGCCCGTAATTGCCTGAACATTATCCCTTGAAATAAAGCCGAACGCACCCGTAACAACGCCCCACGCAATATATCCGACGGAAATAAATACCTTTCTTTTGTTCATCCTGTCACTCAATGTGCCCATGATGAATGTAGTAATAACCGCGGTAGCGGCACTTAAAGCAACCATAAGAGAAATCGCGGTCATAACATTTATACTGCCGTCAACCGCCTGCTGGCTTGCGCCCGTGTAAACAGAGTTATAAAGAAATGTGTTGAAATACATATTTTCAACATTCCATGCTATCTGTCCCATAAGTCCGAAAACAATCAGATTGAACCACATACGGGGCGAAAGCTTCGCTTTTTTATTTTCAGCCATATTCATCATCCTTTTTTTATTTTATACAAGTGATTTTAGCAGAATTTTCCGTTTCCGTCAACCACCGTCAGATAAATACAGCAGCTTTCTTTATAATATCTGTATGAAAAAACACCCGGTATTATGAAAGCGCAAAGCAGCATACGCGGCATAAAGCTCATACGGAAAGCCGCCGCCTTTTTCAGATGACGCTTCATATGCTCACGGCTTTTTTTCATTGCATCAACGGCTGACAAGCCGCTGTTATCCGTTACATATCTGAAAAACAGCAAATCTCCGGAATTGATAACCGTGAAAAAAATAATTCCGCACAGCATAAGCACTGCGCACAACGCAGCAAGCACAAAAAGCATCTGCACGGATAGAACTCCCTTTTTCAAAAGCCCGAGAGTAACCGCAACAGACACGGCAAACGGTGAAAGCATAATCGCGGCGCGCCCGAGCCTCATAAAATAAAAAAAGCACCAGCAGCGCACCGCCCGGAAAAGCCTGCGGGGAGAAAAAAAGAAAAAAAGCATACGAAATGAGCATATCCCGTTTTCTGCAAGAGAGAAAAAATATTTTTCTCTGCCAAGCCGCAGCGCACTGCATATAACCGCCGCAAAAACAAGAGCGGCAGCATACGCAGGCAGTTGTGAGCCGAATATACCGATTTTTTTTAAAAGAAACGAAAAAACTAACGGCAGAAAGCCGCACAAGGCAAGCAGCAGCCTGCATATAAGCACACCTGCAAAGGTTGCCGCATTTTTTTCGCTTATTCTGTGTTTCGCAAGCTTTTTCGCGTTTACCAATTTCATCACCGGGAATATTATTGGCAAAGCTCTGTTTTCATATGCGAAAACAGAGCTTTATTATGATTATTTTATTTATCACGCAAACACATTGAACTGCTTTTCATTGCTGTATATCAGTCCGTCATTCGCCTTAATGAATCCCTCGGGCAAAGTGAACTGTATAACATCACCGGGCTGAAGCTGAGATGAATTTGTTTTGAGTGTAATATCAAGCTCTCCGTCCTCATTCAGGTTCGACTCCGCTATTACACTGATATTCTTAATTTCCGTACCGTTTACAGTAACAGTAACCTTTGCCGGAGTAACCTTAAACGATTCCGGAAGTCCGTCTCCCGTTACGGTAACAATAAACGCGCCTGATGAATCCATACAGTATGAACCGCTTTCAACAAGATTAACGGGCTGCGGCTTCTTTTCCTCTGTTGTGCTTTCTTGCGTTCCTGTTTCTGTTTCATCCTCGGCAGGCACAGTTGTACCTTCTGTACTGTAAACCGTAACCACATTACCGTTGGGGTCAGTCTGCGTTATCAGGTCTGTTGTGGGAACGGAATTTGTGGTGGGTTCCGTGGTAGTTGTCGGCTCCTCAGTTGTTGTCGGCTCCTCGGTAGTTGTCGGTTCTTCGGTAGTTGTCGGCTCAGCCGTAGTAACGGCAACAGTGCTTTGCATTACGGGTACCGTAATATATCCGCCCGGCACTGTGAGATACATCGTGG
>JAKSQS010000095.1 GCA_024404055.1 Clostridia bacterium | reverse complement strand
TTTCGGCTTTTTGGCAGGCTCCATGGCAACATCAACAAAAGCCGTGATGTAATACCCAAGCTTTTCCATATCAACCTCAGCGCGGTAGCCTGTGATAATGCCGTCCTTTTCAAGCTTTTCAATTCTTGCTGACACTGCCGGAGATGAAAGAAAAACCTCTGCGGCAATATCCTTTATGGATTTTCTGCCGTCATGCTGTAAAATATGCAGTATTTTTTTATCAATCTTATCCATTTTTATTCTTCCCATCGTTTAGCTGCTTTTATATTACAACCTTGTTTTCAATCTGTCAACTTAATTTTATTAAGTTTAAGCTTTAAAAACTAAAAAAAATTAACTTAATTAAATTAAAAAAATTAAAAATAAGGTTTTAAGCATTCTATATTGAATTTATTTGTTAAATTCAATATAATTCTGTCGGATATTGTAAAATATCGCTAAAAAAGATGTCGAAAGGAATTTAAAAAATGGATAATACGGAAATAAAAAAGACAAGACTTGAATCCGACTCCGTGGGTGAAAAGGAAATAGACATAAATGCATATTACGGCGTGCAGTCATTGAGAGGTGCGGAGAATTTCCCGATAACAGGAGTTATGATGCATTCGGAGCTTATCAAGGCTCTTGCCATACTGAAAAAAGCAGCCGCTATGACCAACCGCGACTCCGGCAGACTTGAGGATGACAAGGCGGAAGCCATTATTACCGCCTGCGATGAAATTATAGAAGGCAAGCTTCACGGCGAATTTATTGTGGACGCCATACAGGGCGGCGCGGGAACAAGCGCGAACATGAATGCCAATGAGGTAATTGCCAACCGTGCCATTGAGCTTCTCGGCGGCGAAAAGGGTGATTACAGCATTGTACATCCCAACGACCATGTAAATATGGCACAGTCCACAAACGATATATATCCGTCCGCAGGCAAAATAGCCACGGTTGCTCTGCTTGAAAAGCTTATTCCCGAGGAAGAAAGGCTGCTTTCCGCTCTGCTTGCAAAAGCGGAAGAATTTGACGATGTGCTGAAAATGGGCCGTACTCAGCTCCAGGACGCGGTTCCCATGCGCCTCGGACAGGAATTTCACGCATATGCATCGGCTGTAAGGCGCGATATAGAAAGGCTGAAAACCGCAAAGCTGAACCTGCACACCCTCAACATGGGTGCTACGGCAATCGGCACTGCCATTGACGGCGATCCCTATTATCTTACCTATATATGCTATAATGTTTCGAGAGTATGCGGCGAAAACTACTCACAGTGCAGCGACCTTTTCGACGGAACATCCAACCTTGATATATATGTTCAGGTTTCCTCCGCGCTGAAAGCGGCAGCGGTAAATCTCTCCAAAATCTGCAACGACCTGCGCCTGATGTCAAGCGGACCGAAAACGGGTCTTGCGGAAATCACTCTTCCGGCAAAGCAGAACGGTTCATCCATAATGCCCGGCAAAATCAACCCGGTTATTCCCGAGGTCGTTTCACAGGTTGCGTTCCGCGTTATCGGCAGTGATATGACAATAACCATGGCTGCGGAAGCAGGACAGCTTGAGCTGAACGCATTTGAGCCCGTCATTTTTTACAGCCTGTTTGAAGGCATTCAGGCAATGACGCAGGCAATAAAAACTCTGATTGATAATTGCATCACGGGTATCGTTGCCAACCGTGAACGCTGTGAATATCTGCTGCACAAGAGCGTGGGCATTGCCACCGCCCTCAAGCCCTATATCGGCTACAAGAAATCTGCGGCAATTGCAAAGGAATCGTTAAAGACGGGGGTATCGGTAAAGGATATTGTTATCCGTGAAGGACTTATGGATGAAAAAGAGCTTGAAAAGGTTCTCGAACCCAAGAACATGACCGACCCCAAAAAGCTTGACTGACGTATAATTTAACCTGAAAAGAATGAGAGACTGTAAAACATCTGTTTTTGCAGTCTCTTTAATTTTTACCGGCAGATTTTCTTTCAGTGTGCCGGTACACCTTATTTTTCCGTCCTACCTAATTTGACAATTTATTCACCCCATACACTGTATAATATAGCTGTAACGGAGGCGATGGCATGACACAGGTAATATATGTTGATATTCTTTTTACGGTTAATCTAATCATAGGTTACTGCCTGCTGATACTCACGGGTACGGTATGCAAGTCGGAAATCAACCGTTTGCGCGTCCTTCTTTCATCCGCGCTTCAGGGTGCTTATTCACTTGTTATCCTGCTGCCGGTGCTGCCGTTTTATCTCAATATCGCCGCCAAATCCGCCGCCTGCGCCGTTTTCACCTTCACGGCGTTTCGCATACGGACAAAAAAACAGTTTTTCCGGCTTTATTTCGCGTTTCTTTTCATCAGCTTCTGCTTTGCCGGTGTCATGCTTTTCATTTGCATAATATCCGGCACAGACAGGCTGGCATATAAAAATACCGCCGTTTATTTTTCGGTGGATTTGAAGGTTCTCGTCATTTCAACCGTTGTATGCTATGCGGTATCGCGGATAATATATGAGTTTTTGCGCCGCAAGGCTCCGTCATGCGCGTTTTACACGCTGACGGTACACGCTTTCAAAAAGGAGCTCACCTGTGATGCCATGCTTGACACCGGCAACAGCCTGACAGACGCTTTCAGCTGCCTGCCCGTCATTGTGTTTGACATAAAAAAAATCGCCGCCATGCTGCCGGACGGCTTTGACATAAAAAACGAAAATACATACAGTCTGCTGCCCGGCTTTCGCCTGATACCGTATGGCACACTGAACGGAAATTCCTTTATGCCGGCTTTCAGACCGGACACGGTGACAGTTAAAAATTTATCGGGTAAAACCGTCACATCGGATGTTATTATCGGTCTTTGTGACCGAAGAATAGCCGGCGGCTCCGTGGGAGCCCTGCTGAACACGCAAATGCTTGAAGAACGGAGCTTTTACAAAAATGATACTATCGAAAATAATAAACAGACTGTTTGATTTTTTTACTGACGGAGAGGTTTTTTATGTCAACGGCTCGGAAAATCTGCCCGCGCCTCTTTCCAAAAAAGAGGAGGATGAAATTCTGCGCGGCATAGCCGGGGGAGATGAAAAAAGGCGCGACGAGCTTGTAACGCATAATCTGCGTCTTGTGGTATACATAGCCAAAAAATTTGAAAACACCGGGGTAGGAATAGAAGACCTTGTTTCAATCGGCACAATCGGTCTTATAAAAGCGGTGAACACATTCACCCCGGCAAAAAATATAAAGCTTGCAACATATGCCTCGCGCTGTATCGAAAACGAAATACTGATGTATTTAAGAAAAACAGCGCACAGCAAAACGGAAATTTCCATTGACGAGCCGCTGAAAACCGATTGGGACGGAAACGAGCTGCTGCTGTGTGATGTTCTCGGCAGTGATGATGACCTGACAAACCGCGAAATAGAGGCGCAGGATGAAAGGACGCAGCTCCTTTTGAAGGTGAGCAATCTTTCCGCAAGGGAAAGGGAAATCATAACCCTGCGTTTCGGGCTGAACGGCAGCCGCGAATACACGCAAAAGGAGGTTGCAGATATGCTCGGCATCTCACAAAGCTATATATCGCGCCTTGAAAAAAGAATCATTCAGAAGCTTAAGAGAGAGCTTGAGGTCAGGCTTTAATCCGGATTATCTGTGTCACGCTGACCATGTTTTCATCCACGGTAAATTTCACGGAATATCCGCAGTATTCCATGCCGTACAATCTGTCCGCATTGTCGTGATACGCCGGTCTCGGGTCGTGTGAAAGTACGCTTTTTAAAGAAGAAAGAATTTCCGGCTCAACCGTTTTTTCCGCGTTTTCGGGAAATTCAACCGAAAGGGAATAATCGCGCACCGCGTCCGAAAATCCGGCGGCGGCATCCGGCTTGCTGTCGGCAAACGGCAGATACGGCTTTATATCGAAAATCGGCGTACCGTCAATGAGATCCGCGCCCGTAACATGAAGCACGGGGCCGTATTCTGCGGTCATTTCCACCCGGTCAAGCCTTACGGCGGAAAGACCTATCGGATTCGGTCTGAACGGCGATCGAGTGGCAAACACGCCCATGCGCGTGTTTCCGCCGAGCCTCGGAGGGCGCACCGTCGGGCTCCATTTCTCTCTTACAGCTTTATCAAACATCCAAATAAGCCAGATATATTCGTAGCCGTCAAGCCCTCTGACGGCTTCTTTTATTCTGTATTCCGGCTCAAAAATAATTTTGCCTCTGTTTTCGGCAATACCGCTTTGCCTCGGCACACCGAATTTTTCGGGAAAGCCCGTGTATATCCGGGCAATAATCTTCATCTGCATACTGCCGTCCCCTTTCATAAAAATTATATAATAAAGCAAATCCTTTTTCAAGCACCGTTGACTTTTAAAAAAATGTAGTAAAATATTTTTCAAAGTCTGAAAAGGAATATATAATATATGGAAGAAAAAATTACAAGAGTTGCAGCCGCCCTTATATGGGACGGCGGAAAATTTATGATTTGTCAGCGACCTGCGCATAAAGCACGGGGGCTTTTATGGGAATTTGTCGGCGGAAAACAGGAAAAAGACGAAGAGCTGCCGGACACTCTTGCCAGAGAATGTATGGAGGAGCTCGGAGTAAAAGTCAAGGTATATGACATATTTATGCAGCTTGTGCATAAATACCCGGATTTAACTGTGGAGCTTACTTTGTTCAATGCCGAAATTGAAAGCGGAACACCCCAATTGCTTGAGCACAACGATATTAAGTGGATAACGCCGGATGAAATTCCGCTTTACGATTTCTGCCCGGCAGATATTGAAATTCTCAAAAAAATTCAAGAGGTAAAAAATGACTGACCGCTATATTGTTTTTGATGTTGAAACGCCCAATTCATATAATAACCGCATGAGTGCCATAGGCATAAGCATAGTGGAGAACGGCGAAATTGCCGACAGCCTTTATTCGCTTGTTAACCCCGAACAGCATTTTGACCCGTTCAACATTGAGCTGACAGGTATCTCCCCTGCCGATGTTGCTGACAGCCCGAGCTTTTGTGAGCTCTGGCAGATTATAAAACCCGTTATGCGAAGCGGTATACTTGTCGCGCATAACGCCCCGTTTGACATGGGCGTGCTTGCAAAATGCATACGCGATTACAGAATTTTATCAGACCCGTATATGCAGTATGCCTGCACCTGCCGTATGGCAAAGCGCGCTTTCCCCTCATTGCCGAACCACCGGCTGAACACCCTCTGCGACGAGCTGGGCATTGAGCTTGACCACCATAATGCGGCAAGTGACAGCATTGCGGCGGCACAGCTTCTTATACGCTGCACGGAAAGCGGAATAAATCCGACAGACTTTATAAGAAAATTCGATATGATAAACATGAGAACTGTAAAATGATAAAAGTAAAAGAATTTATAAAAAACGAATGTGTAATGCTGCTCTCGGCTCTTCTTGCCGTTATATCGTCGTTCATCATTCCGCCGGATAAGCAATATATTTCCTATGTGGATTTCAGAACGCTCGCCCTGCTTTTCAGCCTTATGGTTGTTATGGCAGGCTTTTCGGCAATGGGTATTTTTTCACTTATGGCGCAAAAGCTGATGAAAAAAGCCAAAAGCACCCGGTCTCTGACGGCGGTTTTGTGCCTTATGTGCTTTTTCTCATCCATGGTCATCACCAACGATGTTGCTCTTATCACCTTTGTGCCGTTCACCGTTATCGCGCTGAAAAAAGCAGACAGAACCGACCGGCTTATTTTCACCGTCTGCCTTGAAACCGTTGCGGCAAATCTCGGCAGCATGGCAACACCAATAGGCAATCCTCAAAACCTGTTTATTTTTTCGTCATACGGGTTTAATACTGCCAAATTTCTTACAGCCGTTTTGCCGTATACGCTGCTTTCGTTTATCCTGATTTTATTATGCACACTGTCAGTGAAAAAAGAGGGCATCACCGCAGACACTCACAGCGAAAAAAGCGATATTAGCCCCGTTAAAGCTGCAGTATACGCCGTGCTTTTCGTTTGCGCGCTTTTAAGCGTTTTCCGCGTGCTTGATTACAGAATACTGCTTGCCCTCGCCCTTGTGCTCATTCTTATATTCGACAGAAAAATTCTTTTAAAGGTAGATTACAGCCTGCTTTTCACCTTCGTTTTTCTGTTTATTTTCATCGGAAACCTCGGCAGAATACCGCAGATAAGTGAATTTTTAAAAGGCACCGTGTCGGGGAACGAGGTTGCCGCCGGAATACTCATCAGTCAGATTTTCTCAAATGTTCCGACCGCCATACTGCTGTCCGGCTTTACCGATAACGGCGCAGCCTTGCTTACGGGTGTTAATCTGGGCGGGCTCGGCACTCTTATAGCAAGCATGGCAAGCCTGATTTCCTTCAAATTCCTCCAAAAAGAAAAGGTGAACGCCGGAAGATACCTTGCCGTGTTCACCGTTATGAATATTGCGTTTTTAAGCCTTAATGTGCTTCTTGCGGTTATTTTATGAGTTTTCTCTGAAAAACCTTTCCATACGGTCAATATATATAATCCCCGCATTTGAATACGGCTCGAGCACACCGAAAACGTGGGGCAGATTTTTGCCCTCAAATTTCGGCATATCAAGTATTTCCGTTTTCACGCCCTTCAGATACAGTTCTCTGTAAAGTCTTCTCGTCTGCTTTAAAGCAAGTATATCCCCGGAGCTTGTGACAAGCAGCATCGGCGGTAATTTGTCTGTATATTCAAGCAGCTCATCAATATTCATGAATTTGCTGCCGGATTTTAAAAAGCCGCCCTCTCCCCACATTTTGCGCGTATAAAAGCCCATCGCACCGTTCTCGTTCATATAAGCCACAGGAGAAGTCAGGGTGACGCAGCTGAATTTCAGCCCGTGGTCTGCCGTGCCGAAAATATCGCGCAGCTTTTCAGACGCGGATATAACCGATGTGAACGCGGCAAGGAAGCCCCCGGCGGAATCCCCTGTCAGCATTATTTTGCTTTCATCCACGGGGAAAGAGGAAAGATTTTCCTTTATCCATTTCAGCGCAAGACTGACATCCGAAAGCTGACCCTTAACATCAGTCTCCGGCACAAGGCGGTAGCTAATATTAAACACGGCAAAGCCCCTTGCGGCAAGATATTCACAGTAAATCTTGTTAAGCTCCTTATCGCCGTACATCCAGCCGCCGCCGTGAACATCAATTATCACGGGCAGCTTTCCGTCGTTACTTTCCGGGCAGTAAAAGTCGAGAAGATGATAAGTGTTTCCGTCACCCGTATAAGCGATATTATTGATTTCCTTTATGCCGGACGGCAAAACCTGCGTTGCGTGAAGCTTGTTGTCGCTTTTTTCAACATTTTTCCAGAATGCCTTAAAAATTCCGTACATATCCATGTTCTTACCCCTTTAACTTTATTAACATAATAATACGCCGCGCGGTTTATTATGTCAAATAAAAAAGAACCGGGGAACCGGTTCTTTTTTGAATCATTTAGCTAAATCATTCAGATTGGACATTATTCTTCTGTCGTAAAGAGGTCAAGTCCGAGATTTTCAAAAAGTGCATAGATTGCCTTCCAGATAGCTGCCCAATACTTTTCAAACTTTTCAAAATATTCTGCCATGTTAATATATCCTCCTATTACATTTATTATGACAATTGCCCTTTCAGAGCTTTATCACAATTTGATTATACAAGTATTTTAATTGTTTGTCAAGAAAAAATTCATTATTTTTTAATTTTTAATTCTTTATAAATTTTTTAGACGGCTTTCTGCGAAAAAGAAAGCCGTCCGTTTGTTAATATAGATTTTCGCTTCTCGGTCTGAGCTGAAGGTCAGTCCCGTCAGTCAATCTCTACCGAGATTTTGTCGTTGCTGCGTGTCGCCGTAGCGCGCATCACAACGCGTATAGCCTTTGCTATACGACCCTGTTTACCGATAACTCTGCCCATATCGTCGTCCGCCACGTGCAGATGTAATACGGTAACGCCTCCCTCGTCAGGCTCGTCAACCTCAACGCGTACAGCGTCAGGGTTTTCAACAAGACCTCTGGCGATGGTTAAAAGTAAATCCTTCAAATCGGTCGCCGTGCGGCACACACACCCGTTTTGATTAAATACAGCCGTGCAGCCGCTTCCTTTCTGTGAAATAGTTTAGGAAGCCGTTCAGATGATTTCTTCCTTTTTAAGCAGTGACTTTACTGTATCTGTGGGCTGTGCGCCGTTAGCAATCCACTTCTTTGCCTTTTCGCCGTCAATCTTGATGGTTGCAGGCTCAGTCATGGGATTGTAATAACCCAGCTCTTCAATAAATCTGCCGTCACGGGGGTATCTTGAATCCGCTACTACCACACGGTAGAAAGGAGCTTTCTTTGCGCCCATACGACGAAGTCTGATTTTTACTGCCATTTTTGTTACCTCCAAAAAATAATATATAAAAATATTTATACAAAATAATGTATACAAATGAAATTACATCGGGAAATTTCCGCCGCCCATGCCGCCGAAGCCGCCGGGCATATTCATGGGTATCTGTCTGCGGCGTTTTTTCTTGCTGCCGGGCTTGCCCATAAACTGCTTTAACATTTTCTGCATCTGCTTATACTGCGCCAGCAGTCTGTTAACATCCTCAACCTGCATTCCGCAGCCTGCGGCAATACGCCGTTTTCTTGACGGGGTGATAATATCCGGCTTTTCCCTTTCCTGCTTTGTCATGGAAAGAATGATTGCCTTTGTGCGGTCAAACTGTCTTTCGTCAACATCAAGCTCATCCACCTTTC
>JAKSQS010000094.1 GCA_024404055.1 Clostridia bacterium | reverse complement strand
AATGCCTGTTATTTCTCAAGGCTTCTCCTCGCAAACAGTTAAACGGTACTTCTTTAACATCTACCTGTACTTTCTCTCCAGGTATTAATATTTCCGGGTATCTTCTTATCTCTTTGTTCTTTTTCTTGGTTTTCGGCTTCTCTGTTAATCCCATTCTTTTTGCTGCATATACCATACCTGAGTAGCTTCTTGTATAGTGCTTTTTCTTCAGCTCGGTGTACACTCCGTCCCACCCGTATCTTTCAAAACATTTCTTAAACGCCTTTTTTATCTTTCGTTCTTCTGCCGGAGTATGTCTATTCGGGTGCGAATGTGGTGTGTGCGGCAGATCCTTTAACGATTCCCATGTGCCGTCATAGCGTTTACACCATCTTTTTACACTTGAAAGACTTACTCCGTACTGTTCTGCCGCTTTACTTTTTCCTTTTTTCAAAGAATATTTAACTATCGCTTGCCTTTTTCTTGCTTCTTGTGATATTCTATTCATGAGAAGTAACCTTCCTTTGTGATGCTTTGGTTGTAGCAAACTTATTATATCACATTGAGGTTTACTTCTCATTCTTTTTTGGGTCACATCATTTTAACACACACATCTTTCAATATTAATGAACGGTAATTATTGCTTTTTTAAATTCGGCTGTTTGCAACGGTTGACATTGTGAAAGTTATGGAATATAATAATCTGTCAGAATACAGTGAAAGCGCAGGTGAATAACCGTGAACGAGGGATACAGAAAATATATGCCGTTTTGCATTGAAGACCTTCCGGACAGACAGTGGCCCGCAAGGCGTATAGAGCGTGCGCCGCTATGGTGCAGCGTTGACCTTCGTGACGGAAATCAGGCACTTGTCAAGCCGATGAACATGGAACAGAAGCTTGAAATGTTCAAAAGCCTGTGCGAAATCGGCGTGAAGGAAATAGAGGTGGGCTTTCCCTCTGCTTCACAGACGGATTTTGATATTGTCAGGGCTCTTATTGAACAAAATCTGATTCCGGACGATGTGCGCATACAGGTTCTTGTTCAGGCAAGGGAGCACCTTATAAGAAGAACCTTTGATGCAATCAGGGGTGTAAAAATGGTATATGTTCATCTTTATAACTCAACCTCGGAGCTTCAAAGAAGAGTAGTGTTCAAAAAAGACCGCGACGGGATAACTCAAATCGCGGTGGATGCTGCAAGACTGATGAAAGAGCTTGCGGACGGCGATGAATTTAAAGATACCGACATAAAATTTGTATATTCACCCGAAAGCTTCACCGGCACGGAGGGCGAATATGCGGTGGAAATCTGTTCGCGTGTGCTGGATGCTCTCGGCGCGGACAGTGAAAACAGGGTGGTGCTTAATCTGCCTGCCACTGTGGAAGGGAGCACGCCGAACAAATATGCCGACCAGGTTGAATATTTTTGCCGCCATATAGACAGGAGCAGGGCAATTGTAAGCATACATCCGCATAATGACAGGGGAACTGCGGTTGCCGCGGCGGAGCTCGGTTTGCTTGCCGGTGCCGAACGCATAGAGGGCACTTTGTTCGGAAATGGGGAGCGCACGGGTAATGTTGACCTTGTGACGCTTGCGCTTAATATGTATACGCAGGGTATTGACCCCATGCTTGATTTTCATAATATAAATGAAGTGCGCGATATGTATGAAAGAACCACGGGTATGGAGGTTTCAAAAAGACATCCGTACGCCGGTGAGCTTGTTTTTACCGCGTTTTCCGGCTCTCACCAGGATGCGATAAGCAAGGGCGAGCAGTATATGCGCGAGAATAACTGCGAAATATGGCAGGTTCCGTATATTCCGATTTGCCCGGCGGATATAGGCAGGGATTATGAGCCGATTATCAGAATAAACAGCCAGTCCGGCAAAAGCGGCGCGGCGTTTGTCATGTCAGAGGTGTTCGGTTATTATCTTCCGAAAAAAATGCAGTCCGATTTCGGTGCGGCAGTGAAAAATCACTGTGATGAAACGGGTATGGAGCTGAATCCGGACGATGTTTTTACTATTTTCTCCAAGGAATATCTGGAGGTGAAGAGCCCTTATGCGCTTGTTGCCAACAAGTTTACCGAGCATTATGACGAGGCGTTCACTTCTCCTGTTATCACCTTCAACGGCAGCATAAGCTGTAACGGCGGCGCGGCGGTGCAGATAACGGGCGAAGGTAACGGACCTGTTGACGCGTTTTTCAACGCGCTGAAAAAGATTAACATATCCGGCTATAACTTTGTGGATTACCATCAGCACGCCGTTTCCGTCGGTTCGGATGCAAAAGGTATATGCTATGTTATGCTTGAAAAAGACGGGAAACGACATTTCGGCGTGGGTATCAGCCACAACACGAACTACGCTTCTATCCGTGCGGTGCTTTGCGCCATAAATCGCTCTATGAAATAATTTTGGTGAATATATATAAAAAGGTACGAGCGGATTTGTTTACTTGTACCTTTTTATATTTTTATGTTTGAAAAAATCTACAAAAAAATTTGCAACAATTTATTGTGATTGTTAAAATATTGATAAGTTTAAATGAAAGTATTGACTTGTTGCTTTCGGATATTGTAAAATGTAAACAACAAATTAGCGATTAAAAATCGCACAGGAGGTAGTACACAATGAAAAAAACAGCAAACCGTGTTCTCGCCGTTGCTCTTGCATTTCTGTTGGCATTCAGTTGCCTGACGGTTGCATTTGCGGCTGACGGGGATAAAACCAACAATTTCGGATACGCTTCAAGAGGTATCAGTGAATTCGTGACAAACGACATGAGCATTACATATTTAGCGAATATGCTTGATGATATGCTCAGGGAAATGGCAGAAGAGGATACCGAAAATCACAGCAAAATGACAGTGGGTCCGGATATTGAAAAGGCAATTGCCGAAAGTACTAGCGAAGGTACGGTAAAAGCTCTTAAGATTCTTCCTGTTTTCAAAAACCTGACGAATCTTACAATTGACTATTCAAGCATTGACGCCATTATGGAAACCGCAGATGAAATTTTCGTCATCTGGAACGGCGGTACTGTAAAGCTTCTTTCTCTCGCCCTTGGTGACATAAGGGATTTCCAGTTCAATGAAGACAACTGGAAAACGGGTGTCAGAAGAGAAGGCGGAAAAAACGACAAGGCGATTTTTGAGCAGCTTATCGGTCTGATCGGTTCAAACTCATTCCTTGTGGAAAAGTTCCTTAAGGGCGGACTTGACCCGGATAAGGGCGGTATTGATGTCGGTAAAATACTTACAAAGGCTCTCGGCGATGATCTTGACGACCTTAATCTTGACTTATACGACACGCTTAAGGAAACTCTTGCTTCCACGGTTTATCCCGACGATGAAGCAAAGTACGAAGCCGCAAAGGCAAAAAAGATGGATAACATCGTTTTCGAGGATGTTATTCCCGACCTTTTAACAGGCGAAGGCATGGCGCTTGAAGGTCTTGAAATCAAACAGAGCGATTCTATCAACAAACTTCTTATAAACATCTTCAATGTATGCTGGGCAAAATATCTTGTTCCCATGCTCAACGATATAAAGATCGAGTATGATGAAAATAACGAGCTTGCCATGGCATTCAAGGATGTTATCAGACTTGACTTTGAAGGCACACCGTTTGACGCGGCAAAGAAGATTGAAGGCGACGACTTTATGAACGGCATCAACAATCTTCTCGGCTATGTTATCGGTCAGTTCATCATTCCCGCAGGCTTCACATGGGCTGAGGGCGGCTTCGACAAGATAGGCGACAATGTTAAGGCTCTCTTTGAGTTCCTTCTTGAGAAAGCTGATTTTTCAAAGACTGCTTATGCGGCACAGGCGGCAGCAGCCAAGGCTTCAACAAATATTGACGACAAGGCTCTCATCGTTGTAAAGGCTGTTCTCAGTGAGTTCGGCGAAGGCTACGGTGATGCAGTTAAGGATTGCACCTCCTTCAAGGATATGGCTTTTGTAGTTCTTCAGAAGGTTGCAAAGGATGAAATGGGTCTTACCAACACCTACAAAAAGGGTGACGATTATCTGGATGTTGCGGCAGATATGCTTGTATTTGTTGCTGATAAGCTTATCCCCATGGATTCCGTAAAGGATGCGGAGCTTGAGGATGTTATCAACTACATCTGCAATTTCTATCAGTTCGACAGGGGCTTTGCAAAGGCTCTCAATCTCAAGGTTTCCAAGACGGATTCTGCATATGACAAGCTCAACGCGCTTCTCTGGATTTTCTATTCAGACAAGACACCCAAGGCAAACCGCATAGATACAGAAACTCTTCTCAAGGGTAAAGGCGGCAAGAAGAGCATATTCGAGTCCATCATCGCGCTTGATATTCAGAATATTCTTGATATTACCGTAAAGACACTTGTTGACAGTCTTTCAAAGTATACTGCTTCCGAGTTTGTTTATTCAATTGTAAAGAATGTACTTGACAATCTGTTCGGTACGGAAATAATAGTAGCTTACAAGAGCCCCACACCGTTTGATAATGCGTGCCAGAACGCCAATATCGGAGCGATTGCCGGCAATCTCCTTGAGGCTCTCAACGCCAACAAGTCAGCTCTTATCAGCAGCGGCTGCTATGCAGCTCTCGCCATTATGGATATTCCCGGCACAGGCTGGAAGATTTCTTCAGCAGAAAAATATCCTGACGGAACAACAACAGTTAAGCTTACAGGTAAAGAGCCCGACGGCAAGACCGCTATCAGCAGAGTTCTTTATCCGGATAAAGATTATGTGCTTACAGCAGACGGTATCAAGGGTATCAAAAACTATGAAGGCAATTATGCGGTTACATTCTCAACCGTTAAAGCTCCTGCGGCTGTTACGGCGAGCACAATAAAGGCTTCGGCAATAAGCGCAACAGGTGCAACACTTACATGGACGGCTGTTTCCGGCGCAACAGGCTACATTGTAAAGAACGGTTCAACCAATCTTGCAACAGTTGCCACTACAAAGTATGCACTTACAGGTCTTAAAGCCAACACAACTTATAACAATATTACTGTTACTGCTTATAAGAAAGCGGCAAACACAGGCAAGGTTTACAGTGCCGCCGCTTCCAAGGCTGTTGCATTTGTAACTGCTCCCGCAGCCGTTACAGGCATTAAGGCAGTTCCTGCCGCAACCTCCACCAAGCTTACATGGACTGCGGCAAAGGGCGCAGCAAGCTATACTGTATATAACGCTGTGACAAAGAAGACGGTTACGGTAAAGACAAACAGCGCAAGCATTACAGGACTTACCGCAAACACTGCCTATAAGTTTACAATTACTCCCATCAACGCAAAGAGCGCAAAAGGTGTGGCTGCAACATACAGCACCAGAACACTTCCCGCGGCTGTAACGGGCGTTAAGGCTTCCGCTATCACCGCAACATCCCTTAAGCTTACATGGACGGCTGTTAAGGGCGCAACAAGCTACACGGTTTACAATGCAACAACAAAGAAGGCCGTTACAGTAAAGACAAACAGCGCAAGCATTACAGGTCTTGCTGCAGGCAAGGCATATAAGTTCCAGGTAAGAGCTACCGTGAAGGACAGCACGGGAACATACACAGGTGCATATTCGGCTGCAAAGGCTGCTACCACTCTCTTTACTCAGACCAAGGGTCTTAAGGCAACAAAGGCAACAACAAGCGCAATCAGCGTTTCATGGACGGCTGTTAAGGGTGCAACCAGCTACAAGGTATATGTAAACGGCAAGGCTTACAGCACCGTTAAGACAAACAAAGCCACAATCTCCAAGCGTGCCGCCGGCACAACATACAGCATTTATGTTGTTGCTTACAAGGGCAGCGTTGCGGGTCAGGCATCTGCGACAATCAAGGTTGCTGCGGCTCCCGGAAAGGTTACTTCACTTAAGGGCAAGTCCTCCGGTCTGCTGAGCAAGAAGACCGTTACACTTACATGGAAAGCCCCCAAGGGTGCTACCTCCTATAACATCTATCAGGGCTCCAAGAAGATAGGCACTGCGACAAAGGCTACATTTGCGGTTAAGAATCTCAAGAAGGGCGCAAAGTACACCTTCTATGTAGAACCCGTTATCAAGGCTGCAAACTTCACCAGCACCGGTGCAAAGGCAAGCGTAAAGGTTACTGCGTAATTTACGGCGCAAGGTATTCGGCAAATAATTAAACACATTAAGGCGGATTTGCTACGGCAAATCCGCTCTTTTTTGAGTTGGAATTTATAAAAAAATTGTTTAAAAAATCAGTATACGAAACGGCTGCGATAATGTATAATATATAATCAGTTTATTGTACTAAACGGCGTAAGGGGAACAGATATGTTTACTGATAAAGTTAAAATTCTTATAAAAGCCGGTGACGGCGGCAACGGAGCCGTGGCGTTTCACCGGGAAAAATACATTGCCTCCGGCGGACCCGACGGCGGTGACGGCGGAAAGGGCGGAGACATTGTTTTTGAGGTAGATGACAACCTTTCCACACTCAATGACTTTAAGTACAAGAGAAAATATAAGGCGCAAAAGGGCGCAGACGGACAGGGCGGACACAAAAACGGCAGAAAAGGTGAAAACCTTGTTATCCGTGTGCCGCTGGGCACGGTTATCCGTGAAACTTCAACAGGCACGGTTATGAGCGATATGTCAACCCATGAGCCGTTTATTGCCGCAAAGGGCGGCAGGGGCGGCTGGGGCAACAGCCATTTTGCCACCGCAACAAGGCAGGCTCCGCGCTTTGCAAAAAGCGGTGCTCCCGGTGAGGAATGGGAGGTTGAGCTTGAATTGAAGCTGCTTGCGGATGTGGGTCTTTTGGGCTTCCCGAATGTCGGCAAATCCAGCTTTATTTCCGTTGTAAGCGAGGCAAAGCCCATTATCGCGGATTATCATTTCACAACAATAACCCCGGTGCTCGGTGTTGTGGATATGGGCGGCGGCACATCATTTGTTATTGCCGATATTCCCGGACTGATTGAGGGCGCAAGCGAGGGTATAGGTCTCGGACACGAATTTCTGCGTCATGTTGACCGCTGCCGTTTATTGCTTCACATTGTTGATGTTTCGGGCAGTGAGGGCAGAGACCCGATAGAGGACTTTGAAAAAATCAATCTTGAGCTTGAACGGTTCAATCCCTCCCTTGCAAAGCGTCCGCAAATAGTTGCAGGCAATAAAATCGACCTTGCGGATGATGAACAGCTTGCACGGTTCAGAAAGTATATCGAAGAAAAGGGATATATGTATTTTGAGATGTGCGCCCCGATTTATGAAGGGACAAAGGAGGTTATCAACGCCGTAGCGGCAGAGCTTTCAAAGCTTCCTCCCATTGAGAGATATGAAGCGCAGGAAATTCCGCTTGAAGCAATTGCCGAAAAGGCGGGCAACAAATTCACCGTGACGGTGGAGGACGGTATTTATTTTGTTGAGGCGGACTGGCTGTGGAAGGTGCTTTGCAAATGTGACCTTGACGACTATGAATCCCTGCAATATTTTCAGCGTGTGCTTCAGTCCTCCGGCGTAATAGACAAGCTGCGTGAAATGGGCATATGTGAGGGTGACACCGTTAGTATATATGATTTTGAATTTGATTTTGTGGAGTAATACATGATAAGCAGATTTACGGATAAAAAATGCGATGCGGGGATGTTAAGCCCTTTGACGCTTGCTTTTATCGGTGACACGGTTTTTGACCTGTATGTGAGAGAAACGATAATCTGTCAGGCGAACCGCCCGGCGAAAATGCTGCACGGCGAGGCGATCAAAAGCGTCAGCGCGGCGGCACAGGCAAAAAAGGCTGAAAAGCTTTTGCCTTTCCTTAATGAAGATGAGCTTGCGGTATTCAAAAGGGGGCGCAACGCGCATACAAACCATGTGCCGAAAAATTCAAGCGAACGGGATTATCATTACGCGACGGGGCTTGAGGCACTTGTAGGCTGGCTGTACCTGAACGAAAAAGGCGAAAGACTTGATGAAATTATGAAAATCTGCTTTGAAGACGGGGAGGAAAGAGCATGAATTTTACAATAAATACGAAAAACGGAACCGCAGATGGCTATGTTCTGATTAAAACCGTTGAAAAAAAGCTGAATGTAAAGGGTGTGCCGTATCTTGATCTGCTGATATGCGACAGTGACGGAGAAATCGTGGCAAAGCTGTGGGATTATAAAGAGGAAATTCACGGTATGTATGAGGCAGGGGAGCTTATCAAGGTAAGGGGAACGCTTTCATCATATAACGGCACCGACCAGATGCGAATTGAAAAAATCAGAAAGACAAATTCCCTTGACAATGTTGATATTGCGGACTTTGTTCCCTCGGCTGAATACAGCGGTGAGGCGATGTACAACGAGCTTATAGACATTGCAAACGGCTTTAACGATAAGGATATAACGAAAATCGTGGTTGCTCTTTTAGAGGAAAACAGGGAAAAGCTTCTTTTCTGGCCGGCGGCATACAGACTGCACCATGCAATAAGAGGCGGTTTGCTGTATCACACCCTTTCAATTGTAAGACTTGCGCAGAGCGTTTGCGATGTTTACCATTCTCTTGACCGTGACCTGCTTTTGGGCGGCGCGATTCTTCACGATATTGCAAAAATTGAGGAATACAATGTCAACGCGGCGGGAATTGCGACAAATTATTCCGTAACCGGAGAGCTTGTCGGGCATCTTGTGCAGGGTGCTATGCGCGTCAGGGAAACGGCAAAGGAGCTCGGCGTGAAGGAAGAGACTGCCGTACTGCTTGAGCATATGCTCATTTCTCACCACGGAGAGCCGGATTTCGGCGTTGCGGTGCGTCCCATGACTATGGAGGCGGAGGTGTTAAGTCAGCTTGCCAAGCTGGACGCAACACT
>JAKSQS010000093.1 GCA_024404055.1 Clostridia bacterium | reverse complement strand
GAATTATGATATTTCTTCTGCCGCTGTCAGTTCATGCCGCGGATGTGAAATACGGTGCGGTACTTGTATGTATCACAGCAACGGCAACGGCAATTAAAGAAATTGTAAAACCAAAATTACATTGATGAAAAATCGGAAAGAAGAACATAATTTATGAAATTAAGCGGATTTTTGATTGTTGTGAAAGATATTGAAAAAGCAAAGAAATATTATCAGGAGCTGTTCGGTCTTGAAATGCTTGCCGACAATAACGGCAACATGATTCTGTCGGACGGACTTGTGCTGCAGGAGGAAAAATACTGGCGCAAATTTACCGGAAAGGATGTTTCTTCACACAGCAATTCCTGTGAGCTGTATTTTGAGGACGAAAATGTTGATGCTTTCTATGAAAAACTGAAAATGCTTTATCCGAAAACCGAGTTTGTCAACCTGCCTGTGACTCATTCGTGGGGACAGCGTGTGATACGCTTTTACGACCTTGACGGGAATATGATTGAAGTCGGAACGCCGATGTAAAGTCGCAGAGTTGTATGATGAAAAAAGAAGATATTGCCGCTTATGTAAGAGAAAAAGAACCGAATATTTGTCAGATATGCGTTTGGAAAAACGGGAAAGAAGTCTTTTCCGGTGAATGGAACGGATATAAAAAAACAGACTGCGTACATATCGCGTCTGCTGCCAAAAGCATTGTCAGTATTCTTGTCGGAATCGCCGTTGACAAAGGAATGATTAAAAGCGTTGACGAAAAAGTGCTTTCATATTTTCCGGATTATGCCGTAAAGCGCGGCGAAAAAACAATATACGATGTAACGGTCAAGCATCTTTTGACCATGCGTGCCCCGTATAAGGGAAAAGGCGACCCGTGGACAAAAGTCTGCACAAGCGCGAACTGGACAAACGCTTCGCTGGATTTTCTCGGCGGCAGAAAAGGCATCACCGATGAATTTGATTACAGAACCGTCTGCCTGCATACTCTTACCGGAATATTGCACAGGGCAACAGGAATGAAAACCGCAGATTTTGCAAACAAATATCTTTTCACTCCGCTGGGCATAGCAGAGCATAAGAATTTCTATGCCAAAAACGCCGATGAGCATATACAATTCACCGTTGAGAAGGTACCGAAAGAAAATGTGTGGTTCGCTGACCCCGATGGGCTCGCAACGCCGGGCTACGGGCTGTGCATGAGTGCCGCCGATATGGTGAAAATCGGTCAGCTTTGCCTGAATAAAGGTATGTTCAACGGGAAACGGATTGTTTGTGAAGAATGGATCAGCGAAATGACAAATCCGCGAGAGGTTGAAGGCAACCGTTTTCGCGGAATGCAATACGGTTATCTTTGGTGGATTATTCATCCCGAAAACGGAATTTATGCCGCTATCGGAGACAGCGGAAATGTAATATATGTAAACCCCGTGCGAAATATTTCCGTTGCGATAACATCCTGTTTCAAGCCTGCTGTATCTGACCGTATTGATTTTATCGAAAATATACTTTTACCGTGTTTAGGGGAAAAAAATGATTGAAACAAAGAGATTAAAAATTTATGCCGCCTGTGAAGAACAGATGAAAGCCTTCATCGCGGCACAGACGGTCGATGTTTTAAAAGCTGCTTACACCGAAATGCTTGAAGGCTGCCTTTCGCATCCCGGACAGCGGGAATGGTATGCCATATGGATGATTGAGCTGAAAGACGGCACTCATATAGGAGAGCTGTGCTTTAAGGGCATTGACGAGACCGGCTCAACAGAAACGGGCTACGGCATTGACGAAAAATATCAGGGGTGCGGATATGCAACAGAAGCAGTAACGGCAGCCGTTTCATGGGCTTTAAAGCAAAACGCCGTTAACTGCGTGACTGCCGAGGTTGACAGTGAAAATATTGCCTCTGTAAGAGTTCTTGAAAAATCGGGATTTCAATTAACCGGCAGAACAGGACAGGAAGGTCCGATTTACAGCAAATGCAGGAGCTTTGACGGAAATGAGCAGATAAAGCCTGATAATATAAAGTGATTTTTAAAAGGTGAACGCAAATGAAAACCGATATAAATAACTTAACAATCCGTCCCGAAACACACAGGGACTATAAAGATATTGTGTCGCTTGTGCTGCGCTCCTTCGGGGAGGGAACAGATTATTCCGACGGCACGGATATTGTTGCGCTGATAGAAGAAATACGCGATAGCGAATACTATATTCCGGCTCTTTCCTTTGTTGCCGAGCTTGACGGGAAAATCGTCGGACATTTTCTGTTTTCGCGCTTTCCTCTGTCGGAAACGCCGGGCGGCAGTCACGGCGGCGCGAATGACACCGATATTGTTATGCTGGCTCCCGTATCAGTTCATGCCGATTATCTTCGGCATGGTATCGGCTCCGAGATGATAAGGCTCGGCATTGAAAAAGTCAAGGAAGCAGGCTTCAACGGCATCATTGTTGAGGGCAATTACCTGTTTTACAACACTGTCGGTTTCAGAACATCGTCAGAATACGGCATTTTTCCCGTCAGCGGCTATCCTATGACAGAGCCGAGGTGTCAAATGTGTATGGAAACACACGACGGTTCATTAAAAGGCAAATGCGGATATGTTGTATACGATATGTATTATAATGCGTAAGCCGGGTGTCATCGGAGATGGTTCTCAATGTCACCTTTTATCAACGCTGTTGCCGATATATGACAAAAACCTCCATGTTGACATACTTTATTCGCTTACGATTTTGTAATACGCTTTGGCTGTAAGGCGGTATATTCCCGTATAGCAAAGCCCGAAAACAGCAAAGGCGGCAAGGGAAACAAGCACCACAAGCTTCAAATCGTTAAGATTAAAAAGCTGTAAAATTTTCCATATGGGCGAAAAAGCAAACGCGAAATGTATTCCCGCCATTATCAGCGGAGCAAAAAAGACGGTTAAAACCTGCGAGTTGATGCTCTTTTTTATATCATCCTTTGTCATTCCCACCTTTTGCAGAATTGCAAAACGCGCCCTGTCTTCATATCCCTCCGTTATCTGCTTGTAATAAATAATCAACACCTGTGCCAGAATAAAAAGCACGCTCAATATGATACCTATGAAAAACAGACCACCGAAGGTGATATAAAAATCCGCCCTTTCCTTTGTGCGGCAGCCCGAATTGTAGCTTATGCCGTCGCTGTTGATAAAATCAATCTTTTCAAGGCAGTCAAGCTGCTGCTCATATATTGCGGCTGTCAGCTCGTCGCTTTCGTCAAGGTCGTAGGCGTAATGCCACTGTATTTCCAGCATCCTTTCGTTTTCGCCGTATGTCAGCTTTTCAAGCGGCTTCACTGTGTCATAGTCCGGCACAACAACGACTACAGACGGCACGACATTGGAATTTGCTTCTCCGAGTGCTGTAAATTCTCCGCATTTTTCTTTGATTTTCAGCTTCATTTCGCCTATTTCAAGAACCGGGGCATTAAATTTGCAGTGGAGCGTGCTTACTGCCGCTTCGCCTGCCGAAAGTGAAATGCGTTCACCCGTGCAGCGGTTATATTCGTCCTGCGTAAGAAAGTAAAAGGTTCTCAGCCTGTCATAGCTCAGCACGCTGAAGCTTTCTCCGGGGTCGAGCTGAATTTTGCCGTCTGCGCTGTCAAGTCCCGATATTTTACAGTAGGTAAATTCGCTGACATTTTTTGCCTCCGCCGCGTTTTCGCGGATTATTTTTTCATATACCTGCTTTATTTCGTCTGTTTTGTTATCCTCTATCTGCTCAAGCGCGGGAATATATACATTTATTTCGTTATCGTACGGATAACGGCTTTTAATGCTTTCCTCCGCGCCGAAAAACAGGCTCGACGATGAGCCTATCATCACAAGCACCATGGTTGAAAGAATGCATATACCGGCAAGCCCCGCGCCGTTCCTTTTCATGCGGTACGCCATGGAAGAAACTGAAACAAAGTGGTTCTTTTTATAATAATAGCTTTTGTTTTTTACAAGTATTCGGCACAGAAACACAGAGCCGGAAATAAAAAGAAGGTATGTGGCTGCGATAACCATGAGCACCGCTATAAAGAACATAAAAAGCGTGGATATGGGATTTTTAACCGATACGGCGATAAAATACGCTCCCGCAAGAATTACGGCTCCCGCAACAGCAAGCAGTGCGCTTGCCTTCGGGGGCTTTTCGCCTGTCTGCTCACTTTTCATCAACTCCAGAGTATTGCAGCGGCATATGCGTATCACCGAGGCGATATATAACAGCGCGAATATAACGGCAAATTCAAGTGCTGTATAGCCTATACAGCCTGCGGAAACCGGCACGGAATAATCAGCCTGTGTATGTATAAGCCTTATCAGTCCGAGCTCTGCAAGCTTTGAAAGTGCCGCACCGAGAACAGTGCCGCCGATAATGCTTATGGCACTGACAGTGAGGCTTTCCCATGCGGCAATGCGTATCAGACCTTTTTTATCAACACCGAGAATACTGTAAAGTCCGTATTCCCTGTTTCTTCTGCGCGACAGAAAGGAATTTGTGTAAAACAGAAAAATCAGCGAAAACACAAGAATAACAAGCTTGCACATTGAAAGCGCGGCAGCAAGTGTGTTTCCGCCCTTAAGCTGTGATATTGCCGGAGAAACACTGATATACTGCACGATATACGCCATTGCCACCGTACCGATACAGCTGAAAATATAAGGCAGATAAAGCCGTCTGTTTCTTTCGATGCCGACGAACGCCATCTTTGCAAAAACCGTTCTTTTCATCTTCTTTCACCGCCCGTTGCAAGCAAAGTGAGGGTGTCGGAGATTTTCATATAAAACTGCTCGTCCGTCATTTCTCCTTTGTAAAGCTGGTGGAAAACCTCGCCGTCCTTGATGAACAGCACCCTGCCCGAGCGGCTTGCCGCCTTCACCGAATGGGTCACCATAAGTATGGTCTGCCCGGAACGGTTGATTTTTGAAAACAGCTCAAGCAGCTCATCG
The DNA here is from genome assembly GCA_024404055.1 of Clostridia bacterium. GTDB lineage: Bacteria > Bacillota > Clostridia > Oscillospirales > Acutalibacteraceae > UBA6857. Next base: position 3,947 of record JAKSQS010000093.1, on the reverse strand, counting down.
GTGGAACGGGAATCAAGCGCACCCGTGGGCTCATCGGCAAGTATCACGGACGGATTTGTAATCAGCGCCCTTGCCACGGCCGCTCTCTGCTTCTGTCCGCCGGAAATTTCATACGGATATTTTTTCAGTATTTCGGCAATTCCGAGCTCATGCGCAACGGGAGCCAGCCGTTTTGACATTTCGTCATAGCTGCGCGAGGAAAGAACAAGCGGCAGCAAAATATTGTCTTCCACGGAAAATGTGTCAAGCAGGTTGAAGTCCTGAAACACAAAGCCGAGGTTGTCCCTGCGAAACTGTGCAAGCTCTTTGTCAGTGATTTCGGCAATGCTTCTGCCGTCAAGAATGATTTTGCCCGAGGTCGGACGGTCGAGAGCGGCAATCAGGTTCAGCAGCGTGGTTTTGCCGGAGCCGGATTCGCCCATAATTGCCGCATATTCACCGCGTTCAAGGGTGAAATTAACATTTTTCAACGCCTGTGTTTTATTTGATGAAAATCGCGTTGTGTAGGTCTTTTTAAGACCCTGTACAGTAAGTAAACTCATAATTGTGCCTCCTTTTCTGAGCCTGACACAATTTTAACGCAAACGGGAAAATGCCGCTATTGAATAAGCTTACATTTTCCCGGATATTTCTAACAATAATGTAATAATTGCGCATTATTCAATTCTGTGCCGCTTCTGTGAAAGGTCAATGCTTATCACCGTACCCTTGCCCGCCTGCGAGTCGGCATAAAGCCCGTGTCCCAGCCGGTCGGTTATCATTTTGCACAGATACAGTCCGAGCCCGGTGGAGCTTTTTTCGTTTCTGCCGTTATAGCCCGTATATCCCTTTTCAAATATTCTCGGTAAATCCTCCGGAGCTATACCGATGCCCGTATCCTCAATACACAGCACATCGCCGCGCGAATATATGCTGATTTTTCCGTTTTGTGTATATTTGAGCGAATTGGAGATAATCTGCTCAATGACAAACGACAGCCATTTTTCATCCGATATACAGACTATACCCGTTTTGTTAATCTCAACCTTTATTTTTTTGATGATAAAATCCCCGGAAAATTTTCTGACGGCACGGGTAACAAGGCTGTCCGCCTCCGTTTTTTTGAAAACATAATCGGAATCACTGCTTTCAAGCCTTATATACATCAGCACCATCTGCGCGTATTGCTCAATTTTCGTCAGCATGGAAAGCAGTTTCCTTGCGTTTTCACTGTCCTCTGACTGCAAAATCAGCTTCATGGAGGCTATGGGCGTTTTTATCTGATGCACCCACACGGTATAATACTCTATCATGCCTGAAATTTTCTCATTGCTTTCGGTCTGAAGCTTTTTCAGCTCCGATAAAAGCCGTCCGTTCAGCTCAATAAGGTCCTTTTCCTCAATTCCGGCTTCATCAGCCGGAAAAACGGCTTCAAAAATATTTTTTCCCATATCCTTATATAATATATGCTTTTTTCTTGCTTTAAAAAAACCGGAAACAAAGAACGCGCAGAAAATAAGGCAGCTGATAACAAGCGGATATACCGCAGCGGCAGCAGGCAGTCCGTAAAGCAGAATAAAAAGCGAAAAAACGGCGCATACGCAAAGAAAGCAAACAATCTGCCGGCTTTTCTGCTTTATATATTTTATAAAAAGCTTTTTCATTGTATTATATATCCCGTTCCGAATTTAGTTGCTATAAATGAGTCGAGTCCCAGGGCATCGAGCTTTTTACGAAGCCTGTTCACATTTACATTCAGTGTGTTTTCATCCACAAAGGAATCGGACTGCCACAGTGCGTCCATAAGCTTTTCGCGGCTGACGGTTTTACCCTTGTTTTCCAGCAGCGTAAGCAATATTCTGAACTCATTTTTTGTAAGCTCCGTTTTCTCTCCGTTATAACTCAGCGACCCGTCACCCATGTTCAGCACCGCGCCTCTGTGCTCAAGCAGCGGCACACGGCTTGAAAAATCATATGTACGGCGCAGAAGTGCCTGAATCTTTGCCACAAGCACATTCATGTCGAACGGCTTTGAAATGAAATCATCCGCGCCCATATTCATTGCCATAACCACATTCATGCTCTCCGCAGCAGACGAAATAAAAATAATTGGTACGCTTGAAATTTTTCTTATTTCCTCACACCAGTGATAACCGTTAAAAAACGGCAAAGTAATATCAATAAGCACCATATGAGGATCAAACGCGGCAAATTCAGCCGTCACGCTTCTGAAATTTTCCACGCCCTTACATTCTATATCCCACACGGCAAGCTTTTTTTCAACGGACTGACATATGTCTCTGTCATCCTCTATGATAAAAACACGGTACACACGCCCACCCCTTTCATTCGCATCATATTTTATATCACAATAACGGATATTTTTCAAGTACGGCCAACAGCATATGCCAATAGTGACGCCCAAAGCTAAAAGCTCAATATGATGAAACAACATTATTTAATTTTCTTTTTATGATCACTTTTGTATTTCTTGCAGGCTTTTTCAGGTTTTTAAAATCACACGATATGCAGACAAGAAACTTATTTTTATTATTTACAACATCAAAATATGTTTTTGTGCATGGTCAAGTATATCAGCTTTCATTTTGTTGCAAGCTCTCAACTGCCGCTTTGATTTGGCGATTCCATAAGAACAAAATAATTATACAAATCACTTGTTCTCAATATGTGTAATTTAATATGTTTTATCTTTACATTGCGCCGCAAAAATGATAAGATAAGAAAAAACGAAGGGATGATACCATGTTTTTCAGATATGACGATACTTCAATAAGATATACGGGACGGTACGGTGAATATAAAAACACAATGACTGCCACGGCAGCAGGCTCAATTTTTGAAATTGCTTATGAGGGCGATTATATTGTTCTGCATTTCGATATTTCGGAAAATCAGCGTCCGTTTCCGCATCTGTACATCTGCCTCGACGGTAAGATAAAAACCGAAGTACCCCTTGACCGATACATAAGGCTTGAATCGGAAAAAGGGTACCATGTTCTTTCGGTTATTTATAAGGGCGGACGGGAAATGCTTTCAAGATTTTACCTGCCGCTGCACGGTAAAATAAGCTTTGCCGGCTTTGACGCGCAGTGCAGTGCCGCCCTGCCGGAGGATAACAGAAAAACGATTGAATTTGTCGGTGACAGCATAACGGAGGGCGTGCTCATTGACGCTTTTCTGAACCCCGACAAGGAGGATGACCAGAATAACCGCCCGTATCAGGACGCTGTGACCGCCACCTACGCATGGCTGACAGCCAATGCGCTGAACCTGAAGCCCCTGTTTATGGGTTACGGCGCAGTGGGTGTGACGCACGGCGGCTGCGGCGACCATCCTAAAGCGGCAGACGGTTACCCCTATTGCTTTGAGGGTACAAGAGTCAGCTATGCGCATCCCGATTATATTCTTATCAACCACGGCGCGAACGACTGCGGAAACGGTGAAGAAATGTATCTCGGAGAATATGAAAAGCTGCTTCATCTGATAAGGAAGGAACACCCTGACACGGTAATCATTTGCCTGAGCGCGTTTTTGGGCTTCTGCCCGGATGGACTTGAAAAGCTGATAAGCCGCTTCAATAAAGAGAATAACGATAATATTCATTTTATCAGCGGCGCGAATATTATTCCTGTCCAGCCGGTGCATCCGCTGCGCGACGGTCACAAAATTATTGCGGAATATCTGACGGGAAAGCTGAAAGATATTGTCAGATAAGATCTGTCTCTGCTTTTGTCACCCGGAACGGTTCTCAATGTCACCTTTAATCAACGCTTGCTGGCGGTATATGTCAGAAACCGTTTTCTTCGTCCCGAAGGCAATACATGAGTATGCCGGGGACGAAAAAACGGTTAGAAAAACATGAAAAAAGCTTGAAAAAAGCTTGAAATAAAGCCGAGTGCTTTCCTTTATGAACACACATAAGGAAAGCACTAAATGCAATAATATTA
>JAKSQS010000092.1 GCA_024404055.1 Clostridia bacterium | reverse complement strand
AAGCTTTCGCCGTCGCAGGGAAAATCAATGCCGAGATATTCCGTAACCGTTGCGGCAATATCGGCAAAGCAGCCCCGTGTTCCGAGATTGACGGGCTTTATTTTTTTACCGTATACAATAAGCGGAGTATATTCTCTTGTGTGGTCTGTGCTTTCATCCCCCGGGTCACAGCCGTGGTCGGCGGTGATAATCAGAATATCGTCCTCTTTCATTTTCTCCGTAAATTCCGGCAGAAAACGGTCAAATTCAGCATATGCCGCGGCATATCCGTCAACATCCTGCCTGTGTCCGTACAGCATATCAAAATCAACAAGATTTATAAAGCAAAGGCCTTCAAAATCCGAATTGACCGCATTTAAAGCCTCTTTCATGCCCTCGGTATTTGAATGGGTAAAAACGGTTTTGGTAACGCCCTTACCCGCAAAAATATCCGTTATTTTTCCGACTGCCCATACTGTTTTCCCGTTTTCTTTAATGGCATCAAGCATGGTTCTTTTCGGCGGAGCAAGTGAAAAATCACGGCGGTTTGCCGTTCTTTTGAAATTGCCGCTGTTTTCACCGGTGAACGGTCTTGCAATAACCCTGCCTACGCCATGAGGAGAAACAAGTATTTCTCTTGCAATGCGGCAGTATTCATAAAGCTGCTGTGTCGGCACAATGCTTTCGTTTGCGGCTATCTGAAAAACACTGTCTGCGGATGTATATACAATCAGCTTGCCTGTTTTCAGATGCTCCTCACCGTAATCACGGATAACATCCGTACCCGAATAAGGCTTGTTGCACAGAATGCCCCTGCCCGTTTTTGAAATAAATTCTTCTGTCACGCTGTCGGGAAAGCCGCCGGGATATACGGGAAGCGGATTGTCGGATACAACACCCGCAATTTCCCAATGTCCTATGGTCGTGTCCTTTCCGGCAGAACGCTCCGTCATGCGTGCTACCGCGGCAAGCGGTGCTTGCGTTTCACCGAGAAAATCAAGACCGTCTATATTTCCTATTCCCATTTTTGCCGTGTTTTCACAGAAAAAAGCGGGAGACGAATGTATTCTTTTAAGAGTGCCGCAGTTTTTGTCACCGAATTTTTCCGCGTCCGGCATCTGACCGGCTCCGCAGGAATCAAGCACAATAATAAAAGCCCTTTTCATTTATTTTTCCTTTGTTTTCAGTCAAGTCTTTTTGCTGTTTCCAATGCAATTTCCATCATTTGCGTAAACGAATTTTGTCTTTCATCGGCTGAAAGTGACTCGCCGGTGATAAGATGGTCTGAAACAGTGCAAACGGATAAAGCGTTTTTACCGCATCTTGCAGCGGTCATATAAAGTGCCGCCGACTCCATTTCAACTGCCATAACACCCATTTTAGACCAAAGCCTCGCGCTTGTTTCAAATTCTTCAAGTCCTTCATCATCGGTATAAAAATTATCAGTAGAATAAATATTTCCGACATGATAAGACGCACCCTTTTCGTCAGCGACGGCGATACATTCTTTCAGCATATTATAGCTGCATATCGGCGCGAATGTGCCCGGCAGGCGGTACTGCGCCGCAAAGCCCGAATTTGTGCACGCACCCATACCGATAACAATATCCATGAGCTGTATTTTCTCTGTCATAGCACCGGCAGAACCGATTCTCATAATATTTTCAACATCAAAGAAATTGAAAAGCTCATAACAGTAAATGCCCATTGAAGGCATACCCATACCGCTTGCCATAACAGATACCCTTGAACCCTTATATTCGCCCGTATAACCCTGTATACCTCTGACATTGTTGACAAGCTTTGCGTTTTCAAGAAATTCCTCGGCAATTTTCTTTGCTCTTAAGGGATCTCCGGGCATAAGCACCGTTTTTGCAAAATCCTCCGGTGAAGCGTCAATATGAGGTGTCGGATAAGGCTTTGACATTGTAATTCCCCTTTCTTATTCTTCCATTTGCGCTTTGGCAATTTTAACTATTCTGCTTGTTCCGAGTCTGTCCGCACCGAGATTTATAAAGTCCTCGGCATCCTCAAGTGAGGCAATTCCTCCGGCGGCTTTTATTTTCAAATGCGGCGCAGCATTCGCTTTAAAAAGAGCAACATCCTCACGCGTGGCACCGCCCTTTGAAAAGCCCGTTGAGGTTTTAATATAATCCGCGCCGGAGGCGGAAACGATTTCGCACATTTCCACCTTTTCCTCATCTGTGAGAAGACAGGTTTCGATTATCACCTTAAGCAATTTGCCGCCGCAGGATTTTTTAACGGACTTAATTTCATTTAACAGCAGGTCATATTTTTTATCCTTAAGCCAGCCGATATTGATAACCATATCTATCTCGTCGGCTCCGTTTTTCACAGCATCCTCTGTTTCAAAGCATTTTACGGCAGTTGTGCTGTATCCGTTCAGGAAACCGATTACCGTGCATATTTTAAGCTTATCACCGACATATTCCTTTGCCTGCCTGACATAGCTTGCCGGAATACACACCGAAGCAGTATGAAAGCGTATGCCGTCTGCACACACGGCTTTTATTTCATCCCATGACGCCGCCTGATTTAACAGCGTATGGTCACATAACGACAGAATTTTTTCAATTTCCATTTTCTCGCCCACTTTTCTTTTTTTCTTATTATATCAACTGTTTGATATTTAATCAAGTAAAAAACGGAAGCGCAGGCCTCCGTTTTAATAAAAATTATTCAACTGTAACAGTACAGGTAGATTTGAAATTTTCGTTCTTGCTTACCGCAATTACGCAAGCCGAGCCCGCGCCCACAGCGGTAACAACACCGTTATCGTCAACCGAAACAACATTATCATCTGTTGTAAACCAATATGCATCCTTAATCGTTGCGTCCTCCGGGTCAAGAACATATGTAAGCTGATGTGTTTCACCTGTCTTAAGCGAAAGCTCTTTTTCGTTAAGCGTTATGTTTTTAACAGGCTTGATGACATATACCAGGCAGACAACATCATAGCTCTTTCCGAGATATTCCGCATGACCGAACAGCTTTACGGGCGTATCCGTATACTCCTCTCCCGTAACATATCCGTTTTCGGTTACAGATACAAGCTCGGGGTTTTCGCTTTCCCATGTATATACAGTATTCTCCGCATCATCCTCTGTGTTAAACTCACAGGGAATTTCTTTTTCATCACCTTTTTCGATATACAAAACCTGCTCTGACAGTTGAAGACCGGCAAACACCGCGTCATAGCTCACGGACGAATCAACATCAAAGCTTATCTGTTTTTCGCCGTACTTTTCAAGCTTGCCGAAGAAATTAAGGTCTGCTTTAACCGTATAATTGCCGCTGTAAGTGATTGATTTGATATTGTCGTTAAGGCGGTTGATTTCCGCTTCTATTTTCAGCTCGTTGCAGGTAACAGACGCATCAATTCCCGTTTCAGCCATTATATCATTTTTTATAAGCTGAAAAATGCCGTAGTCCATCGCAATACCGAATGTGTCGCTGACTCTTCCGTTCATAATTTCATCAAGAGAACCGCCCGGAACGGATATAAGAACATGATAACATTCTCTGTCGGCATCGTCTTCAAATTTCTTTAGGAACGCATCGACATCGGATTTTTTTACAAGCTTTGTTTTATCGGCTGCCTGATTGTATTCATCATCGGAAACAACACTGAAGCCTGCCGGCAGCAATGCACTGAACTCATCCTCCGTTTGCATTGCATCCGCGACAACAGCGTATTTTATATCCCTGTTTTTCAGGTTAAAAGCCGGAAGTGCCTGCGCAGACGCTTCACCGAATTTACCTTTACTGTCGGGAAAATATGTTTTTAAAATATTGCCGCAGATATTTCCGCTTGCCGCCTTGAAATCCCGCGCAAAGGCATCGTCCCCGCAAACAACGGAGCTGTCCGGGACACTCAGCTTTCTTTTAATATTCACCTTTGCGGTATTCGGGTCTGAAAGCTTTCCCGTAACCGTGTTCATATATTCACATACCGTGCATACATTTTCATGGTCATATTGTAAGAGAAGCTGCCAGTCGGCTGCTTTTTCCTTGCCAAACGGAATAACATATGTATTGCTTTGCGTATATTCTTCAATCTCGTATATTCCTTCGTTTTTCATAACGAAATGAATACCGTACGCAACACTGCCTGCCGCAACAGCCACAACCGCAAGAGAAACTATAACCGTCTGTATTTTTTTTGAAAAGGATTTTTTATCAGCCATTTGAAACTTCCTCCTTTTCACCTTTTTCAGCCTGTGCAAGCTCTTCAAGCCTTTCCTTCTTTTCCTCCTCCGTTTCAAATACGGGAAGCGGAAGCTGTTCAACCGTTATTTCGCCCTTTTTGATTTTTTTGCTTATATCGGCACGGTAAAGGTCTCCCGGTTTGTATTTTACATCAATACCTTTAAGACACATAACGATATTGAGAACCAGCATTACCGCAAAGCCGGCTATCGCCGCATAAGAGCCGAAGCCCGCCTTTGCATTTACCGCACCGCTCGCGGCTGCGGCGGAGCAAAGCTTGATCATCACCACGACAGAAAAAACACCGACACAAATTCCGACAGCTGAAAAAGCGGCAACAAGCGCGGAAAGCTTTCCCGGATTTTTCATTGAAATACAAACGGCAACAAGCTGGAGTATTCCTACGACTGCCATAGCAAGAATCAGGTAATGCATAATCGTCATTTTCCCGGCGGTATCTCCGAATATCGCAGAGTCCTTAACGGAAGAAAGCGAAGAAAGAGTTGAGCCGCTGACCGCGTTATATGTTTCAAGAAGATTGAACGAATATTTGCTGTCGCACAGAACGGTTGAAACATTCACCGTGCAAAACGGAATCATAAGCAATCCGAGGCAGCCGAAAATCATAACAAGTCTTGCAATCTGCAGCGCACCGCCGACAAATACGGCTTTAGCCTTTGCTGCGAGAATCCGCGTTGTTGCAAAGCTCAATTCCGTAAGCTTTGCGTCGTGCTTCAGATTTTCTTCAAGATTATAAAACATTAGAGTTGTTCCGCAATACCGGCAGCTCTGACTCCAGTCAAGCTTGCCGATTTTATGATGGCATTTAGGACATTCCAAGCTTTACCACTCCTTAATCTGTTTTCGATTTAGTTTACCAAAATAAAACCTCATTGTCAATATTGCTGCGTTATTTATTATTTCGGTTGACACATTTCGACACAGGTGTTACTATATTGCCGGGGTGATTTGATTGGAAACTTATGCTGTTTTTCTTGATATAGACGGAACACTTACCTGTGATAATACAATACCGCGGCAGAATGTGCAGGCAATTAAACGCGCAAGGCAAAGCGGACACTATGTATTTTACAACACGGGGCGTTCATACGGCTTTATTCCGCAGTTTTGCAAGGCTGCGCTTGAGCTTGACGGATTTGTTGCCGGCATAGGCTCTCATGTCGTATGCTCCGGCACGGAGCTTAAAAAGGAACGCCTTTCATATGATGAAATACTTTCAGTTACGGAGCGTTTTCTGCCGACAGGGCGTTTCGTTATTTTTGAAGGCGAAAATGAATCCGTGGCTTTCGGTCCCGAACGCGGAGACCCGAACACTCATATGATAAAAAGCGTGCAGGAGCTTAAAAAATATGAAAATCTTCCGTTAACCAAGGGGTATATCACCGGCGTGCTTAACGAAAGCGAACAAAATTGGTTTAAAAGCAGATATAATTTCTTTCAGCATGAAAATTACTGTGAATACGCCCTTAAGGGCTGTTCAAAATCATCGGGAATGGAATTGATTTTAAACTATCTCGGCATCCCGAAGGAAAGATGTATCGCCATGGGCGACAGCATAAACGATGCGGATATGCTTGCGTTTGCCGGAATAAGCGTTGCAATGGAAAACGCCTGTGAAAGCATAAAAGACATATGCAGCATGATTACAGCTTCAAACGCCGACGCGGGTGTGGCAAAGGCTCTTTATTCAATTCTTGATATATGACAAAAGCGGTTTTCTTTTCGCCTAAAGAAAACCGCCTGTTTTTTATTTATATAATTATATCGAAATATCCATTGCAACCTTATAAAGGTCAAGGTCAACGCTGCTCTTCATGGTGAGTGCTTCACTGATGTCACAGTCGTAAATCTTTTCGTTCTGCATTGCGACTATACGGTTTCCTATACCCTGTGAAAGAAGTTCAACAGCCTTGTGACCCATCTGGCTTGCAACAAGTCTGTCCTTAACCGTGGGAGAACCGCCCCTCTGTACATGACCGAGTATGGTTGCACGGCTTTCAACGCCGGTTTCCTTCTGTATGCGCTTTGCCATCTCCTCAACACCGCCGATAGCCTCGGAAACGATGATGACAAAATGAACCTTGCCGCTTCTCTGCGTACGCACCATGCGCTGAATTACATCACGGTCAAAATCATATTCGATTTCGGGAATAAGAATACTTGTAGCTCCGCAGGCAATACCCGCGTTAAGAGCAAGATAGCCTGCGCCTCTGCCCATAACCTCAACCACGGCACAGCGGTCATGTGATTCCGTTGTATCGCGTATACGGTCTACCATCTGCATAATGGTGTTAAGTGCCGTGTCGTAGCCTATTGTGTAGTCACAGCAGCCAATATCATTGTCGATTGTGCCGGGAAGCGCAACACAGGGAATACCGTGCAGAGAAAGGTCTCTCGCACCTCTGAAGGAACCGTCGCCACCGATAACAACAACGCCGTCAATCCCTCTTTCGCGGCAGGTACGAAGAGCTGCCTGCATACCGTCCTCAGTCTTAAAACGGTCGCTTCGTGCGGAGCGCAGAATCGTGCCGCCCCTGTTGATAATATCGGAAACATCACGAAGACCCATCTTAACCATATCGTTTTCCATAAGTCCGTTGTAGCCCCTGTTGATGCCGTATACGGTCATACCGAGCTCGCAGCCGGCACGAACAACCGCTCTTATTGCGGCATTCATACCCGGTGCATCGCCGCCGCTTGTAAGCACGCCTATTGTTTTCATTGCATTGTTTTCCATAATATACTATGCCTCCATACCTGTCAGAACATTTTAGTTAATTATACTCATACGACATTTTTTGTCAAGTAATACCAAAATAATTCTTTATTTTACTCCCGAAGAACGACATTTTCCTGTCCCAAAAGCTTTTTCATTTCAAATATCATTGCCGAATTAGGCATCACCCATTCGCGAACGGGACGCTGTTCGTATTTTTTTTCATCGTCATAATACATATAGACGGGAAAATTACCGTCAAAAATCGAAATCAGATTTTCGATTTTCCGTTTTTGCGGATAATCCCTGCCGGGAACCTTGATAAAAAGACCTTTTCTTGTTTTTTTTGCCGGCTGTTCCGCTTTATTCTGAACCGACTGAGCATTAGCGGGATTAGGCTCTATGCTGTCGCAGACAATGCCTGTCGGTCTGTCCTCGCGCAGGCTGACCCTGCCCCGTATCAGAACAACCGTACCTTCATTGAGCATCAGTATGCTGTCTGCAAAAAGCTTCGGGAATACAATACATTCTATGGTCGCATACATATCCTCGACATTGATAAAGCCCATCATAGTGTCGTTTTTAGTAGTTTTCTTCGTAACAGAGGTTATTATTCCGAAAATAACCACTTTCTGATTATCACGGTACGGCGAATTGAAGCTTCCGTCACTTGAAAGAAGCTGCGCGATGTTTGCCGCTCCTGTCTTTTCATATACCGGTTTATATTCCGCCATGGGATGCCCGGACAGATAAAGCCCGGTAATATCCTTTTCCATGGAAAGCAGCTCTTTTCTGTCATATTCGGGAAGAGCCGGAGCCTCGGGGCCGCTTTCTTCAGCTGTTCCGCTTAACTCGAAAAGACCGATTTGTCCTTCTACATTTCTGCTTCTGTCACCGTCAAGCTGAGAAAGAACGGACGGCAGCATATAAAGCATCTGATGCCTGTTAAGACCCAGAGAATCGCACGCACCGCTTTTTATAAGACTTTCCGCGGCTCTGCGGTTAAATTCCTTTCCGTAAACGCGCTTGCAGAAGGTGTAAAAGCCCGTATACGGTTCACTCCGCCTTTGCTGCGTAATTGTTCTGATAAAGCCTCTGCCGAGATTTTTAATTGCAAGAAGTCCGAAACGGATTTTGCCGTTACGGACGGTAAATCCCTCCGAGCTTTCATTTACATCAGGCGGCAGAACCTCTATTCCGAGCCGTGAGCATTCGGCAATATATGTCGAAACCTTTGAAGACGAATCGAGAACACTTGTAAGCGTAGCCGCAAGAAGCTCGCACGGATAGTGACATTTCAGCCATGCGGTCTGATATGAAACATAGGCATATGCGGCGGCATGGGATTTGTTAAAAGCATATTTTGCGAAAGATGACATATCGTCAAACACGGATGAGGCTGTTTGCTCGTCTATTCCGTTGGCAATACAGCCGCAGCAGCCGTCAGTGCCGCCTTCAATTCCGTATATAAAATTCACCCGTTCCCTTTCCATAACCTCCGTTTTTTTCTTTGACATCGCACGGCGGACAATATCCGCCCGCCCGTATGAATATCCGGCAAGGGTTCTGCAAACCTGCATAACCTGCTCCTGATAAACAAGACAGCCGTAGGTTACGGACAAAATATCCTTTAAAAGCGGAGTTTTATATTCAGTCTGTTCGGGATGATGCCTGTTATTGATATAAGTATCAATGGAATCGGCAGGTCCGGGTCTGTAAAGTGATATAACTGCAATAAGGTCTTCAAGGCTTTCCGGCTTAAGCCTTGACAGCACGCTTCTCATACCGCTTGACTCAAACTGAAATACGCCGTCTGTTTTTCCGGTAGACAGCATTTCATATACCTTACGGTCGTCAACATCAATATTGTTTATATCAATTTCTGGGTTTTTCTCCCTTATAAGTCTTTGTGCATCATCAATAACGGTGAGCGTGCGAAGACCGAGCATATCCATTTTCAACCGACCGAGC
>JAKSQS010000091.1 GCA_024404055.1 Clostridia bacterium | reverse complement strand
ACTTTTTTATTTTCTGCGTTTTTCTTCCTGCTTCATCGCTATAAGGTCGCGGTAGCTGATAAGCGTAACTCCGTGGTCATTAAGATACTTATGCGTCTCCGGGTCCTTCATCAGAGTATACTCCCAGAAGCGGTATGTATGCGTTGCGGTTATACCGGCAAGCTCCTCCGTGTCAAAAGCCGGATGAATAAAGGTTTCGGTAATTCCGTCCGGAATGTCTGTCCAGATTTTGAGAATGGTTTCTCTGTAATGCTCATAGCTTGTCTTTAAATCGTCTGTCCAGTCCGGGAACAGCAGAAAGTCGGGCATTATTACATTATATTTTTTTGCAAGAGCCCTTGTAATATATGAGGACGCCTTATAAACAGGATAAGGAATACCGGCAGGTGTAACGGACGGCGCGGCATCAGTATAAAGTCTGTAAGCATAGCCGTATTCGCCCATAACGCGAAGGGTCATGTCAAGCAGGGAAAGCCTGCCCGTTTCATGTCCGTAAAGAGAGCCCATATGATTATCAATATGAGACGGCTTCATGCCCAGAGCGTGAGCATAGTCAATCTGCGCCCTGACCTCATTTTCAAGGTCTTTGAGCTTGGCATGGTGTCCCACATCATCGCTTTCATGCCACATATACCCGTATTCATCAAGCAGGGACTTTCCGGGTGAAAGGGGCTTCCAGCGATAGGTTCTCCACTCGCTTGTCATTGTAAGATGAACGCCGATGGCATACTGCGGATTTTCGATTGAAAAATCCACTGCCTCCCTTGCGGCGGGACACGGCATCATAATTGTTGATGAAAAAATCTTTCCGTCACGGAATAAATCCATAACCGCCTCATTTGCGGAGTGACACATCCCGAAGTCATCTGCGTTAACAATAAGATACTTTGCCATAAAATAATTTCTCTCCTTTATTTAATAGTATAGGTATGCTGAATATCCTCAAGCCATTCGCCGTTATAAAAATCTCTTGTCCTCATAACGACCTTGCCGTCATATATTTCCACATTAAGACCTATGCCGGCATTTATACCGGGTAATTTTTTATGGTTTTCCTCATAATAATCGGTGCAGTTTGAAATGTTTATCTGCTTAATGCCGTCATAATTGCTGAAATTCCAGCCGAACATCGGAGCGTGGTTATGGCCGTGGAAATAGAACACATTTTCATAGCTTGTCAGTATATCAACAAGCTCCTTCGCTTTGCCGTAATCTGCGTAATCATAATCATAGTGGCAGAACACGAAAGCCGGCTTGCCGGTGCTCTTTGCGCTGCTTATCACTGTGCGCAGCCAGTCTATCTGCTGCTCGCTTATATCAAAATCATGCACTGTCTGCGACTCAGTGCCGAGAACTATGAAATAATATCCGTCAATTACCTTGCAGTAATATGGCGTATCAATGTCAAGGTTAAAAAATGTATTGGAATATGAATAAAATCTGTTATACAATTTTTTCATATCGCCATTTCCGTTGCCTATATCATGGTTGCCGACGGTATTTATCACTCTGTTTGCGGGACGGTAAAGATTTGTAAGACCGTAAAACAGCATACTTTCTATATGCTGACCGTTCATAACATTGTCGCCTAAAAATACAAGCGCGTCGTTGCCGCTTTTGTTCTTTTTGATGTCCTGAAGCATTTTGCCGTAAATCTGACAGCGTATGAACTGATTGCCCTCGATATGTACATCTGAAAGCACGGTGAAATTGAAATTGCACGCCTCCGGCTCGGTAACATCATAAGGCTGCGCATTGCTTACGGGAATAAACGCGAAAAGGAAAATCGCCATAATGGCGGAAATACGCCTGATAAACCAGTATTTCATAATTAAATCCCCTTTTATTATTTAATAATTACATAATAATATATCATATACCATGCTTTGCAATATCAATCGCTTTTTCATCCGGTGAAATTTTCCTTCTTATCCGGCAGGGATTTCCGTATGCCACACAGTTTGACGGTATATCCTTCGTCACAACGCTGCCCGCGCCGATAACCGCGTTATCCCCTATCGTGACACCCGGAAGAACAATACAGCCCGCGCCCAACCAGCAGTTTTTCCCGATACGAACAGGCAGATTATACTGATAAACATCCTCTCTCAATTGAGGAGAAACCGGGTGCGCAGCGGTAGCAATTATCACATTCGGCGCAATCATGGTGTAATCACCCACATAAATGTGTGTATCATCCACAAGGGTCAGATTAAAATTAGCATACACATTTTTGCCGAAATGAACATGCTTTCCGCCCCAGTTGGCATGAAGCGGCGGCTCAATATAACAGTTTTCGCCGATTTCACAAAACAGCTCCTTGAGCAGTTGTTCTCTTTTTTCGCCCTCGGTGGGTCTTGTTGCGTTAAAATCATACAGCCTGTCAAGGCAGGCAAGCTGATTTTTTGCCATTTCTTCATCGTTACAGGAATACAGCTTGCCTGTATGCATTTTTTCCATTGCAGTCATAGCTTATTTCCTGTCTTTTTCGTCAAATATGTCGCCGCATTCAGGGCAGAACCTCGGCGGATTATGCGGATTCTCCGGCTTCCAGCCGCATTTGTCGCACTGATACAGCGGTTCGCCTGCCGGGCGTTTAGCTCCGCAGTTTGTGCAGAAATTGCCTTTGTTTACATTTCCGCAGGTGCATTTCCAGCCTGCCTCCGGCTTCCTGGCGCCGCAGTGGGGACAGAAATTGCCCGTCGCAGTGGCTCCGCAGGTACATTTCCAGCCTGCCGCAGCCTGCACCGGAGCAGCCGCCTTCTGCGTCTGTCCCATAGCAAAAAGGTCTGCCGCGTTCACGCTGCCCGCCTGCTGTGCCATACCGAAGCCCATAAACCCGGTCATCGCGCCTGCCGAATTGTTTGCCGCTGCCTTCATCGCGTCTGCCTGTGCGCCGGCTATTGTTGCCGCCGCCATTGTCGGGTCGCGCAGAATTGCCGTGCGCTGTGCCTGCTTGATAAGCTCGGCATCCTCCTCGGGCAGAGTTACACTGTTGAGAGCAATTGAAACAACGCTCAAGCCCCTCGCCTGACTCCATTTTGCGGTGAGAACCTCATTCATCGCGTCCGCAAGCTGTGTCACATAGCCGGGCAGTGCATTGGGTCTTACACCCATATCGGAAATACGGGCAAACGCCGGCTGTAACGCGGAAATAAATTCCGCCTTCAACTGACTGTCGATTTCTTCTCTTCTGTATTCACTCTGCACATTGCCGCAGACATTTGTATAAAACAGAATCGGATCGCTTATTCTGTATGAAAACAGACCGTTGCAGCGAACGGAAACATCTATATCAAGGTTAATATTGTTATCAACAACACGGAACGGTATCGGTGTTGCGGTGCCAAACTTGTTGTCAACAAGCTCCTTGGTGTTGAAATAATACACGCGCTGGTCCTTGCCCGTGTCACCGCCGAAGGTAAACCTTTTGCCTATAAGCTTAAAGGTCTCCTTAACGCTTTCTTTCAGATTGCCCGTAAAAATGCTGGGCTCCGTACTTGTATTATAAGTATACTGCCCGGACTCGGCGCAGAATTCCACAACCTTGCCCTGCTCAACAATAATCATGCACTGCCCGTCCGCAACGGCAATGCCGGAGCCGTTTGAAATAATATTGTCGCTGCCTCTTGTATTTGATGAGCGGGATGAAACACGCTTTTGACCCTTGGTCACAAGAACATCCTTTTCAAGTGAATCGCAGTAAAAAAATTCCTTCCACTGGTCAGCAAGAACACCGCCTGCCGCACCGACCGCCGCTTTGATAAGTCCCATAATAATATCTCCTTTTGCATAGGTTTAAACTATTTTATATCTTTTACGGGATTTTTTCAATATAGTTATGCAAATTAATATTTTAAAATAGAAATGTTACGCCATTGATAAAGGGACGGCATAACGCCGTCCCTTTACCTGAGGAGAAAATGTGAAGAAAAACATAGGAGAAAATCAAACAACACTTGAACTGTCTATATAATACATTATTTTTTTGTGATTTGCAAGTCTTTTTGTGAAAGTACACATATTGTTTACAACTGGGCAAAACTTGTTACCGTAACTGCCGCACCGGAAAACGCTTCAAGGTGAACAGTATCACCGTCAAGTGTTCCGTCAAAATATATTTTCTTTTCCCCGTCAAGCACGGGAAGTGTATAGTCAATCGGATGGTCGTTGCGGTTAACGATAATAACCGTGCGGCTGTCCCCCTTTATTCTTTCAAAGCACAGACAGGAGAGCATTTCCGATACCGTTTCATATTTCCCGTCGGTAAATTCTTTTCTGCTTCTTCTGAACTGTCCGAGCTCCCTGTACCGTTTAAGCAGCTCTTTGTTTTCCCTGCCCCACGGGTAGGTTCCCCTGTTAAACGGGTCGCGGCAGCCCTGCGCACCTGCTTCATCCCCGTAATAAAGGGACGGCACGCCCGGCAGGGTATACTGAATGAGTGACGCAAGCTTCATCAGCTTTATGCCGAAAAGGTATTGTTCATCTGTCAAAGCATATTCGCTCTGCTTTTCTCTGTCTGCCTGTTCGTCAATATTCCCTGCAAGATAAGTTATGGCACGGCAGGTGTCGTGCGTGCCGATATGGTTCATCAGCACATTCACCACCTGCGGCGGATAATTTTCAAGCACGGATAATATTTTATCTGAAAAGCCCTCTGCAACGCCTGTTTTCACAAATTGCAGCACAGCATCAGCAAACGGATAATTCATAACGGAGTCAAGCTGACCGCCGAGAAGATACCGTCTGCGTGAAGAATAACTGATTTTGTTGGATGCGTCCTCCCACACCTCTCCGAGTATAAGGGCATCGGGGTTCTCCGCCTTCACCGCACGGCTGAATTCGTCAAGAAAACCGTCCGGCAGCTCATCGGCAACATCAAGCCTCCAGCCCTTTGCACCGCAGCGCAGCCATCTGCGCGCTATCCCGTTTTCGCCAGTGATATACTCAAGATAGCTTTTGTCTGTTTCGTTTACCTCGGGCAGAGTGTCAAAATTCCACCAGCAGGAATATTTTTCGGGATATTTTTTGAAATTATACCAACTGAAAAACGGTGACGACGGTGTGTTATACGCGCCGTTGTTTTCGTATCTGCCGTATTTGTTGAAATACCGGCTGTCTGCGCCGGTGTGGCTGAAAACGCCGTCAAGAATCACGGAAATACCGTGCTTGTGCGCCTCACTGCAAAGCCTTTTGAAATCCTTTTCGGTGCCGAGAAGCGGGTCGGTTTTTTCATAATCCGCCGTGTCATAACGGTGGTTGGAGTGAGACTCGAATATTGGATTAAGATAAATAATGCTTACGCCGAGTTCTTCCAGATAGCCGAGCTTCTGCGTGATACCTTCAAAATCTCCGCCGAAAAAGTCATTGTTTCTGACAACACCGTTTCTGTCGGGCTTCCATTCGGGTGCTTCACGCCAGCTTTCATGCATAACCCTGCCGCCAGGCACATTTTCCTTTTTGCTTCCCGAAAAACAAAAGCGGTCGGGAAAAATCTGATATATAATACCGCCCTTGACCCATTCCGGTGTCAGAAAATCCTTGCCGTATACGGTAAGCTGCCATTTTTTCCCCGCATCAGTCATAACACCGATGCCTTTTTCCATGCAGGTGATTTTGTTTCTGCCGGACGGGGTATCATATTCAAAATAATACCAGTAAAGTCCTGCCCGGGACGGTGTGTAGTCTGTTATCCACCATTCCTCACTGTCTCCCTGCATACCCTGCCACAGCAGAGAAACGGTTTCCTTTTCTTCATTTCCGTCAAGATTTATCACAAGATAAACGCCGCTGACGCACAAATATCTCGGAAAAATAAGGCGGAAGGTCACCTTTTCCCCCTGCATAAGAGCACCGTAACGGCTTTTATGTAAGGGATTTTTTGAGTTAAATGGAAAATAATCCAAAGAAATTTCTTCTTTCTTTATCATAGAATCATTCTCAGCCTCATAAAATTCCATGAGGTGAGAATATGTTTATATTATCCGTAAAAAAGACACAAATAAAACGCGCTTTACTGATAACAGCCGTAATCGCCGCCGCAGCCGTTCTGCTTTTCGTCCTTTACGGCAGAAAAGACAGCAGCCCTGCCGCAAAAAGCGCAGACGGAATTGTTTTCCGTGCCGAAAATGAAGAGGAAAGGCAGTCTTTCATTTCGCAGTTCGGCTGGAAAGCAGATGCAGAGCCCGTTGAGGTTACCGAGGTATTTATCCCGGAGGAATTTGACGAGGTATATGAGCAGTATAACGATATACAGAAAAAGGATAACGGACTTGACCTGTCAAAATACAAGGGAAAACGGGTTAAACGGTGGACATACGCCGTGACGAACTATCCGGGCTATGAAAACAGCTCAGACTGTGTGAGAATAAACCTGCTTGTTTACTCCGGTCTTGTTATCGGCGGTGATGTGTGCAGTGTGGAAATGGACGGCTTTATGCACGGCTTTACCCGGGTGGCAGGATAAATTATTCCAATATCCAATCCTTATGCGCGTCTATAAAGCTGTGCTCCACGGTTGCTTTCATGTAAAGCCCGTTTTCGCGGTATTCCTCTTCAAGCACAACGCCCTCGCGGCGGGCTCTTGCCGCTTCTCCCCCGGCTGAAAAAGGAATGAGCAGCTCCACGGTGGAGCGCGTGGGCGGCAATGCCTGCGAAATCATCTGCAAGAGATTTTCAAGTCCCTTTTCTTCAAGGGCTGAAATCATCACCGTTTTGCCGAAGGTGGGAAGATTATATATATCTCCCGCAAGGTCGCATTTATTCATAACGGAAATAACCGGCACATCGCCGCAGCCTATTTCCTTTAAAAGCTCGTTTGTAACCTTAAGGTGCTCGGAGCACTGCTCATCCGATGCGTCGCATACATTGAGTATAACGGTGGCATCTGCCGCAACCTCAAGCGTGGATTTAAACGCCTCCACCAGCTTATGCGGCAGTCTTCTGATAAGTCCCACGGTGTCAATAAGCATAACGCTTCTGCCGTCGGGCAGAATGAGCGCACGCGCCGTGGGGTCAAGGGTTGCAAACAGCATATCCTCGGCAAGCACACCGGCATCCGTCAGCGCGTTCATAAGCGTGGATTTTCCCGCATTTGTATAGCCCACAATCGCCACGGACTGAACGCCGTCCTTTTTGCGCCGCTCGCGCTGCATATTTCTGCGCTTTTCAAGCTGTGCCAGCTCCTGCTCAAGGTGCTGTATGCGGCGGCGTATATGCCGCTTGTCCGTTTCAAGCTTTGTTTCGCCCGGCCCTCTTGTGCCTATTCCGCCGCCCAGCCTTGACATACTTGTGCCGAGCCCCGAAAGGCGCGGCAGTGAATAGCGAAGCTGTGCCAGCTCAACCTGCAATCTGCCCTCTCCCGAACGCGCACGCATGGCAAAAATATCGAGAATAAGGGGGGTTCTGTCTATGGTGCGTACATTCGTCACCTTTTCTATATTTCTTTGCTGGGAGGGGGTCAGCTCACCGTCAAAAACAAGCAGTGTCGCCTCTTCCCTTTCGCAGACAAGCTTTATTTCAAACAGCTTTCCAACGCCCACATAGGTTGCAGCCTCGGGGCGTTCTTTTTTCTGTATAACGCTGAAAAGCACCTGCGCGCCTGCGGTCTGCGCAAGAGAAGCCAGCTCCTCAATTGACACCTGCGCGTCAAAATCTCCCGTGTCAACGCTGACAAGCACGGCTCTTTCCGCCTGCCCGGCATTTTCAAACAGTTCAGCCATTTTATCACCACCGAATTACAGTATAATCAGCTTTTTTTCACAGCAGGTCAGGTTTTCATATCCATCCTCTGTTATCAGTGCCATATCCTCAATTCTGACGCCGAACGACCCGGGTATGTATATTCCCGGCTCGTTTGTTACAACATTGCCCTTTTCAAGCACAGCCGCGCTTTTCGGTGAAAGGTTCGGCTTTTCATGTATTTCAACGCCGACCCCGTGACCGAGACTGTGACCGAAATACTGTCCGTATCCCGCCTGCGAAATTACATCGCGCGCAGCCGCATCGGCATCCCTTGCGCAAACACCCGGCATAAGACGGCTGAAGCCCGCGTGCTGTGCGGCAAGCACGGTATCATACACCCTTTTCTGCTCCTCACTGACCGAACCGACTGCAACGGTTCTTGTCATATCGCTGTGATAGCCGCCGACCACCGCGCCGAAATCCATTGTTATAAAGTCGCCGTTTTCGATTTTTTTATCTGACGGCACGCCGTGCGGCAAAGAGGAATTTGCGCCGCTTACAGCTATCGTTTCAAATGAAATACCGTCCGCACCGTGGCTTAACATATAATAATCCAGCTCCAGCGCAATTTCCTTTTCGGTTCTGTCTGTGGAAATAAAGCCGAGAATATGCGAAAAAGCGTTTTCGGCAATTTTCTGCGCCTGCTTTATGAGTGATATTTCTTCTTCGTCCTTAACCGCTCTCAACGCGTCAACTGCTTTGTCAAGTCCGCCCTCGGAAACGATGTCAACGCCCGTCTTTTCCCGAAGAGAACGCAGCTCGGAAACGGTGAGCCTGTCACTTTCCGCCTCAAGGCTCTTTATTCCCTTTTGCTCAAGCACCGGCTTTAACGATTCCTCTATGCCTTTATATAAAAGTATACGGTCACAGTTTTTCGCGCTGCGCTGCGCCGCCTCAATATACCGTGAATCGGCAAAAAGCAGCACCTCATCGGCGGTTATAAGAAGATAGCCGTCCGTTGCCGGAAATCGCGTGAAATACTGCCGGTTAACCTCGCTTGTGATAATCGCGGCATCTGCCTTCGGAAGAAAAGCACTTCTTATTTTTTCATAATTCATATGTTCCGCCCCATTTCTTCATATTAAAGTCGGTGACTGATATTTATATCCGGGTAAACTCAAAGCAGCAACCGGTGAAGGCATCTCAATCCGCCGTGTGTATTTCTGAAATAATTGTTACGGACAAATAATTTCGGAAATTTTCTTTGAATAAACTTCTGACAGTTCGGCT
>JAKSQS010000090.1 GCA_024404055.1 Clostridia bacterium | reverse complement strand
CGGTAAGAGGGATAAACACATTGCTTGCCGCCTCACGCAGAATATCCGTGAAAATGCTTCTTCCGTCCGATGATGCCGTTATATCATAAAAAACAAGCTCATCGGCACCGTTTTCGCTGTAATACTTCGCAAGCTCAGTGGGCGAAGCGAGCTCGTGCAGTCCTTCAAAATTAACGCCCTTGACAACTTTTCCGTTTCTTACGTCAAGACACGGTATAATTCGTTTGGTTATCATTTTGCCACCTCAACCGCTTCGGCAAGGTCAATGGCACCCGGATAATACGCTTTTCCGATAATAGCGCCGTATATATCCTTTTCACGAAGCTTTTTCACATCTTCAATATTTGAAACGCCGCCGGAGGCAACTATCTGCATATTGAAACGGTTTTTAAGAAAATCATATAGCTGATGATTTGTGCCCTGCATAGCGCCGTCCTTTGAAATATCGGTACAAATCAGCGTACCGACACCTGCGCACTGCATCTTTTCGCAAAACTCCTCCGCTGTAAACGAGGATTTTTCCGTCCAGCCCTTTATAGCGACAAATCCGTCTTTTATGTCAATTCCGACGGCAATTTTATCTCCGTATTCCTTTACGGCTGAACTGACAAAACCGTTTTCCGTAACAGCCGCCGTTCCGAGAATAACGCGGTCAATCCCGGCGTTTATATATTTTTCAACAGTCTGCATACTGCGTATTCCGCCGCCTATTTCGCAGAAAAGTCCGCTGCTGCGTTTAATGGCACATACAGTATCAAAATTAGGGGTTGTGCCGCTTTTTGCACCTTCAAGGTCAACGATATGTATTTGCTTTGCGCCCTTATTTTTAAAATCAAGAGCCGTAAGAACGGGATTATCGTTATAAACGGTCATTTGAGAATAGTCACCCTTATAAAGCCTTACAGCCTTGCCGTCATATAAATCTATTGCCGGAAAAATCAGCATAGCCTGCCCTCCCTCATTTCGGAGAATGCCTTTAACACCTTTAAGCCGACCTCTCCGCTCTTTTCAGGATGGAATTGACAGCCGAAAACATTTTTATACTGAACGGCGGCAGTAATTTTCGCCCCGTATTCCGTGTATGCAATTATCGCGTCATCACACTCACACGCGCAGTATGAATGGACAAAATACACATAATCGCCTTCCTTAATATATTTGAAAAGCGGTGAAGGTTTAGGAAAACGGAGTAAATTCCAGCCGATTTGCGGTATTTTATATTCCGCAGGCGCAAATTCAGATATGCATTTCACCTTGCCTTTAATAATTCCGAGTCCCTCATGTACTCCGTATTCATGGCTTTCGTCAAACAAAAGCTGCATACCAAGACAAATGCCCATAAGCGGCTTACCTTTTTCAACAAGCTGCCGCAGCAAATCCGCAATTCCGGATTCGCGCAGCTTTTTTGCGGCATCGTCAAAAGCTCCGACACCCGGAAGAATTATTCCGTCGGCTTTTTCGAGAATTTCCCTGTCGCAGGTTATTTGAACCTCAACGCCTATTGCCGCAAACGAGCATTTGAGAGAAAACAGATTTCCGACTCCGTAATCAACAATGGCTATCATTATAAAACTCCTTTTGTAGAAGGCAGCGTGTCCGCAAAAGCGGCATCTATTGCAGCCGCTTTTCTTAAAGCTCTTGCTGTCGATTTAAAAATGCCTTCAATAATATGATGAGTATTTGTTCCGCAAAGCATCCGTATATGAAGCGTCAGCGATGCATTTCTGACAAAACCGAGGAAAAATTCTTCAACAAGCTCCGTATCAAAATCACCGACCTTGCTGCTCGGTATTTCAACACTGTAACCGAGAACTGACCTGCCGGAAATATCCACGGCGGAAAGAATAAGCGCTTCATCCATCGGCAGAGTAATATCGCCATAGCGGACTATCCCCTTTTTATCACCGAGTGCCTGACTGAACGCCTGTCCGAGAACAATGCCTATATCCTCGGCGGTATGGTGATAATCAACATTTATATCACCTGTGCATTTTACATCAAGGTCAAATTTACCGTGAGAAGCAAACAGCGTCAGCATATGGTCAAGAAAACCGCAGCCTGTATCTATATTGCTTTTTCCGCTGCCGTCAATGTTCAATTTAAGGCTTATATCCGTTTCATTGGTTTTTCTGTTTATTTCGGAAATTCTCATTTTATTACCCCCGGAATTTCTTTTAAAGCCTCTGTCAGAATGCGCATTTGTTCTGCGCTGCCGATTGTAATACGGTTATACTGCTTCAATCTTTCTTTATCAAAATGGCGAACAAGTATACCCTTTTGCTTTAAAGTAAGATAAATTTCTTTACCGTCAACATTCGGATGCCTTGCAAAAACGAAATTTGCCGAAGAATCCGTCATAATAAATCCGAGTTTTTTCAACTGTTCGGTTGTCCACTCACGGTTTTTTATTATTTCATCACAGCATTTTCTGAAATATTCGCCATCCTCCAAAGCACCTATGCCTGCAGCCATGGTCATACTGTTTATGTTATAAGGATTTGTGGAATATTTTACCGTATTCAAATCCCTTATCAGCTCTTTGCAGCCGATACCGAAGCCCAAACGCGCTCCCGCCATGGAACGGGATTTTGAATAAGTCTGAACAACCAGCAGGTTATCGTATTTATGTATCAGCCTGACGGCACTTTCCGCGCCGAAATCCACATATGCTTCATCTATAACAACAACATTGCCGGGATTGTTTTTTACAATCTGTTCAATTTCCCCGACGGAAAGTGCAATACCTGTCGGCGCATTGGGATTTGCGATAAAAACGGTTTTTTCGATGCCGAAATAATCCTCAATGTTAATTGAAAAATCATCCTTCAACGGTATTTCTTCATACGGAACGCCGTTCAGCTGCGCAAAAACGGGATAAAAGCCATAGGTTATATCAGGAAAAGCCGCCGGTATATTTTTGTCGCAAAAAGCCATAAAAGCAAAATTAAGAATTTCATCGGAGCCGTTTGTAAAAATTATTTCGTCCTTATCAATCCCGAAATATTCGGCTGCCGTTTTTGTAAGGTCACGGCACTCCGGGTCAGAATAAAGCTGAAGGCGTTTTGCTGCTTTACAGGCATATTCCGCCGCTTTTTCGCATGGCGGAAAAGGCGATTCATTTGTATTCAGCTTCACATACTGCATATCCTTCGGCTGCTCACCCGGAACATACGGCACAAGCATATCATATTTTTCAGAAAAAAAACGGCTCATTTTTATATCTCCTGCGTTCTTATTACCGCGCTTTTCGCATGGGCTGTAAGTCCCTCCGCACGGGCAAAATACGCCACATCGTCAGCAACTCTTTCAAGTGCCTGTCTTGTATAATATGTATACTGTGTTTTTTTGACAAAATCATCTACCGAAAGAGGACTTGAAAACCTTGCGGTTCCGCTTGTAGGCAGAGTGTGGTTGGGTCCGGCAAAATAATCGCCCAAAGCCTCGGGGCAGTTTCTTCCCATAAATATTGAACCTGCATGACGGATTTTGTCAAGATAATCAAACGGATTTTCCACGCAAAGCTCCAGATGCTCAGGAGCAATTTCATTTGCAATTTCTATCGCGCTGTCAAGATTATCTGCAACAATAATTTTTCCGTTATTGTCAATTGAAGCGCGTGCAATTTCCGCCCTTTCAAGAAGCGGTATCTGCTTTTCAAGCTCCTTTTGAACCTCAAGCGCAAGCGAATATGAATCGGTAACAAGCACGGCACTCGCCATTTTATCATGCTCTGCCTGTGAAAGCAGGTCGGCGGCGGCGTGTGCCGGAACAGTATCCTTATCCGCAACGATAAGGATTTCGCTCGGGCCTGCTATCATATCAATCGAAACTCTTCCGAACACCTGCTTTTTTGCTTCCGCAACAAAGGCGTTTCCGGGTCCGACGATTTTGTCAACCTTCGGTACGGTTTGGGTGCCGTACGCAAGCGCGGCGATAGCCTGTGCGCCGCCCACCTTGAAAATCCTGTCAACTCCGGCAACCTTTGCGGCGGCAAGGATTACGGGATTCACCTTACCCTGCGCATTGGGCGGCGTAACGATTACAACCTCCCTGCAGCCGGCAATCTTTGCGGGAATGGAATCCATAAGCACTGTTGACGGATAGGCAGCCGTACCGCCCGGAACATAAAGTCCGGCGCGGTCAACGGGTATAACCTTCTGCCCGACAACAATTCCGTCTTCATCATTTATAATAAAGCTGTTTCTGACCTGTTTTTGGTGAAATTTTCTTATATTTACCGCGGCAGCCTCAAGTATACGCAGAAATTCCGGCTCAACGCTTTCTACCGCTTCATCTATTTCCGCCTGCGAAACAACAAGCGAATCGAGCTTTGCCTTATCAAATTTTTCGCAATATTCAAAAAGCGCCTTATCTCCGTTTTTTCTGACATTTTCGATTATTTCACTGACGGCATCCTCAACATTCACGCTCGGAACGGCTCTTGCAAAAATTTCATCGTTGGATACATCGCCGTATTTAAGTATTTTTATCAATTTTTATTCCCCCAGTTGTTTTTCAAGACTTTCAACAAGTCTGTCTATTGCTTCACTTTTAAATTTATAGCTTGATTTATTTGAAATAAACCTTGCGCTTATCGGCACAATTGTTTCAATAACCTCAAGATTATTTTCTTTAAGCGTTGTTCCCGTTTCAACAATATCAACGATAACATCGGAAAGTCCGAGAATCGGCGCAATTTCAATCGAGCCGTTAAGATGTATTATATCAATATCCCTGCCCTTTGAAAGATAGAAATTACGCGCAATATTTGAAAACTTTGTGGCAACACGCAGAACCCTTGATATGTCATCGTGAAAGCCTTTTTTTGCCGCGACTGCCATACGGCATTTGCCTGTATCAAGATCCAGCAGCTCATATATATCGGGCTCATATTCAAGCAGAATATCCTTACCCGCAACACCTATATCCGCCGCGCCTCTTTCAACATAAATGGCAACATCAGACGGCTTAACCCAGAAATAACGAACTCCGCATTCTTCATTTTCAAATATAAGCTTGCGGTTTACTTCCTTTATGGACGGACACGGAAAGCCGGCGTTTTCAAACATGGCATATACTTTTTCACCGAGTCTGCCCTTCGGCAAAGCAACATTTAGCATTGTATCCATATTCACACCTCGCCGTTTCTTAAATCAATAACCGTTCTGTATCTGATGCCCTGCGGAATTTCTTTTGTTACAAAAACGCTTTTTCCGTCCTGCCGCAGCTTGTCGGCGGCAGCTTCAATTTCCGTAAAAGCCAATTTGTCATTATACACCATAATTGTGTCAGCGTCAAATTTTTCTTCATTTTTATTAAGCTGCTCAAGCATATCGAGATATACGGCAAAGCCTACCGCTCTTTCGGTGCGTTTCATCTTTTTCATCAGCGTATCATACTGACCGCCCGACAGCACACTGTTCGGTATTCCCTCAATAAAGCCCTTGAAAATCAGTCCGTTATAATAATTTATATCCTCAACCAGAGAAAAGTCAATATTGACATTATTGCCGCTGTTTTCAAGTGCGGATACTATTTCAAAAAATTCTTCCGTTTGAGAAGTGTCAATTATTCCGGCTGTTTCCCTGCGGATTTTTTCGACCGTAATGCGGGGCGAGCCGTGCAGCTTGATAATGCCGATAAGCTTATCTGTTTTCGCATCCTCAATACCCAGTGCCCTGCATTTTGAAGCAAGCTCATGCATATTTTTTTCACCTATGCAGCGAAGCGCATCTTTCTTTTCATCCTCCGGTATTCCCGTATAATCAAGCAGCTTAAGCAAAATACCTATATCCGAAACATCAAGCACACAATGCTCCGATATACATTTCAGACTTTTTGACGAGAGCTCAAGAACCTCGTATAAGCACATATCGTCTATATCACCTATACATTCAAGACCGACCTGCATAAGCTCACGAAATTCATGCGTGTTTTTTGAAACACGGTATACATTTTCATTATAATGAAGCTTTTGAACCGAGGAATGTGAGCCCGCCGTGTTTTTGATTATTGAAAGTGTTACATCGGGCTTAAGCGCAAGCAGCTTTCCGCTTGTATCGGTGAAGGTTATTACCCCGTCCGAAACAAGAAAATCCTTGTTTTTTGAATAAAGGTCGTATTCTTCAAACTTGCTCATTTTATAAAGCGTATATCCGTATGACTCATATAATGAGCGCAGACTGAAAATATACTTTTCGTTTGCGGTTAATGGTATATCCTGTTTCATTTATACTCTCCCGTTTGTTTTATTGTACTGTGCTATCATATTATCACATTAGCGTGCTAAAGTCAATGGCTATTTCACTTTAATTGATTTTATATCGGAATATGCTCCGTATATATTTTTACCGTTAACGGTTTTATAGGCGATTACTTTGAAGTAACCGGTTTTTCCCGATTTCAGCTTGCTGTATTTAAACTCACACTTTGCCGTACTGCCTATTCTTGCATATTTGCCGCTTTTTGACGCGCTGTAAAAAACGGCATATCTCCCGGCACCTTTAACCTTTGAAAATGTTAATTTTGCGGTTTTCTGTCCCGGTGAAGTGATTTTGGTAATTTTGGTTTTCCCGGGCAATATTTTATATGTTTTAACAAGCTTTCCGGAATATTTACCGCAAAAGGTTATTGTCACTGAATATTCGTTTATACCGACACTTTTGCTGCTTGAATATTTCAGTTTATAATCCGTTGAGTTTTTCAGCGCTTTTCCTTTGCTGTCCGTTATTTTCACTGACGGTTTATGGGCTTTGCCGTTATAAACATACTTTGAAGCCGACAAGCTTACGGATTTGATTTTATATACCTTACTCTGCTTTTTCAATACCTTTGAGCACACGCTGCAATGCGTTCCCGAGGTCTTACCGTCAGCTTTCATTGTGGCTTTAACGGCTTTATCGGTAACAACCTTATGTCCCTTTGCCGGTATTGTTTCCTGCTTTTCGATTATTTTTCCGCAGTCCTCACAGCGAAGTCCCGCAGTCAGACCGCTTGCGGTGCAGGTCGCGCTCTTGCCCTTGATTACGGCAGTGTGAACATGAACATTATATGTCCTCTTTGCCTGCAATAATATTTCGTTATATTTATCAATTGTAATCGTTGAAAATTGAGAAGCGGAACATTCAAAATAAGCGTTGGTTATTTTTGAATATTTAAAAGCACTGCTTTTTACGGTTTTTACTGTGTTCGGAATATATACCGAAGTCGCTCTTGTGCGTATAAAAGCACCGGAGGAAACCGTTGTTGTGCCATAAGGAATATATATTTTCTTATCTGTTTTACCGTATGGGTAAACAAAAAGTGTTTTCATACTGTACGAATACAATATCCCGTTTACGGCCTTGAATGTTTTGTTCCGGCTGCTGACCTTTATATCGGTAAGCCGGCTGCAACGGTAAAAAGCAAGATACGACACGGAGGTTGTCGCAGACGGTATGGTTATTTCTTCAATATCGGCAAACGAAAAAGCGTGTTTTCCGATTGATTTTACACCTTTACCGAGAGAAATGTTTTTTATATTTTTCATCAGATAAAACGCATATTCGGAAACTTCCGTAATTCCGTTTTCAATAATTACCGAATTAAAATAATCTGCGCAATCTTTCCACGGGGCATCGGTTCTTTCATTGACATTTGTATAATTTTGCATATTTCCCGTTCCGAAAACGCGTATAATTCCGTCGTCAATATACCACATGGCGTTTTCGCCGCAATAACCGAAAAAGCAGCCGTATTTACGCTGCATATAATCCAGCGATTCATTTCTCAAACCGATTTGTGTAAATCCGGCTGTCTCTCCCCGGAAAAGCAAACAATTGATTTGACTGTTCCGAAACGCAAAATCACACACTGTCTTAACAGATTCGGGAATATAAAGCTTTTCAAGCGCAGCCCCGGCAAAGGAATATTCACCCAAGGTCTCAACTCCGTCAGGAATGATGAATAGTTCGGATTTTTTCGCCGGATATGCTATAAGAGTTTTCATATCCTCAGAGAACATAGCTCCGCTTTTTGACATAAATTCACGGTTTAAGTCAGATACGGTTATTTTTACAAGTGAAGTATCTCCCGCCGTAAAGCCTTTACCGATATTTCTGACTGTTGAAGAAACTGTTATTTCCGTCATGCTGACATCATCGGCAAAGCAGAAGTCTCCTAAAGAAATTGCTCCTTCATTCAGCTCTGCCTTTTCAAGACCTTCACAGCCGTAAAAAGCATAATTACCTATGCTTTTAACAGTTGATGAAAAGGAAACCGATTTAACATATTTTAAGCCTGCAAAAGCATAATCGGCAATATCTGAAATTCCGGTGCTCAGAGTCACATATCTTATTTCGTCAGCATATTCTGCCCACGGAGCTTTACTGATGATTGAACCGTCTGATTCATCAAAGCCAAACGGCTCCCATGTACCGGTGCCGTTCAAGCTCAGTGTATCGCCCTGAAGTGACCATGAAAGGCTGTCTGAAATTTTTCCGCCTTTTTCCTCGGCTGCTGATAAAACACAGCAAATAAAAATTATAAGAATCACAGAAAGAAGTGCTGAAAATACTTTTTTCATCAAAAAGCCCCCGATTTCTGCTTTTTGCTGATTATACCACAAAGCTTCAAAGCTATGCAACAATAAACTTATAATTATTACTTTTTGTGAATAAATAATTGCATTATTTGTTTTTAATGATATAATACCTGTGAAAGGATTGAACAAAATGAAAATCAACACTGAAAATATAAACCTCGAAGACCTTCTCAATGTTAATGATTATATGTGTGACTGCGGTAAATTACACAGCCGCGGAATATCAAAAGCAATTATAGAAAATAATGCCGTATGTCACATACCGGAAATTTTCAATGAGCTTAAATGCAGTAAAGCATATGTGCTTTCCGGCGCAAAAACCTTTCAGGCAGCCGGTAAAAAAGTAACTGATGTACTTGAAAAAAGCGGTCTACCGTATAAGCTTCATGTTATCGGTCCGTCACCGG
>JAKSQS010000009.1 GCA_024404055.1 Clostridia bacterium | reverse complement strand
TACCGATACATACACCTACGACAGCAAGGGCAATATTACAAAGGATGTCTATAAAAGCTCCAAAGGCAATTCCTACAGCTATACTTACAGCTACAAATATGATGATGCCGGAAATATAGTCAAAAAAACGAAGAAGAGCCCGGAGGGAACATTAACAAGTACCTATGAGTACAAAAAAGCGGCTAAAGCTGTATACTTTTTAGACAGCACCGAATTTATTTATAACGATGTGGTTTCATATACAGGAAAAGCCGTTTATCCTGCCTTAACTGTATTTAAAGTTTCAGACGTAACATATATGGATGCCCTGAATAAGAAAATTGATTACGAAATTTCCTATAAAAACAACACCAAGCCCGGAAATGCTTCCATGACTTTAACATTTAGTGACGGTACAAATGTTACACTTCCTTTCCGCATTCAGGGCAAGGTAACGGGACTTAAAGCTGAGCCGGGCAAAAGTTCAATCAAATTGAGCTGGACAAAATACCCGGACGCGAAATATTATAAAGTACAGCAGAGCACGGACGGCAAAACATGGAAAACTGTTAAAACAGTTTCCGCAGCCTCTCTGACCGTTAAAGAGCTTACGGCAGGCAAAAAATATCAATACAGAGTTACCGCGCTTGACGGCAGCAAAAAGGCGTTAAGCAAGGTGAGCGCAGTATTAAAAACCGGTACAAGGACAAACGCTCCGACCGTTACACTTAAATCAACAAAATCAAAAACCGCGGCCGCTTCATGGAAGAAGGTTACGGGAGCCGCCAAGTATCTCGTTTACAAGTCAACTGACGGCAAAAAGTGGACTAAGCTAACGACTGTAACAGGTACATCATACACACTTACAAAGCTCACCGGCGGAAAGAAAATTTATGTCAAGATCTACGCATTGAATGCCTACGGCAAATACTCCGCAGCAAGCGCGGTTAAAAGTGTGACGGTGAAAAAGTGACAAAACAAGATACGAGACAGGGGACGGTTTGCCGTCCCCTGTCTTTTATTCTGCCTTTACAATATTTGTTTACCGTTGTATATTATGAGCATCCCTTGACTTTGCGCCCTCAACGGCGGCAAGCACATTTTTCTGCTTATTTCAAGTCTTGTTTTTTTCTTTTTTTAGATGTATTAGATATATATACCGAAAAAGGGAGGATGAGAAGTGAAGCCGGAGGATGCTTTTGTTTCAGACGCGCTTTATACCGCTGCGCGCTCAGGATGCCGCCAATACGCAGTGTTCGGGCAAGAGGGCGGTGTTTTTATACCTGACGGTGTTGCCGTATACGAAATAACGGCGGTGCCTAAAAATAAAATTTCTGCCGGGACAAGGCTTATCGTCTGTGACCCGACAGATAAATTATGGAAGGATATTCTTATCTATTCCGGCTTTGAGCCGGTGAGCTTTCTTTTTTCAATTTGTCATATATAAGTGAAGAACCGTTTTTTACACCTGTGCTGAAAACACTCGGAGAAACACTTTGCACAGGCAGCTCCGTTTGCTTTTGCTACCAAAGGCGTGACCCGGTTAGCATGACACGCTATCCCGGCTGCTGCCGGTACTTGAAAACAGACATATGATGTGATATATTGGAAAAGACAAATTTTAAACAATGTGTTGACAGAGGAGCGATTACAATGACTTCAATAACGGATTTCGGATTTGATTCAATTACAGCGGAAGAAATGAAAGTTACCGCATCGGAAAAACAGCACTGCCGTCAGTGGTACGAGGAAAATATAATCTGTACCGACAAACCCGCTTACGATTTTACCGTCGGCGGAAAAAGTCTTGGCTGCAATCTCCGTGACTGGGATATTTCCGTCGGAGCCGAAAGCGAATCAGGCGCGGTACGCCGAGGCGGAAAGACAACATATATTACCCTTAAGCATAAAAAAAGCAGCCTCGTCACCGTGGTTGAAGCTACAATCTATGAGGAGAACGCCACCTGCGAGTGGACTGTTTTTATAAAGAATACCGGTACTGAAAATTCTCCGGTAATCGGGGATTTTTACGCTGCCGACTGTGATGTAAAAACAGGTGCTTCAACACTTTATATCAGCAGAGGGAGCATACCTGCGGCAAATGATTTTGAGCTTTGCAAGTCGCCTGTAAGCCCGGCACCCATGATTTTCAACGCCAACGGCGGAAGAAGCGAAGCATGGCTTCCGTATCTGAACATCTGCGGCGCCGGCTCAGGTGTTGTAATGGCTGTGGGCTGGACCGGTCAGTGGCATATGTCCGCTCAACAGAGGCTTGAAAATGTACATCTTACGGCAAAGCAGGAATTTTTCAGTTCTTATCTCAACGCAGGCGAGCAGGTGCGTTCACCCCTTGTTTCGCTGACATTCTATGAGGGCGGCAATGCGCTTAAGGGTTTCAACACATTCAGAAGCTGGGAGACAGGCTGTGTCTGTCCCGAAAGCATAGCTCCGCTCAACGGATATGTCATTGCAAATGAGTTTTCCACGCTGACAACAGACGTTTTTCTTTCCATGCTTGACAGAATAAATCCCGTAGCTCTTGAAAATACGGACTATTTCTGGATGGATGCAGGCTGGTATAAATATAACGAGGGCTGGTATGACGGTGTCGGCAACTGGATTCCCGACAAAAACCGTTTTCCCGACGGATTGAAGCCTCTCGGTGACAAAATCGCAGCCATGAGAAAAAAATTTCTGCTCTGGTATGAACCGGAAAGAGTTCGTGAGGGCACATATCTGTATAACGAGGGTATGAAGCACGATGGCTGGATTGTGAAGATAGGTGATAATCTGCTATGGAACATGGGCAATGATGATGCCTGCGAATTTATCAGCGGTTACATAAGCAAATCACTTGTAGAAAACGGCGTTACAATGTACCG
The DNA here is from genome assembly GCA_024404055.1 of Clostridia bacterium. Classification (GTDB taxonomy): domain Bacteria; phylum Bacillota; class Clostridia; order Oscillospirales; family Acutalibacteraceae; genus UBA6857. Next base: position 24,951 of record JAKSQS010000009.1, on the reverse strand, counting down.
TCAGGATTTCAACTTCTCCCCGCTTTCATATTGGGAGAAAACCGACAGAGAGCTATACGGCGGCAGAGAGGGTATCAGCGAAAACCGCTATGTGACAAATCTTTATAAGTATCTTGACTGTCTGCTTGACAGTGTTGACGGCCTGATTATTGACAACTGCGCCTCCGGCGGCAAGCGCCTTGACCTTGAAATGACGGGAAGAAGCCTTCCGCTGTGGCGAAGCGATTATAACTGCGGCAACGCCGACGGAACCGTAAAGGATGATGTGCTTGAGGCAACACAGGCAATGACATACGGACTTTCCTGTTGGCTGCCGTACAGCGGCACAAACAGATACTTCCGGTCCGAATACGCTTCAAGAACGGCTGTTCTCACCAATCAGTCCGTCTATGCGCCGTCTGTCGAAGAATACGCAAGGTATGATAAAATAAGCGAATATATGACGGGAAATTATTATCCTCTCGCATATGGCGGTACTGATACGGACAGATACCTTGCAATGCAGTTCGGTAATGAAACCGAGGGTGCGGCAATAATATACAGGCGTGAAAATGTAAAAGAAAACAGCTTCGCCCTTGTGCTCAACGGTCTTTCACCCGATAAAAGCTATGAGCTGTGCAATTTTGACAGCCGGGAGATAAAAACCGTTTACAGCGGGGAAAAGCTGATGTCAGACGGTGTGACGCTCAAAATTAACGAAGCGCCGAAAGCCGTGATAATGCTGTATAATGAAATCGCTGACTAATTCTGAATTATTCTTTATTTTCTATTATGCCATCGTCACATATTCTTCAATAAACCACTCAAGCTCAGACACTGTAATTTCTGTTGGCAGGCTGACGGTGTAGCTTTGTTTCATGGCTTTTTCAAGTCTGTCAACAACATCTGCCGCACCGCTGCCGCCAAACTTCGTAAAGCGGTCTGCAAGTCCGGCATCCGCCGCGAAAAATTCCTGCTTGACATTCCATATAAACTCCACAAACGGTATGTTATAGCTGACGGAGGGAACGGCAACATGGAAACGGCTTGCGATTATGCCGTCAAACATATTGTAGGAATCCAGAAGCTGGTGAACGCTCTGCGGCGACGGCAAAAGCGTATCTGTGTTAACGGTTCTGCCGCAGTGATTCAGAATTTTTACGCCGAAATCACGGTCTTTAGGGTGTCCGTTTGTAAATATTTTCCACTCATAGCCGCGCTTTTCAAGCTCCTCTATCAGTTCTTTATAAAAATCAAGCTGATATTCCTCTGTAAATTTTTCATTTCGGGTTGTAAATTTATCGCTTCTGATAACACCGATGCCTATGGTGTTGCCCTCTTTCACTGTACCCATAGGAAAGAGCTCTTTGCACATCAGCGTGGGACACGGAGCTTTTCTTACACGGATATTTTCATTATAAATAAATTTTTGTGTAAGCGTATCTATGTCGTCGCGCACGGTGAAGCTTTTCACGCAGTTAAGGTTGAGTACCTCACGCATAACGGCGCATTCCTCATCCTCACCGTCAAAGCCGTCTACCCCCGTGGCACTGAACATAACGGGAATGCCGAGCTCTTCGGCACGGCGGATATATGCCGCTATGCAATATCCCAGCCGCAGAGGATGCCCGTATTTTATCAGTCCGCCGCCGAAGAAAATGAGTGCGGCGGTATTTTCGTCAAGCAGTTTTTGCGCTGAAGCTTCCGAGCTTTTGTCAAGCGCCTCCGCCCTGTCACGGCGCAGCTTTTCGGCGTGTCTTTTCTCTGTTTCTTCTGTAAACAGCTCATCACTTTCCAGAACTTCCCCGGTGTATTTTATCAAAAAATTTTCATTTGCAGAGCGCAGGCCCTTAATTTTTGTTTTAAATTCAGCTTCTGTTTTTTTACGCTTTTTCATATATGCGTAATAATCCTCACCGAGCATATCGGCTTTAACAAGGCTTATATCTGAAACACCGAAATCTTTAATTATACCGCGAATGATTTTCTCGGTACAGGCACAAATAAGAGTATCGCCGTAATTTGATGTGTCGAGCAGCCCTAAAAGAACAATTTTTTTCAAAATAATCACCTTGCTTGAATTTCAGTATACAAAAGCAAATCTGCCGCCGGGTGCAACATCGCCATTTTTGTAAAAGTCCATAATATCTCCGTCAGAAAGCATATTGTCGGAAAGCTTGAAGTTAAAATGAACATTTTCGGCATCCATAGACAGCGCACAAAGCGGCACGGCAACCGTCATAATATTTCCGTTTACGGTATATTCCGCATTTCCCGTTTGTATGAATGCCCAGCCTCCGGTTGATTTTTCAACGGTAACGGTATCAGGTGAAGCGTTATCACGGTTTATGATATATTCAAAGCCTTCCCAGTTGTCCGAGCCGGGGTTGGGGGAAGAGTCAATGAGAATACGCATCCATGCCCGGTCTGTATACGGTGTTATATTATTTTCACACTCAACGGTAAAATATACATTCTCACTGTCATTTTTCACCGTGACCTTTTTAAAGTCGTTGCGCATGGTGTCGGCTGTGTAATGCAGACCCACCCAGCCGTCGCAGTCGCGTGCGGGTGTGTTGTTTGTGTAATGATAATATTCCTTTTCGCCGCTTTCGTTCGCCGCAACAGGCTTTTCCGTTCCCTTGTAGCGGCGGATATTTGTAACAAGCTGATAGTAATAATAATCCTTAAGCTCACCGTTTGACGGCTCTATATCGCGGCTGTATTCCGGACTGAATTCGTCCGGAAAAGCATTTTCTGTGCCGCACCACTCCGACCATCTGCCGGCAATCCATTCATTCCAGCCGGTAACGAAAACAACATCCGGGTCACAAAGCAGGGCTCTGTCCCACTGCTGTTGAAAATTTAACCCGTAATACAAAGCGTTTTCGGTGTTTTTGTCAACACGGACATTCTTTTTGCCGTTAAAATATTTATATGAGTAAAGTCCCTTTGTGAAGCTCCTGCCCTGCGCGCCTTCAACACAGTTCATTGCGGCAAGATTGCCGTCATGCGCGTTCTGTGCTATGGAAACGCACATTTCCTCCACACTGCCGTTGAGCGAGCAGCCGTATTTTGCCTGCGGATAATCACTGCACCAGCCCCATATATTTTCGGTGATAAAGGTGCTGTCCGCAAAATACGACGCTTCGTTCAGCCTGAATGTGAAGCAGTCAAGAATTGCTTTGTCCTCAGGGTTGTTTTCGTCCAGGCAGTCGGGGTGTGCCATAATCAGCGGCTTTCCGTCCCACTTGAACCATAAATCCTCATATCTGCCTGATGAATATATTTTTTCATACAGGTTTTTCAGAGAAATATGCGTGCTTTCGCCGTCCCAGAACGGAAGCATAAAGGCGACCTGCGGCACATTTACGCCGTCCGCTTTCGCCTGTTCGAGCACCTTGAAAAGCACCTCATTTGCCTCATCCCATGTAGCTGTACCGTTGGTGCAGTCCGTCACAATGAAATCTACGCCCGCATCCGCGATAAGCTCTGCCTGCTTTCTTATGACATATTCGTCGAGGTCGGAATAATATCCGTAAACGGGCTCATCCCAGAAATGCGGCGCACCGTCGGGCGCGTTGTTCCACAAATCTGCATTGTAATCATGTAATGCGCTTTCGTTGCCCTTAAGCATTTCCGTTACATTTTTTGCGGTGTTGTCACGGGCAAAATTATAGTGCCATGTCCAGTAAAACATACCGACGAACCGCTCATGGTCGCCGCACTTTTTCACATTGAGCGGCGCTACTCTGCCGAGTCCGTCCACTGCCGCCCATGTGTCGGGCTGAACCGGGGAATCGCTCTTTTCATTTTTGTTTGCTCTGTTGCCCGTAAGCGCGGGAATGTTTATGTTCATAAGCAGCATCAGCGCAGTGAACAAAGAAAAAAGTCTTCTAATCATACTGCCGCTCCGATTTATTATTTTTTCTTATTTCTGATAAATTCTTACATAATCCACCGTCATCTGCGTGGTATATCCGGGCTCAAAATCAAGATGGTCGGGGATTTCAAGTGACACGATAATTTCTTCGGGAATCTGCGAAACGCCGTTGCCGAAGGATGAACGGGCAGACTCCACACCGTTGATGTAGAAAATATATTCATCATCCGTCCATTCAAGTCCGTATGTATTGTATTCGTCATAAATGTCGTTTCCTACCTTAAATTCACCGAGACAGCGTGAGTCGATGTTTTCAACATCCTCGTCCCAGCCGTTGCAGTGGATGGTCTGTGTAACGCTGTTTCTGACGGATTTCATTTTCTTATCAGCCGACATTGCTTCAAATATATCTATTTCCGCACCGTTTACGCCTCCCTGTGAAATATAATGGTCATAGGGACCTATCGGAGACTGAATCCAGAACGCGCTCCAGAAGCCCTTGTCTTTGTTGCACTTGCAGCGGATTTCATAATAACCCTTGCAGTAATGCTCTTTAAGGCTTATCATGCCGGTGTACCAGCCCTCACCGAACTTGCCGTCTTTAAGATATTCACCCGTCAGTATAAGATTTCCGTTTTCAAGCTTTGCCTGACTGTCGGCATTGTAACCGAAGCGGCGCGTGCCCTCTCCGCGATGCTGCCATACATCAAGGTTCAGCTCGTCTGCGTCAAACTCATCCTCAAAAACAAGGTTATAGCCCGTCAGGTCAAGCTCCTGTCCTCTCGGCGTTACCGGTGCGTCGAATATAATCGAGCCGAACATCTCAACGATGACCATAACTCCGGCGGCAAGCTTCTTAAAAGAAAAGTCCGTAAGGAAATTCTTAAAAAAGTCAACAACCGCGTAAACCGCAGCCTTCTGCCTGTAAGCCAATTTGAATAAGTCCATAAATGTGTCAAATGTCATGATATTGTCCTCCGTTTAAATTTATTGTGTTATTTTGTCAGTTCATCAAGACTTTTGTAAAACGGCGGAATAAATTCATCAAGAAAAATGTCCGCCTCCGGGCAGTCGAGTGCTTTTATCGCCGTCCGCGTTGCTTCAAATGCGCTGTCAAACTCGCTGTTTCCGGCTTTCTTTTCCTCTATGCATTTGATAAGCGCGGAAAGCTTGTCGGCAGCTTTAACTATTTTGTGAAGAGGCATATCTTCCTCTTTTTCAAAGAAAAAGCCTTCGTATTCGGCGGCTATGTCATCGGGCAGCATTGAAAGCAGGGTACGGCACGCCTCATTTTCAACAGCGGCAAATTCCTTTCGTATTTCCGCACTGTGATATTTCACAGGCGTCGGCATATCGCCGGTGATAATTTCCGGCATATCATGGTAAAGTCCGAGCACTGCCGCCCTGTCTGCGTCAAGCTTTTTACCGAGCCGCACATTTCCTATAACGGCAAGGGCATGGGCAACGGCGGCAACATCGTTGGAATGTGCCGATATATTTTCTTTAAAAGTGTTTCGCATCAATGCCCAGCGATCTATATATTTCATTCTGGAATGCATGGCGAAAAAGCCGTTTTCCATTTATTCACCGCCTTTCTTTTTCGATTATACAATAACGGTTTCTTTAATTCAAGTCAAAAAGAAAGAATTGTTAACAAAAACCTATTGAAAAATAAAGTTTATTATTGTATAATAACACAAATACCGCAAAAATTAAGGAGTTGAAGGAATGGATCCCATAAAGGTCGATTTTACAAAAAAAGGCAAGGCAGGCGTCAGAAAGCCGGCACATACGGGAATTAAGCAGGTAATCTGCATTCTCGGCGCGCTTGTGGGTGCGGCAATTTCTTATTATTTCTATCTGCCGCCCATCAATCTCAAAAGCTTTGAGCTTTATATCTGGCTGGGCATGATTATCGGAATTTATCTTGTGCTGACGGTTATTACCTCAGGTATGATTATGTCACCGGACTATACGCCGTATGCAAAGAAAAAAGCAATTCCCCCTGTCATTATCGCAGGAATTATTGCTCTTGTTGTCGGCGTTTGCTATCTTCCGTCATGTGTTTTCTTCCGTGCGGAAAGCTATTCAAAAATTATTTCCGTAGACGAATCCAAAACCTTTACGGGCGATATTGAAGAGGTTAATTTCAAAAGTGTGCCGATTCTCGACAAGGAAGCGGCGGAGGCTCTCGCAAAGAGAACCCTCGGTGACCTTTCCGACCAGGTTTCGCAGTTTGAGGTAGGTACGGATTTCACGCAGATTAACTACAAGGAAAACCCGTTCAAGGTTACAACCCTTGCTTATGGTGACATTTTCAAGTGGTTAAAGAACACATCCTCGGGCTTCCCGGGATATATCCGCGTTAACATGGTTACGCAGAAGGCAGACTTTGTGCGTACGGACGAGGCGGGTCTCGGTTTCGGCAACATCCGTTATTCGACTTATGAGCACTTCCAGAAATATCTGAAGCGCCATGTCCGTTTTGAATATCCCACATACCTGCTTGGCAAGGCAACCTTTGAAATTGACGAAAAGGGTTATCCCTATTGGTTTGTTCCGGTTGAAGACAAGACTGTCGGCGTTTTCGGCGGCACGGATGTAAAGGGCGTGCTGATTGTGGACGCTATCACCGGCGAAATCACCGAATATACGGTTGACGATGTAAAGAGCAATAAGGAGCTTCAGTGGATAGACGGTATTTTCTCCGCCGACCTGCTTGTTCAGCAGTATAACTATCACGGCAAATACTCCGGCGGCTTCTGGAACTACTATATCACGCAGACGGGCGTTAAGGTTGCCACCGAGGGCAGCAACTATCTTGCAATTGATGACGATGTTTATATGTACACGGGCGTAACCTCTGCAGGTCAGGACCAGGCTATCATCGGTTTTGTTATGGTCAACATGAGAACCAAAGAGGCAAACTATTACGCGGTTTCCGGCGCAAAGGAATATTCGGCAATGACCAGTGCAAACGGTGCGCTGCAAAACTACGAATATCAGGCAACCTTCCCCATTCTGCTGAATATCAGCGGTCAGCCCACATACTTCATGTCCATGCTTGATGATTCAAAGCTTGTTAAAATGTACGCCATGGTTAATGTGACGAGCTATCAGGTTGTTGCTACGGGCGAAAGCATTGCGGAATGTATGACAAGATATGTCTCGCAGCTCAAGGCGAACAACATCATCATTGATGTTGATGTGGAGCAGATTGAAAAGGACGAAAACGCGGCACAGAACGACGACACCGACCTTAAGGTTATCAAGGGCACAGTAACGGATATACGCACTGCGGTTATCGACGGCGACAGTGTTTATTATATCAAGCTTGACTCGTCAAAGGCATATTTCTCCGTCAAGGCGGCAGAGGCTGAAAAGGTAGTTATCCTCAATACAGGCAACAAGGTAAGCATGAAGGCTGACACCGACGAGGGCGACATCATCGCGGTCAAGTCGTTTGAAATCGTAAAATAAGCTTAAGCAAAAATAAGCTCGCGGTAAAAGCCGGCACACCGGTTTTTACCGCGATAGTTTTTATATTCTCTTAGTAGCTTTTGAAATTAAAAATGTTTCTTTTTCACCGTTCGTATTTCAATTACAAGCAACTCTGCCGCGCACAGGATGTATGCAGAGGCTATGGCAAGCTGATTGCCCTGATAGCGGAAAATCACATTATTTATTATACAGGTTGCCGCTTCATAAAGCACAATAAATGCCGCAAAGCCTCCGGCTGCCGAAAGCAGCTTGCCTTTTAAGCTCTTCCCTTTCATATATGCCGCGACAAAGCCCGCAAACGCAAAAACAAGACAGGCAATAACCAGTGATATGGCGTATTGATCCAAATCCTTCCACGCAAGGTAAGCCCTTCTGTGCCACATAGCAAGCTCCGAGGAAGCAAGAAGCAGCGGAAACAGGAAGCACGCCACAGGCTTTTTCAGCTTAATGCCCTTAATAAACACGATAAATGAGAGAACAACAGCCGCCGCAAACAGTGCCCACGCAATCGCAAGAAGCGCATTTACAAGCGGTGAATTGTTTGAGCCTCCGAACCATGTATCCGCATCTGAATATTGATAAAGTGCCGCCGGTTTAAGCTCACCCGCACCCTCGCTTGCCTTTAAGGTTCCTGCGGCAACAATGTCGTTCATCAACGCTTTTCTGTCCTGCACACCGCCGACAGCACTTTTAAATTCGCCCTTTCCGGCAGATGCTTTCCAGAATCTCCATGAAATTTCGCTGCGTTTCAGGTTTTCAAGCTGTGTATCATCCTTACATTCGTTTTTTGCTTTTTCCCACAGCCCGTCACAATATGTAATTTCATCATCCGTCAGGAAAAGAGATTCCTTCATGGATGTATAAATTTTAACATGACCCTTTGCGGAATTTTCGGTAATTATATCAATAAATTCCTTTATGCTTTCCCAGCCGTCACCGTAATAGCCCTTGAGAAAATCTGACATAACCGCATCATAGTCGCACCACGGGTCTTGCAGACATTTTGAAATCAGATATGCACGAAGCTCACCGAACTCGGTATCACAACCGTCTATATAATAGTTTCCCTCTTCATAAACACCTTTCACACCGTGCTCATAGAATATCTGTGCGTTTTTCTGTATCACACCGAAATCGGGGAAGATGCCCAGAGTATTCGCGTAATTAGTGGTGTAGTCCCACACATAAAGACGGTTGCAGATTTTGTTCCAGTTAATCAAGTCCTGCATGAGAGCCGCGTTTTCGGGGCAATCCGGGTCGTCAAGTGCGTGAGAAAAGCAGCACTCAATTGTGCAAAGACGCACAATAACATTGTCAGACGGTGTCACAGCCGTCGGAGTGGTTCTCGTATACTGATAAGCGAATGTGTCTATGGCAACATTGTCATAACCCGCTTTTTTTACATCCTCCGCGATTTTATTGACAAAAGTAATCATGGTTCCCGCATGGGAGCCGTTTTTTTCGTCCAATGCTTTGCAGGCATCACATTCGCAGTAATTGTAATTGTCATTCTGCGTCAGCGAAACGATTTGCAGTGCCGCATCCGGCTTGTGATTTTCTTTGAGAAGAAGCAAAACCTCGTCGCGGACAATTTCATATGTTTCCTCATTCGTCAGACAAAGCTGTGTCGGCGTGCGGAGACCGTTACGCAGGGCGAACAGCTCCGGCTTTTCAGCAAAATATTTTTCCTGTGAACAGAAGGTTGTCGAAAGCGTGTGACAAAACGGGCCGATATAGCTCACCGTGCCGCCCTGCTCATCGGGAATGGTTCTGTAAACACCGCCCGAAAGCCCGTTTGCAAGGGAATATTCTACATCGCGCGGACTTCTCCAGTCTGTATCGGTGTATTCAAAATATGCTTCATAGTCCCTATTAATGCTGTCCGGCAGAATAATTTTCTTTTGAGATGAGGTCATACCCATGCCGCCCGTAAGCCACCGGCAGCCGCCGAACTCCTGCAAAAAGGCGTATGCGCCGTAAATCGTTCCCCTGTTTCCGGCACCGGCAATATCAACGCCGTTTTTGCCGCTTCTGATTAAATAGCTGCCGTCCGCAAGGTCTTTCACCTCGTTTGCACATTCCGCAGCCGTGCCGACACGAAGGGCAAATTTCCCGTCGCTCTTTGTGACGATTTCATGCTTTACGCCGCTCAACTGCTGAATATATTTCTGCAACGCAAGTGCGGCGGTCTTGTCAGTTTCGGAACAGTCCGCAGCAACAACGATAACCGCGTTTTTGTCAAGCGGCTTATCCGCCGCTGCCGCCGAAAGGCACAAAACGGGTATCAAAAGGCAAAAAGCAGTGATAAAAGCCGAAATTTTCTTTTTCATTAATAAGCTCTCCTTTTCCTGTTTTTTATCAATCAAATTTGAGATTGTATCTTATAGTGCCGGATACCGTAAGCTCTATATCCGTCTCCATATCTCCTGTAATATGAATTTCAACGGGGGTATGTGTATTTATTGAAACCAGGTTTCCTTTTTTGTCAACAATTGCCTTATACTCGGCTTTTTTATATATAATTTTCATCTCTGACACCGTAAACGGAGACAGGTCAAGCTTTGAAAAATCTATATACCCCACCGTACTCGCATGGTTAAACGGTACGCCGTCAATATCCACCGTTTCTTTGTTTACAGTGAAAGACAGCTCCGTCCCCTTTTTAACGCTCCGCTTGCCCGCTGAATAAACATTATAATCGGCTGCGGTGAATTTCGAATATTTCGGCGGCATAACATCAGACACTGAAAGTGTGTTTCCGACACTGTCTGTTGCAACACCTTCTTTGAAATTATAAACACTTTCCGTTTCAACTGCGTAACTCTGAACAATGCTTTGTACAGCCGGAAGAAGCCCGTCAACGGAGCATTTTTTCACTTTAAGCGAAACATCCCTTACCTCTGTGATTCTGAACGGTTTTCTTGTGCTTTGCAGCTTATCAATAATATTGTTAAGCTCACCGAGAATCTCGTTTTTTTGCTTTTTCTGCTCGGCAGACAGCGTAACAGGCTCTGTGACCGTCGTTTTATCCGTCGTTTTATCCGTAGTTTTATCCGTAGTTTTTTCGGTCGTCTTCTTTGCCGCCTTTTCGGTCGTCTTTTTCGTGTCCTTTTCGGCTTTCTTTTTTGTTTCCTTTTTCTGTGTGTTTTTTTTCGTAATTTCAGCCGTTTCGGGTGACCCGGAAACGGAAAGCACTGCGGATATTCCGGGCTTAAAGCTTATCATGCTTATCATCTGTTTGACAGCATACGCATAACGCCTGCTGCCGTAAAGACCGAACGCGCCGACCCAAACCGCAAGAATAAGGCATAACAGTGCGGTATATTTCTTTTTCAAATCGGTTCAAACCCTTCTTGTTCATATATAACTGATTATTGTACAGTTGTATATAAAATACACAATTTTTTTGTTTTTGTCAAGTCGAGACAAATTTCAGCTTTTACCATGAGCTAAACACGGCTGCATATTCATTTGCAGCCGTGTCACTTTACTTATAAAATTATGCGAAAAGGTTTTTAAAAAGGTCTGTTATCGCGGTAAAAATCGTTTTTAATGTTGTAACGATTGTCTTTAAAAGGTTATTTGACAAATACATCCGATACGCCGTATAGCCGTTGTCGTATTGCAGGTTATATGTCATAAACGATATTACGCCGCCGTCCACCGCGGCAACAGTGAGGTTTCTCGCGTCTGTTCTGCCGCACGGAACGGTAAGAACATGGTCCTGCACGGTGAAGCTGTTAACCTTTTTATTGTCAAGAGCCACAAAGCTCACATTAGTGAATCTGCCCAAATCAACCTTTATATAAGTTTTTGCGGCTGAGGGCTGTTCTCCTGCATCCTTTGCAAGGTCTTCCTTTACGGCGGATATTATCATACGCGCTATCTGCTCGTATCCGTCCTTATTCGGATGAATAAGAAGCGCAAAGTCTTTGCCTCCGAGATCCATTGCAAGCATATCAGTCAGCACCATATTATTTTCACTCGGAACCGTTTCAACATTGGAAATATCAACAAACATATAGCCGTATTTTTCGGCGCATTCTCTGTTGAATTTGTTTATCAGGTCAAGGATAAGGTTGACTGCGCTTCCGACGGGAAGAAGCACATCATCCGACAGCATGGCGTTTTGCAGCGGATTCATCGTTCCGACAAGAACAACCTTTGCATCGGGATTGTTTTTCTTGAGGTAATCGAGGAATACGGGATATGTGCTCTTCCAGCGCTCGTAATTTTCATAAAGCGCACTGACGACACCGGCAATGATGGACGGTATTTTTCCCGCGTCACTGAAATCGGCATTATAAAGCTCTAAATACAGAGTTCTGTAGATAACATCAGTCTGTCCGAGTCCAACGGTGATAAGGCTTGCGTTTTCAAGCATATCGCGTATGCTCATAATTTCTCCCGTCTTGCCGTATGCGCCGGTGCCTTCAAAATTCATACTCAACGGGTCACCGAAATATGCAAGGTCGGTTTCGTAACGGTTGCTAAGCAGCGGATTTGTGTAAATCAGCCCTTCATCACGGAAGCCGTCGTCAATGCCCAGCAGGTCAAGCATGAAAGCAGTGGACAAAGCGTCATGCGTTATCGGCCAGAACCGGCTGCTCATATCGCGGATGTCATTCGGAGCGTTGAGACCGAATGCCTGCGCCACAAGATTAGGATAAGAGCCATCCACATTGCGGCACTCATAATGACCGTAATACTCATTTTCGTAAAGCTGGCTTTCCCAGTTGTCAGACGCGCCGAAGCCACGGGCAAAGCTGTCACCTATTGCGACATATCCGGTGCCCTCCTTTAACTGCGCGTACGGATCTTCATCCTGCGCGAAGCAGGGAACAAACAGAAGTAAGCTGATTGTAACGGCAAGAAACAGTGCAAGTGCTTTGTAAAGTCTTTTCATACTAAATCTCCTTTTCAGTTTAATGTTCTGTTTTTGTATTATGTATTATCTGTATATTCCAATCAGATACCGAATTATATTCAGTATCATTGAAACCAGTTTATTAAGCCCGAGAGCGTTCATAATATCCGCAAGCTTACCCGTCACAAGCTCGTCTGCCTGTGTAACATTGGTATCCGTAAACGGCTCATCCGGGTTATATTCAGCCGCCTTGCCGCCCGTCAGTGTGAAATACAGCGTTCTTTCACCTGCCGGAGTTACCGTGCCGAAAACAGTGTAGCTCACCGTGACGGGAATAACGGTTTTGCCTGCATCGGGAATTTCGCCCTCAAACGGTACAACTATACTTTCACCGGGCTTTAGAATTTTAATAAGCGGCAGCTTGAAGCTTATATCCGTTCCTCTTGCCGTCACCGCCGATACACTCATGCCGAATTTTTCGGAAAGATTGCGAATAACAAGTGCGCCGTCCTTTGTACCGAGATAACCGGGATTGCTTTGGTCAAATTCAAAATATACTGAGCTCGACTTGTTAGTGGTGGCATGAAAGCGCGGAAAAGCCGGGTCGGTGTTCACATTTTCCAGTCTGTCAGTTAAAAGCAGGTCAAGCATCAGCTCTGTGGTGTATTTGTCCTTGTAGGTCATGCCGTGGAAAAGCCCGTCCACACACCATGTTCTTTCGGGCAGATACGCAGTGGATGCATCCACTGTCCTGCCAGGAGATACAAAGCTGCCGTCCCCGTTTAAGGCGGTATAGCCGTCGCTGAAGCGCTTGCCGAACGGCGCGGTAGTCGCACCAGTGGAATCCTTTGCTCTGATAATTCCGTCGGAATTTTCCTGTAAGCCGGTGGTGGCGGCATTGTCCGTACCGGCAACGATGGAAACATTCACGCCGTATTCGTCAACAGCCCTTTGCAGACTTGTGCCGAATTGGCTCATAACCTCATAATGCGCATAGTCACTGCTTTCAATAACCTTCGCCTGCTTTTCGGGGTCGAGGCGCAGTGCCTTAACCTCTTCATAATAATCAGTAGGAATGAAATCCCATATACTGCCCCAGTTGCCGATTATTTTGTAAGCGTAGGGAAGAAGTCCGGCAATTATATCGTCAAGAAAGCCCAGCTCCTGCGCCTGAACGAGCCAGTTATAGTCTGTTTCAAACATCATGCCATGCTCAACAAAGCGCAGAAGGTTTTCCTCATCAAGTATCGCCCTGCCGCTCATAATGTCATATGCCAAAGCCGCGCCGCCAATTGCCGGAACAGTGAGAACGGCATTGTCAACCTGCTTTTTATATCCGTACAAGGTGAGATAGCTTGCGGTAGTCTGTCCGCCGTGACTGACAGCGAATATATTCACCTTGTCCTTACCCGTGTACTTGAGAACATCCTCAATAAATTCATCGAGCCGAGCCGCGCATTTAACGGTGCCGTCTCTGAAATCCACATTAAAATTATATATGTTTTCGTATCCGATATAGCCCGCTATATCGGCGGCAATTTCCGGCTCGTACTGAAATTTAATATCGTCCGGATATTTTTCATAAAGCACCGCCGCGTTGCTCTCCTCGGGTGTTACGCAATACAGCCTTATGTCCTCAACACTTTCGCCGTTGTCATCATACGCAAGGTCGCCGTAAAGCTCTACCATGCCGTCACCGACGGTCTTTGCAATTTTCTGTGCGTTGCCCTTGGTGAGTTCACCGAAGCTCTGTCCGACAAGCACAATATTGTCAAGCACCTTTTTAATTATTTCGTTGAAATCAACACCCCACGCGTGCTCCTCACTGCCGTCCGGGTTCACCTTGTAAAGCTGGCTGGAGCTGTACCCCGTCACCATGACAACGGGATAATCCGTCATATTGTTTTTGTCCACGGCTGCAAAGGCGGGCGTACACACGCACAGCATAAGAACAGCCGCAAGAAATACAGGCAAAAGCTTTTTCATAAATATTACCTCCGATTTATTATGAAATCATTTTACAACTTTTTTACAAAACTTGCAATACTTTATTGATTTTACACACGAATTTCATATTAAGCGGTTAAGATAAAATCAAACGGAGGCGATGAAATGCTTAAACTGCTGTTTGCGGACGATGAAAGTGCACTGCGCGAAACGGTGAAGGACTATTTTGAAGCCAAGGGCTTTTCGGTCTGCACCGCAAAAAACGGAAATGAAGCGGTGCTTGCCGCTGAAAAGGAAGAATTTGACATCATCATTCTTGATGTGATGATGCCCCGAAAGGACGGACTTGCCGCCTGCCGTGAGATACGGGAAATACGCCGCTGTCCCGTGCTCATGCTCTCCGCACTTTCTGCGGAAAAGGATTACCTCGGCGGCTACGGCTCAGGTGCGGACGACTATATCGCAAAGCCCTTTCCCCTGTCCGTGCTGTATGAAAAATGCATGGCGATGATAAGGCGCAGCGGCGGCGCGGGCAAAATAACACGCGGCGGCATTACGCTGGATGCCGACCGCAGAAGCGTATACGCTGACGGACGGGAGCTGCCTGTACGCGGCATGGACTTTGACCTGCTTGCATATCTGATGAACAACGCCGGTATTGTATTAAGCCGGGAAATTATTCTCACCCGGATATGGGGCTATGATTTTGACGGAGATGAAAGAGCCGTGGACAGCCACATAAAATCCCTGCGTAAAGCCCTCGGGAACCATGCGGACAGGATAAAAACCGTTATCGGCACGGGCTACCGATTTGAGGAGGATATAAAATGAAAAAGAAAAAAATAAGTCTGCTGATATTTGTCACGGTGCTTTGCGCCTACGGCGTAACATTTCTGTTCCTGTACTTTTCCGTTTCCGGTATTGTACAGGGGAATTTTCAAAGCTATTACAATTATATTTCAACCGACTTCATAAAAAATGCAGTTGATACAGACAACACCGAGCACGCAGCGTTTAACATCGTCTGCACGGAATATCAGTTGTTTCCGCACGGCTTTGTGATAACCGATGAAAACGGTAATATTCTTTGTGAAACCTCGCCCGGGATATACTTTGACCGCTGTGTGAACGGACGACTCACGGGCTGCAAAGCCATATATTTAAATGAATATCTGACAGATGAAATAATTGACACGGTGAACCGCTTTTACAAAGAGGGCAGGCATACATATATTCAGCTCTCCTCCCTTTCGGTCTGTGAAAAGAACGGAAAAGTCATACCCGTTGAAATGTCCGGCTATGACATGAACGAAAAAGGACGACGCTTCACGGTGAAGTTCACGGATTATGAGCCGGATTATACCGTGGAATATGACGAAGACAGCTTTCTCTATTTCTGCAACTGGTATTACAAAGAGAGCACATCCTTTGTCAGAAAAACCGACGAGCTGCTGACACGGGCAAGGCAGGCAGCAGCAGACTTCAACTGCAAACACTTTGACGGCGGATCAGGGAGCATCGGCACCGGCAGCGCGGACTGGCAAACCGATATTGTGAACATCAATGACGGAAAACGCATCTTCTTTTTCGGATATATGGGCTATGATGAGCCAAAAACAGTGCTGACAGACGGTAATTTTCAGGTGCTTACAGTGTATTCCGCCCTGTTTTTTGCGGTACTTCTCCTGTTCACGCAGCTTATTGCCGCAAAGCTTTACAAAAAGAATGAAAAGCTGCAAAAGGCACGCAGCGCGTTCATATGTGCCGCAGCACACGAGCTGAAAACGCCGCTCGCTGTTATTTCCGGCAGCTGCGAATGTATACTTGAAAATGTGAAGCCCGAAAAGAACGGAGAATATATTTCGTCCATTTATAAAGAAAGCATACGGACAACAAAAATGGTGAACTCGCTTGTTCAGTACAGCCGCCTTTGCCTGCCCGAAAAGCCCCAAAAAAGTCAGGAGGATATTTCCGCCCTTGCCGCACAGGAAATAAAGCAGTATACCGCACCTGCGGCGGAAAAAGAAATACGGCTGAACGATTTAACGCAGCCGGGGCTCATTATTTCATGCAGTGAAGCACTTATACGGCTTGCAATTGACAATTTTCTTTCAAACGCGGTGAAGTTCACCCCGGAGCACGGCGAAATCAGCGTAACCGCCGCAAAACGCGGAAGGTCAGTTTTTTTCAGTGTGGAAAACACCGGCAGCCGCATTGATAAAAAGGATATGCCGCACATATGGGACGAGCTGTACCGCGCCGACACCGCAAGAGAAAGAACAGACGGCGGCGCGGGCATGGGGCTCGCCGTGTGCAGGATGATTTTTGAGCTGCACGGCTTTCGCTACGGCTGCGAAAACACGGAAAAAGGCGTAAAGATATGGTTTGAGGCGTAAGGCACAGCACAGGACAAAGGATTTTCCCTTGTCCTGTGCTGTTTCATTTCAAATAATCTATTGCCGCTCAAAGCTGTCAGGCAAATTCTTTTATTCCTCAACAAATGTGAGCGTTCTTGTTCCGTTTTCGATGCCGAAGCAGTCGTATTTTCTCCACACCTCTGATTTTTCATAGGAATCGCAGTGTGCACCGAGGAAGTTGAAGTAATAACCGCCGCTTTCGTGTCTCACATTGCCCATAAACGGATTTGCAAAAAATGCAAGCGAGCATATTACAGGAAGAATGTCAGCCCTTTCCGCCATTCTGTGCAGGGGACATTTGCTGCCCTTGAAAAGAATGTACGGTGAGCCGAAGGTCAGCACATTAAGTATGCGGTAACGGCTTTTAAGCTCTTTATCCGCGCCGAGCTGCTGGCAGACCATGCCGCCGAGACTGTGACCGATGAACACAAGCATTTCCCCTGCCGGAACATCTTTCAGGATAGCGTTTTTCACAAGGTCAAAATAAATATTTCTGATGCCGCCGCCGCTTAAAGCCGCCGCAGGAAGACCGAGAGGGTCTTTTGTGTCCATGGACTGATTTGTGCCGCGCAGTGCAACAAGGTACACGCTGTTTTCGCCCACAAGAGGTGAAGAAAGCACGGCTTTTCTTATTTTAAACGGAGCACAGCTTCCTACAAACTGATATGCTTCGTTGATGTTGCTTATAATCTTCGTTTCAGCCATTTTTCCGTCCTCCGTTTTATCTGTCTATTGCATAGCAGGCATAGGAAACAAACTGACCCTTCAAAAATTCAATGCCCTGCAATACTACTCTGTCCGGATAAACCTTTACAAGATAACCCTGTGATTTTCTTAAATAATTTTCGCTGTAATCGCTGCTGTTTGCTTTCATTGTACGGGGTGAGGAAACACTCGGAATATGTACCATGGTGCAGGTTTCCCCGTCATAATCCGTGATATTCATAATCGGATTCATTTCCTGCAATTCAAATGCAAAATGAGAATGACCGTTGAAGAATATCACATTCTTATATTTTTTCAGAAGCTGCGTAAAACGGATTTCATCTGCCGTTTCGGGCGTATAAACAAGGTCGTAATATGTATCCTTTTTATTTACCGCGTTGCCCTCTCCCGTCTTTCTGTCCCCTGTCTGCTGATTAGCAAGGAAGGTGTGAAAGAAAAGATAAACAGTTCTGTCGCTGTATGCTTTAAGCTGTTCTTCAAACCAGTCAAGCTGCTCTGCGCTTAAAAGCTCACTGTTTTCGCTGTTATATGACCACTGATACTGTGACAGGAAAATGAAAACATCCTTACCGTCCGGGGTGTAGGCAAAATCTCTGCCGTTGACGCTGAGAACTCCGTCTTCCTTTTCTTCGCCGTAAACTCCGGAGTTTATGTATTTCTCCCACGCGCCGCTGTCCGTCGCATCGCCCCTTGTGTCGTGGTTGCCCATGCAGGTGTAAACCGGAAAATCATAATTTGAGGCGTACTGACTGAAATATTTCAGGCTCTTTTCCTCGCCTTCACTTGTGAGGTCACCGGGCAGTGCGACAAGGGACACACCTGCCTGCTCAAAGAAGTTAAGCGCATTGGGAAGCGTCAGCTTCGCATCATCGTCAAGATGCAGGAAATAACGGTTGAAATGTACATCGGAAATTGCGCCGAATAAATAATCCGGTGTCTGCGCCTCTGCGGTTTTTTCCTCGGGTAGGGCCATTTCGCCCGCGAAAACACCGTTTTTATATGCAAGCACCTTTTGGGCTCCGTCGGGAATCAGCGTAAAGTCGATAATATCCTTTTCGCCCTTTCCGTCTTCAACATCCACTGTGGCAAATTCACTGAACGAGGCAGTATATGAACCAACCTTCCCGGTGAGAAAATCGCCGTTTTCATCGCCCCAGTAAAGCCGGTATTCACCGTCGGTGCGCGTTTCAAGACTTACTGTACCGGCTGCTGAATAGAATTTATCATTGTCAAATTCATAGTTGATTTCCGCATTGACAAGCTTTCCCGAAATGCCCGGAAGCACGGCTCCGGTTGTGTTGAAAAGCATAACAACCGGCATAAACAGCGCAAATATTTTAGCCCATAACAGTGTCCACATAACATTTCCCCCTATTATTATAGTCTTATTCCTTTACCTGATTTGCCGGGTTGCCGCAGCATTTTTTATATTTCTTGCCGCTGCCGCACGGACACGGGTCATTAGGTCCGACCTTTTCCGAGGCGGATTTTCTGACAGTTCTGCCTTTTTCGCTGCCGTCACCTGCGCCGGATGCGCCCGTGACCTTTGCCACCTGCTCACGCTTAACCTCTTCCTCCGTCTTCACACGGAAGGTGAGAATAAGCTGAACGGTCTGCTCTCTTATGGAGTCTGTCATTGCCTCAAACATATCGTAGCTTTCCATTCTGAAAACGACGATTGGGTCTTGCTGACCGTAGCCGCGAAGACCGACACCGCGCTTGAGGTCATCCATAGCGTCGATATGGTCCATCCACATCATGTCAACGCTGCGCAGCAGCATAGCGCGTTCAAACTCACGCATCGTATCTTCACCGATTGCCTGCTCACGCTCCTCATAAAGCTCGTGGGCTTTTTCAATAAGCTGCTCGGTAATTTTATCAGCGGACGGGATTTCATCCTTAAAATCTTCTTTATCAGTCAGCCAGCCGAGATATTTTTCACGCAGGCCACTGATGTTCCATTCCTTTTCGGAAACCGAGGACGGGCAGTAGAACGCAACCGCCGCAGTGATGGAATCCTCCACCATCTTGGTGATAACAGCTTTCATGTTTTCGCCTGCAAGCACCTGGTCACGCTGACCGTAAATAACCTCTCTCTGGCGGTTCATAACATCGTCGTATTCAAGCACATGACGGCGGACGGCAAAGTTGTTGCCCTCCATCTTCTTCTGCGCCGATTCAACCTGCTTGGAAAGTATGCCTGTTTCAATCGGCATATCGTTTTCCACAGGAAGCCGCTGCATAATCATCTGCATTCTGTCGCCGCCGAACAGACGCAGCAGGTCATCCTGCATGGAAAGATAGAAACGGCTTTCGCCCGGGTCGCCCTGTCTGCCGGAACGACCTCTCAGCTGATTGTCTATTCGTCTTGATTCATGCCGCTCCGTGCCGATAATGAAAAGACCGCCTGCGGCTCTGACCTGTTCAGCCTCGTCCTTAATTTCTTCCTTGTATTTGCTTTGAAGCTCGGCAAAGGTGTTTCTTGCCTCGATAATTTCTTCATTGTCCGTGTCGGCATAGCCTGTCGCCTCGGCAATCAGCTCGTCCGTATATTCCATGCGGCGCATCTGTGCCTTGGCAAGATACTCGGCGTTACCGCCCAACATAATATCTGTTCCGCGTCCTGCCATGTTGGTGGCTATCGTAACCGCGCCCAACTTACCTGCCTGCGCGATTATTTCCGCTTCCTTATCATGGAACTTCGCGTTCAATACATTGTGCTTAATTCCCCTCTTTTTAAGAAGAGAAGAAAGATGCTCACTCTTTTCAACCGAAACCGTACCGACAAGCACAGGCTGACCCTTTTCGTGACAGGCGATAATCTGCTCAATAACCGCATTGTACTTGAACTGCTCGGTCATATAGATAACATCGTCGTTATCCTTTCTTATCATGGGCTTGTTGGTGGGAATTTCAACCGCATCGAGATTGTATATCTCGCGGAACTCCGACACCTCCGTCATAGCGGTACCCGTCATACCTGAAAGCTTTTTGTAAAGACGGAAATAGTTCTGGAAGGTGATTGTTGCAAGGGTCTTGTTTTCGTGTGCAACTTTTACATTTTCCTTGGCTTCAATCGCCTGATGCAGACCCTCATTATATCTTCTGCCTATCATTATACGGCCGGTAAATTCGTCAACTATGAGCACCTGTCCGTCCTTGACGATATAGTCAACGCCGTTTTTCATAACGCCATGTGCCTTGATGGCTATGTTGATATGGTGGGAAAGGGTAAGATTTTCCGGGTCGGTGAGATTTTCAACATTAAACGCCTTCTGCGCCTTTTCGATACCGCTTGCCGTCAGCGTGGCAGTTTTCGCCTTTTCGTCCACAATGTAGTCCGCATCCAGCTTCAGGTCTTCAATGTTAACCTTGCTGTCAACCTCCGTCACCTTGCCCATTTTCAGCGAACGGACGAACCTGTCCGCAAGGGTGTAAAGCTGTGAGGATTCCTTACCCATGCCAGAAATGATAAGCGGCGTTCTTGCCTCATCTATCAGAATGGAGTCTACCTCGTCCACAATTGCGTAATTATGCCCTCTCTGCACCTTTTCCGACATATACAGCACCATGTTGTCACGCAGATAGTCAAAGCCCATCTCGTTGTTTGTGCCGTATGTTATGTCGGCGGCATAAGCGGCGCGGCGTTCATCCGTTTCAAGTCCGTTTACAATAAGTCCGACGGAAAGCCCCATAAAGCGGTAAAGCTTGCCCATCCATTCGCTGTCGCGGCGGGCAAGATAATCGTTTACCGTTACAACATGGACACCGTTTCCGCTCAATGCGTTCAGATACGCCGGGAGCGTAGCGACAAGTGTTTTTCCTTCACCTGTTTTCATTTCGGCAATTCTGCCCTGATGAAGAATGATACCGCCTAAAATCTGCACGCGGAAATGGCGCATATTCAGCACCCTCCATGACGCTTCGCGGCAGGCGGCAAACGCCTCAACAAGAATGTCGTCAAGGCTTTCCCCGTTTTCAAGTCTCTGTTTAAAATACGGTGTTTTCGCTTTCAGCTCCTCGTCCGTCAGTGCCTTATATTCATCCTCTAAGGCAAGCACGCTGTCAGCAATGGATGAAATTCTTTTTATTTCCTTTGATGAATAATCACCGAAAAGCTTTTTAAAAAGACCCAATTGTATCACCTCTCAATAGTTATCAATGTATTATATCATATAAATGCTGTGAAAAAACAAATTTTTTATTAACGAACATTCTATTGATAAAATTATCTTTATTTGCTATACTGTTGACGAAACAAAAATAAAGGAGCTGTTCATATGCCAAAGCGCAAGGATTATCTGTCATGGGATGAATATTTTATGGGCATCGCCATGCTTTCATCCTACCGCAGTAAGGACCCGAATACGCAGGTAGGCGCCTGTATCGTCAACTCAAGCAACAAAATCATGTCGGTAGGCTATAACGGACTGCCGATAGGCTGCAGTGACGATGAATTTCCGTGGGAAAGAACCGGGGATGAATATGACACAAAATATCCCTATGTCTGCCACGCGGAGCTCAACGCCATTCTTAACAACGCCGGAGCCAACCTTGCCGGCTGCCGCATTTATGTTGCGCTTTTCCCGTGCAACGAATGTGCAAAGGCAATTATTCAGTGCGGAATAAAAGAAGTCATTTATATCTCCGACAAATACGCCGACTCCGTATCAGTCCGTGCCTCAAAAAGAATGTTTAACGCCGCCGGAGTGAAATATACCAAGCTCAACCCATCAAGAGACAGGATAGTTATTGATTTTGAGGAAAATAAGATATAATGCATTTCACAGCATTACGCCTCTGTAATACAGTCCCCTTGTAAACTCTCCCTTGCACGAGGAGCCTGTGAGATATGCGCTGATTATGTCGGCGCATTCTTTTTTTGTCTCCGTGGTGAAATAAAGAGTAATAAAATCCATGTTTTTAATTTCGGAAAGCCGGTCTGCCAGCCATACGGGACGGGAATTTAATATTTCACTGCACGCGCCACTGCATCTGACGGGAAATTTCACGCCCATTCTGTCTGTCAGAAAACCTTTTTTGTCACATTCGGCGCAGGTTCTGCCGTTTTTAAGCGGACAGTTTCTCACCGTCATAAGCGGCAGTCTGCCGTAGGCAACAATGCCCCTTTTCATTTCACCGCCGATGCGCTGCGCCTGCGACAGCGTCAGCTCAAACGAAAGCGTCGTTTCCGAAACACCTAACTTTTCAAGGGAATTTACAGACATTGAGTTGAACACATTCAGCCCCGTGCCGCCGTGTATTTCCATGCCTGCTTTTTTTGCTATCGCCACTGCGTCAAGATTTCTGCAATATGCCGTCGTTATGCCGTTTTCCTTTAAAACAAGCAGCCTGTCATAAATCTTCTTTTCGAGTGAAAACAGTCCGCCCGGTATTGCCGCGCCGATGCGCACGCCTGCGGAGCCGATTTTTTTCATCAGTGAAATATCCGCGTCATACGGCAGAAAAGCCGTATCAATCCCCGTCAGGTCGTCCGGCACGCTGTCCGCATACATGAAATACGCGTATATATGTGTGTCCCCTGTCTTATGTGGCTTTACGGAATATTCAGCCGGTATAAATTTCTTTTTTTCGGTCTGTCCCTTTTGCGAAAGCAGGTCGTCAAGTGCCGCTCTGCGCAGAGCATTTATTTCGCTTGCGGACACAAAAAGCCCGTCTTCCACCTCCGCTTCGCATTCTTCAACATAAAACGGAGTGCCGCCGCATTTCAGCAGCTTTTCTTTAAGTCCTTCGGCAGTGGCCGGCGCGGATTTTGCCGGCTGCGGAACACTGCCCTCAATATACGCGAACGCTTCACCCGATTTTGCCGAGAGGCTTATCTTTTCGTCTTTCCTTACTGTCAGCATAAACCTTACGGGCATAAGCGGCTGTTCTTTGTCATAAAGTCTTTGCAGCTTTGAAAGCACGGCGGAAGCGGAGGTTACATCCTCCTTACGCCTTATGCCGAACATATCCCTGCCGCGGTTTGCGGTGTAATATCCATCCGTAAAACCTGAACGGGAGAACACGGCGCGAAGGTCGTTTTGTTCCTGTGTGCAGTCGCCGCCCGCCGCGCTTTTCACGCAGGCTGTCACCGCTGCCGCGACATACTCCGGCCGCTTCATTCTGCCCTCGATTTTAAACGAGGACACGCCCAGCTCACTCATTTCTTTTATGTGTGAGACAAGGGACATATCTTTGAGGCTCAAATCGCTGCCCGTACCTCCGGGTGCGGCAAACGGCAAGCGGCACGGCTGTGCGCAAAGTCCTCTGTTGCCGCTGCGCTGACCGAGCACGGAGCTTAAATAGCACTGACCGGAAACGCACATACAAAGCGCACCGTGAACAAAGCACTCCGTTTCAATATCGCAGCTTTCATTGATTTCCCTTATCTCGTCCTTTGTCATTTCACGCGGCAGTACCACCCTTGAAAAGCCGAGACCTTCAAGCAGCTTCACCCCTGCCGGGGTCTGCACCGACATCTGCGTGGACGCGTGCCGCGCAATATCGGGTGCGCAGTTCTTCGCAAGCTCAATCACACCTAAATCCTGCAAAATAAGCGCGTCTGCGCCGCAGGCACAAATGCGCTCCAACTCTTCTGCGGCACAAGCAAGCTCACTGTCTGTCACAAGGGTATTAAAGGTTATATGCGCCTTCACGCCCCGCGCATGGCAGTAGCTCACAGCCCGTTTCATGCTTTCATCATCAAAATTATCGGCGTTCCTTCTCGCGTTAAAGGCTTTTCCGCCGAAATAAACGGCATTTGCCCCACAGCGAACCCCCGCAGTAAGCGCGTCAAAGCTGCCTGCGGGAGCAAGTATTTCTATATTGTTTTTATCTGTCATTTTTCTTTTTGGCAGTTCCGGGATTGCCGGGGTGACCGGCATTAAGCTGTTCAATGAGAGAGGCTATCTGTGTGTTCAACCGCTTGATTTCCTCCTTCGCGTCGTCAAGCTCTTTTCTGCACTTTTCGGTTTCATGGCGTGCCATATCAGCCTTGCCCTTTGCCGTTGCCGCGTCATCAAGGTAATCCTTTATCTGCGCACGCAGATTGTCCGCACCGGCTGTTGATTTTTTATACATATCGGCATAGTCCAGCGCAAGCAGAATTGCCGCCTGTGTGGTGGAAATGCGCTTGTTTTCTTTGATAATGCTGTCAAGTGCGCTGTCAACCTCTTTGCCGAGCTCCTGAACGTATTTTGTGTCATCATCGGCAAGAACCGTATATTCCGCACCGCCGACAACGAGCTTTACCCTGTTTTTTTCCATACTGTTACGTCCTTTCCTGTCTAATCAAAGTTATTATACTATAAAAGAACGGATTTTTAAAGGGGTAAATGAAAAATTTTAATCAAACAGAGGACGGTTCTCTGTAATCAAACAGGGGACGGTTCTCTGTTTGACAACAAATGTATACAAACAAAGCATACTCATGCCAAAGCCATCACATTTATATACATTATTTTCGGATTAGATGTATCCTATTCAGCCTTATTTGTCTTGTTTTGTACAGCGTAGCAAGTACATCCCGTCAGATATGCCGCCCGTCTCACCGATAGCCCCTGTCTTTTTAAAATACAATAAGCTTTCGCTGTTCTTCGAGGCCTAAGCATTGAAAATCACCGGAATAC
>JAKSQS010000089.1 GCA_024404055.1 Clostridia bacterium | reverse complement strand
GACGAATGGAACGGGTATCGTTTTTATGAAACCGCTCAGCTTGAAATTGCGGCAAAGATTAAATCTTACAGGCAGCTCGGATTATCAATCGAAGAAATAAAAAGAATTTTTTCCGGAGAAGAAGCAAAAAGAATTTTATCTGCGAAAGCAGAAAGCCTTAAAAAACTTAAGGCAGATACAGAACTTCAGCTTTCCGTCATAGAATTTATTCTGGAGGGAAAAGAAATGAAGTATCAGGTAACAGTAAAAGAGATTCCGGAGATGATTGTTTATTCGTCAGAGACGGTGCTCGCAAAGTATTCAGACTCCATGCAGTGGATTCCGTCGGTTGGCGCAGAATGCCTTAAGCTAAATCCGGAGCTCAGATGCGCAGAGCCGCCCTATGAGTTTTGCGAATATCTTGACGGAGAGTACAAAGAGACGAATATCCGTGTCCGCCATAACGAGGCTGTCACAGCTTTCGGAAAAGAGAATGAACATATTAAGTTCAGAACACTTCCGGCAGCAAAGGTATTAAGCATCTACCACAAAGGTCCATATGATAACATTGGTGAAGCGTATGCATATATCATGGAGTATGCCGAAAAGAACGGATATGACATAGCCGGATTTGCAAGAGAGAGCTACATCGACGGTATCTGGAACAAAGAATCTGTAGAGGATTGGCTCACAGAAATTCAGCTTCCTGTGAAGTAAGAGTAAAGAACAAAGCCCTCCCGGTCATCGGAAATGGTGATCAGGAGGGCTTTTTCGTGCCGGTATTCAGTTAATTGTCTGCGTCCACGCTCAGACCGGGTTTCGGTTCAACCGTGTGCCGGTCGGGTCAGACCGTGATTTTCTGAACCCGAAGGAAAATCTCCCTCGGAATAATGGCCTCGTGATTATCTCCCTTTGTGTTTCGGGCATAATAAAAGCACCTGTCAACAGACAGATGCTTAACCTTAAAACTTGATGCTTCCCTTAATTGCAATCCAAATTTAAGGGAAAGTATTTGCTCGTAAGGGATTACTTGATACGGTAATAGCAGGTTGCCTTTCCTGAGCCTTCCCGTTTGAGTTTGCCCTCGGCTGCCATTTTGCGAAACGCCCCCTCAATAGAGCTGACACTCGGGGACGGGTGCAGCATCCTCATTGCCTTCGTGCCGGCACGAGCCGAGGGCATCATAGTAAAAGCCCTTGTTTTTATGATTTATTTGATTCTGCACTGAATCGGCGCAGACAGTTTCGTTATTATTTCAAAGCCTTGCGGATTTTTACTGCCGCGGCACCGACAGCCGCGCCGGTTGCCGCTGCCGCCGTGCAGAACGCCGCCGCCTTTGCGCCGTTCACGGCATTTCTGAGAATGCCGGGCTTTTCCATATCCTTGAGAATCAGCTTGTTTATAATTCCGTCAAGCTTTTCGTTGCCTGTAACGGAGGAACCGCCGGCAAGGTCAATATCGCCCTTACCCACGATATAGCCGTTCACGAACACATCAAGCACCGTCTTGCGAACAGTGCCGTCAAGCGGAAGATGCCCCACCACGGAGTAGGTCGCGGCATCGTTTTTGAACGCAAGCTCCGGATGCCCCTTGACCTCAGCTACAGCCCATTTAAGATCGCTCAGGTACTCATCTATTACATCTGTATGGGCGCAGGTTATCATGGCGTGAAGGGCGTCAGGATGCTGCAATCTGTCAATATGCCAGCCCTTTTCCTGCATTTTATCGCCGACAGCAAAAATATTGCAGTTTACCGGATCCTTTGAACGGTAAGAAACAAGACTGCAAACAGGATTGCCGATTATTTCAAGCTCCGGTATCTCACTTATGCCTGTGCGTATTCTGTCGGCATTCTGCATGGTCTGCTTCGCCATTTCAATATAACCCTGTCTGCCGTTTGCCTGAATTGCAGCCCATGCGGCGGCATATGCTCCGCCGGGACGGGTGCCCAGGAATGCGGGTGAAGCGAATACTCCGCCCGGCCAGCTGTGGTGCGCAAAGCACTGGCAGCGGAAAATCTCAACATTTTTATAAAGTATGCAGCTGCATCCCTTTGACGCGAAGCCGTACTTGTGAATATCCGCCGACATACTCGTAACACCGGGAACGCGGAAGTCAAACAGCGGAAGATTTGCGCCCGCCTGCTCCATAAACGGAAGCAGATAACCGCCCACGCAGGCATCAACATGAACGGGTATATCGTATTTAACACCGAGCTGACCGAGTTCTACTATGGGGTCGATTATGCCGTGGGGATATTCCGGTGCGCCGCCGAGAAGCATAATTGTGTTGCGATTAATAAGCTTTTTGACTTTATTTATATCTATCTGATAATTTTCATCCACGGGAACAACATGAATCTTTACTCCGAAGTATTCGGCACCTTTGAACCACGCCACATGAGCCGTCTCTGAAACTATCATTTCGGGATGCTTTATATGTTTTTTCAGCCTGCCGTAATCGCGGTAGGTTTTTACCGCAAGCATACAACTCTCAGTGCCGCAGCTTGTTACACAGCCTGCCGGCTCGCCATCAGCGTGAAGCAGCTCAGCGGTAAAAGCCACTATATCGTTTTCAAACTTTTTGAGTGATTTGAAAGCGGTGGGGTTAAGTCCGTTTGCGGACATAAATTTTTCATATGCCTCAGCAAGAAAATGGGTGTATTCCTCGTTTTTGAAATAGACAAGGCTCCATGTTTTGGCTGCTTTATAATCAGGGTCACCCGTCTTGAAGGCATCAAGCTCATCAAGTACTTCATCAAAATTTTTGCCGTATTCGGGAATGGTTTTCATAATATTCCTCCTTAAATCAAACTGTAAAGATAATAGACTGCATTGCCGAGATAATTTCCGACCGCATACCCCACAACGCCGGTAACAAGGCCGGAAATAAGCACAGCGTTGTTATTGAGCGCCGCTGCCATAGCCGGCACAAAGGGCGGTGAGCAGATAGCCGAAACTGATGTGATTATCATAGTATGAACATCTATTTTGAAAAGTCTGCACAAAAGTGAATGAAGAATAAGACTTGCGATTATTGATACAAAAACATAGCAGAAAATGGGAAGGCTGAAATTGAGAAGTGCCTTGAAATCCGCACTTGCGGCAACCGAGAAACAGAACATATATATGATATACATACCAAGCTGGAAGGTGCGGCGAATTTCACGAATCTTTTTAATAAACGAAAGCGCAATGCTTATGGTTGTTATGGAAAGCATCATCACCGTCATACCAAGACTGGGATTGACACTTGAAACCAACATATTCAGAGCATACGAAACGCCGAAAATTGCGGCTGAAATGCCCAGCGCGGCAAGCAGACCGGGGATGTTTTCCTTTTTGAGTATTTCGCGGTAGGCGTAAACAGATTCATCCATAGCGGAGCTGTCAAGCTCACCAACAGAGTCGTTACCGTTCACAAATGGTTTTAAACGGAATACCTTCGTAAAGAACTTTGTACCTATGGTTGAAAGGAAAAAGATATACAGCACGGAAATTACCGAGTCATATGTATTGAACACTATAAAGTCGTCGTTAGAAATTCCTATTGCCGTTCTGATAGCCGCGAAATTCACGGTACCGCCGGTGTAAACAGCCGTAGCACCCGCCGCATATTTTGCTGAGTTCGGATCGGAAGCTCTGAAAATAAGGTGCAGCACAAAGGTTATAATGACAATGGATACGCAGGCAAGCACCATACATAATAAGCCTTTTTTTGCGATTTTTATAAAGTTTTTAATATCCAGCGAGAACAGCACAAGCGGCAAGCCGAAACAGATAGTTATGCTTTGCAAAAGCGAAAGACTGCTGTCACCGGCACTTGAGGTTACACTCACGGTTTCATCTGCCGAATAATATTCAACACCTTCCTTCTCCGCGTTCTCATACGGAGCCTTGACAGATACAGTGTAATCATTTTCGGCGTTAAGCGTTACAGTTTCAAAAACAATATTGCCGTCTGATGAAATAATATCGACTGTTTTCTCCGTTTTGTCTGCCGATGTAACTGTTACAGTCGTGTTCGCCGGAGTTATAAATGAATGCGGAAGCAATCCGATATTGCCGATGAGCATACCGACCAGATAGCACAGAAGTACAACGCCCAGTTTTTTGAGTGCGGGCAGCTTGACGCAAAGCCATATAAGAATGCCGGGAACCACTGCAAACATCAGCAGCGGGATTATTGTTGAAAGCAGATTCATCTCATCATCCCTCTTTCCTTTTTTTTCATTATACACACAGAATTTTTAAAAAACAAGTCTTTTAAATAATAAAAAATGACCTTACAACATTTGTTTTACGGCACACTCAGGAATCTCACATCTTTTCCGGTCTGTTTTTCATTGCAGTGTTGCACATTATTCTCTTAATATGGTATAATTAAAATAAATAAAAAAGGAAAGGGACAAATTTATGGCTTCAATCGGTTATTTTGACGGTAAAATTTCGCAGGAGACCTTACGCTATTATCTTTCCCACGCGGCAACAGCGCAGTGGATTTATTTAAGTGACGACCTTGACGACGATATAAGAGTAATAAAAAAAGCCGGAATAAAATTCCTCGGCAGGGCAAGCGGCATATGGAAGGCGGAAATGCCGGACGAAAAGCATTTTGAGCTGTCCCGTCTTGCGGCGGAGAAAATCCATGCGGCGGATGATGAGATTATTTTACAGGCGTGCATTTTTGAATACATATACCGTGAGGATATGGAAAGCACAGAAATTCCCGCCCGCGTTTTCGAGGCGTTCGGTCTGCCGGTTGAACAGCGTTGCTTTGATTATGATAAAGCGTGCTTTTTTGACCCGGAGCACCGCAGCAACTGCGGTTTCCCCGATATTTCAAGAACGGAAACACAAATGTGGTTTTATTACCGGGCGATAAATTATATTGATGCAGGCTATGAGGCGTTTCATATGGGACAGATTCACCTGTATACGGCAAACGACCGCTCACTGCAATGCATAAGCCGCGTACTTTCCATGATGCGCGAATACGGCAAAGCAAATGCGCGCCGTCACAAAATCATCGTAGACGCGCACAGTCATTCCCTTGTATTAAACGGCAAAAGCCTGCTTGATTACAATGCCATGCCTTACACCCGTTTTCCGGTGCTTGACCGTCCCGGTGAAAAGCTGGTGCTTGTGCGTGAGGGCAAAACCGGCGGCGGCATAAATCCTGACGGCGAATATGTGAAATGTCTGCCTTTCCTTATGGAATATGACAACTGGGGCGGTAAGGATGTATGGGCACATGAAAACCTTTCCTATGAAGAAAGGGCGTGGGCACAGTGGTGGGGCTATGACCAGATTGCGTGGTTCGCCTCACAGAGCATACCCGAGCAGAACAAGTTCCTTGACTATACCTTCAAATGGACAGCGGTAAATAATCCCGATGCGTTTTTCGCATTTCCCCTGCGCCGTCCCCTTGTAAGCGGCGAGGAAGTGAGTGCTTATCCGTTTTATAAGCTTAACGGCAAATGCGAGGATGAGACAGCGCGGCTTTTGGACGGCGGATATGAAAAATACCGCATATATGCCAATCCGTCCGATATACTTGACTATGGCTGCAAGGATGTTGACGACCCGGAGACGGGTGTCAGACTGCCCGAAAAGGTTGTGCTTTACGGCAGCTTTCAACCGTATGTGGGTGCTGTGGCAAACGACTCCAACAGCGAGATAACCCGTATGTATTACATCGGCAACAACAAATATTCGCTCACATTTGTTATGCCGTATGCCGGAGAATATAACTTCGGCGTTTCCGCCTGGGGCACGCTTTCCGCCTGTGTGGACACAACATCAACCTTCCCGTATTCCGGCTCGGGACGCAAAGGTCCGCTTGTTATTGAAAATGACAATACGGTTGTAAAAATCATATTTGATTATATGAAAAATAAAATCGAAATAATAAAGGCATAATATGATATTGACATGGGGTCTGTTCTGAAAACCTTACAGAACAGACCCCAAAGCTTATCTATACATCAATATTTAATTTTGTAGATGATTAAATCAATAAGCGCGAAAATACGCAGCGAAAGTATTCTGTAAAAGAAGTTATCCGCTTTTGCCTTAACCGATGTGTCGGGCGTATATTTCATCGGCTCGCTGCCGTTGTCGATAATAAGTGCCTGTGAAAGTGTCAGTCCGCCTTCACCGAAAAGCTCACAGCGGATGTAAAGGAAGTCCTCTGCACCGTCAATTTCGTCAAGGTCAAGCACATATTCCGTTTCGTTTGAGCACTGCTCAACAGCCTTTGAAGCGATAACATTTCCGTTTGCAATCCACTGAATGTTGTTGCAATCCTTCGCCTTTACCGTTACCTTGTGTCCGTCAACGGAAATTTCCGTGAATGACGGATAGGGGGTTTCGGAGTATTTTGCGTTAAGGTCTTCATAGGGGCCTATCTTGTCGTTTTCGCGCAGGATTCTCGTCACGCAGAAAAACGCGCCGCTCTGCATAGTTTCCTTAATATTCTCAACAGTGTTGTCTTTCATCATAAATACGGAGAAGGACGAGTCGATATGCCCGTGATTATGTGCATCGTTATTTGAAAAACCGATAACATTTTTTCCGTATGGCAGACATTCCATAAGTATATTGTCCCACAAAATTCTGTCATAAGGTGTTACGCCGTTGTTTTCGTTGAAAACCTCCATACCGAGGCAGGAATCGTATTTAAGTATAATATCTGAAAAATAATGTACATTCTTCGGGTCGGAAACGATGCTTATATCATTTTTTGAGCGCAGCCAGTCGCCGGGGTGATTGATAAAGGAGAGTCCGTTTGCTTTGTCTGCAAGCTTAACCGCACCCTCATGGTCATTTTCATAGCCGAGGTAATTATCACCCTTGTGTGGGGGCAGGAACATACCGTTAACATGGCATTTTGTGATGGTGAGCGCATTAAGCTCGTTGCCGCCTGTAACACAGGTCATGCCGTAGCCTCTCGCCTTGCCGTCCACGGGGTAGGTGCCGGAGGTTATGCCTTCAAACTGCTCGTCCGTCAGCTTTGTGGTCTTGTTGCCGGCGATATACTGGTAAAGGTAAAGCGGCAGGTGCGTGGGCTCCTCATTCCATGCCTTGCCCGTTACGCCGTGGTCGGTCATGGCAAGAAAATCATATCCCTGATTATAGTGATCGATAATCATTTCATTGTAATCCATATCCGCATCACTGACGGTGGAATGGGTGTGCAGATTGCCCTTGTAGGCTTTCCATGCGTTGTCACCGCTCCATACAACATCCTCATAAGGTGAAACAATTGTATAATCCCCTTCGGCGGATGCGGAAACTGCCATAACGGAAAAAATAAACAGTGCCGATAAAAGTATGCTGATAAATCTTTTCATAACCATAACTCCTTATTTATTACTTACTTAGAAATATAGCCTTTTTTCGTGAAAAAGTCAATCATTTTTTGCTGTTTTTTAACGGCAGCCACCATGTAAAGCCGAAGAAAAGACAATTTATAAGTGCGGCGACAGGGGACGCTCCGCATTCCTCTCCTGTTTTTCTGCCAATAATAAAATACTCACTTAAATGTGTTGCAAATAGGGTAATGAGTGAAACAGGCTTCTTTTTGCAGGCAAAATAAGTGCTTACGGCGTAAAGCACAGCGCATAACGGCTGACCGACAAATTTAATAAGCTTCATCATACAAAACACTCCTTTTTATTTTTAAATGTGACTGAATAATACAGCGCGTAAAACGCCGCATAGCTTATCAGCATAAGATACAGTACGGGACCTCTTTCGTATATATTGCGTATACATTCGCTGTCGCCGGAAAACAGATAGATAAACGCCTGTATGCCGAAATACAGCGGAAATGCAGTGCGGGAAAGCTTAACGGCGTTTTGCCGCCACAGCTTTTTCATTTTTCCCGCGAGCATAAGACCGGCAAAGACAAGGGAAACACCTAAGCCGATTATATATGTCAGAATTTTCATTTTGTCAGATGCGTCAAAGCGTTCGGCTATGGGTCTGAACACGGGCAGGCACAGGCAGAAACCAAAGGTGAACGCGGCATGAAAAAGCTCTCTGGGAACGCGGGGAATTGCGGCAAGATGCTTTTCATGAATGCCGCCGTCTGCCATGCGGCTGAAAGCAAGCAGAACCGCGGTGAAAATTCCGCCGAACAAAAAGCCGGTGAAATATTCCCAGAACGACCACGCCGAGGACAGCCACGCTATATCCGGATATTTTTCCTTAAAGAGGAAAAACAGGTCGGGAACAGTTATAGAAACCGCCATGGCTGCGCAGCCGAAAACGGTTATTCTGCCGCCGGTTTTATCTTTAAGACCGAACCGAACGGTTATGTATGCCGCAAGCGCGGCAATCGCCCTTGATACGGTTGCTATTTCCGTAAAATATGTTCTGCCGTAGGCAAGGTGCTTTTTTGCCCATGCAATATTATTGAAATGGCGCATATACAGTGAATACGGCGTGCCGCTCAGGTCAGTGCTGCCGTTGATGAAGTCGGCAACGGCTTTTTTTGTTTCCGGCTGTACAAGACCCACGATAAGATGGGAAATAGTAGCCTCGGAGATATAATAGACCGCAAGCGGTACTGCGATAACAATTAAATAGTGATACCATTTATACTGTTTTTCGCTGAAAAGCCTTGAAATGAAAAACGCAAAAAATGCCGGGGTTGCAAAGCCGAGGCACAGCATCATAAAAATGCCGGAAAGCGGAGTGCATGGCAGTGTGTCCTGCGTTACAGTGGCTTCAATCCTGCCGCATATCTGGTTTAACAGCGGACCCCATGCCGGAGTGGTAAGCATCATTGATACTGCCGCCACTCCGATATGGAAAAAGCTTGCGTTATTTTTTCTTTGAAAAATGAAATATACAAAAAGCGTGTATACAAGACCTGCTGCCATAACGCCCCACGATGAACCCCAGCCGTGTTCACCGCGTGTGCGCCACATAACGCCCATGGTCACAGCACCGAGAAGAATATACAGCCCCTTGCGCCATGCGGGTAAATCGCCTGTTTCCATTTTATATCAGTCCTTTCAAAAACGCCGCAAC
>JAKSQS010000088.1 GCA_024404055.1 Clostridia bacterium | reverse complement strand
ACGGCAACACGGGCTATACGCCGCCGCAGCCGGTACAGCCCGAAAAGAAGAGCGAAAAAGGCAAAAAAGTTCTTTTTTCCCTGCTCATTGTCATCGTCATTGCCGCCTCTTTAGGCATCGGCATGGCAATAGGCGGCAAAAGCCGCACACATACGCCCACAAATGCCCCGTCATCACAGGATACCACGGTAACAAGCGTTGCCGTACAGGTTGAGACCACCAAAAGCTCCGGCACACAGCTTTCCGCGGTTGATGTTGCGGAAAAGGTTCGCCCCGGCGTGGTCGGCGTTATGGCTTATCTCAACGGTCAGCTTGAGGGTGAAGGAAGCGGAGTTATTTTCTGTGAGGACAGCACCAAAACCTATACTTATATAATGACCTGTGCCCATGTTATCTCCGATGAAGGACTTGAGTTTTCCGTTCTCACGCTTGACGGAAAGCCTTATGATGCAAAGCTTGTCGGCTTTGACGAGCGTAGTGACATCGGCGTGTTGAGAATAGAAGCGTCCGGACTTCCCGTTGCTACACTCGGAGATTCTTCATCGCTTAAAATAGGCGAAAATGTTTACGCTATAGGAAACCCCGGCGGCAGTGAATATTTCGGCTCAATGACAAGCGGCATTGTATCCGCGATTGACCGTTCCATTTCTTCAACCTATACCATGAAGGTTATACAGCATGACGCGGCGATAAATCCCGGAAACTCCGGCGGTGCACTTGTAAACACCTCCGGTCAGGTAATCGGTATAAACAGCTCAAAAATCGCAGATACCGAATTTGAGGGTATGGGCTTTGCCATTCCCATGTCAACGGCAAAATCCGTGGCTGAATCTCTCATTTCCTACGGATATGTTCCGAACAGACCCATGCTGGGCATCAAATATGCCGATGTCAGCAATTATCAGTTCTATTCCATGCTTGTCGGCATAAAGGATTTGCCGCGCGGCTCGCTTATCATTTCATCCATTGCAACAAACAGCGACCTTGCAAAGCAGGATGTGAAATCCGGCGACCTTATCATTGCGGTCAACGGCACTGACATGGATACATCCGATATTCTTCTTGACCTTATCGAAAAGAGCTCCGTCGGTGACACGCTGACGCTCACCATTTGCAGAGTTGACACCAAGAGCTACAAAACCACCACATTTGATGTTAAAGTTAAGCTTGTTGAAGACAAGGGCAACACAACATACGCCGATGAAGAAGAAACAACAACGCAGAACTACGGCGGCTTCCCATTCGGCGGCAGCGATTATTACGATGACTTTTTCAGACAGTTCTTCGGATTTTAAAAAATATGATTTTAGAAGAGAAAACAATAAAAAGAAATGATGTTTTTGACGGAAAAATTATCAGCGTCCATGTTGACGATGTGATCCTTCCCGACGGCAGCATATCATTCAGAGAAATTGTTGACCATCAGTCCGGCGGCGGAGTATGCGTTGCTCCGCTGACGGAAAACGGTGAGCTTATCATGGTGCGTCAGTTCCGTTATCCTTACGGTCGCGAGCTGCTTGAGGTTCCGGCAGGAAAGCTGGAAAAAGGCGAAAGTCCTGTTGACACAGGCAGACGGGAGCTATTCGAGGAAATAGGCTGCAAAACGGAAAATATGATTTTTTTAGGTGAGATTTATCCCACCGTTGCGTATTGCTCCGAAACAATTTATGCCTTTGCAGCAGCACAGCTTTCCTACACAGGTGAGCAGCACCTTGACAGCACTGAATTTCTGAATGTTGTCCGTGTGCCGTTTGAAAAAGCGGTTGAAATGGTTGAAAACGGAGAAATTAAAGACAGCAAAACGCAGATAACAATACTAAAGCTTGCGCGGCTGTTAAATAAATAAAAGGAAAATAAAATGAAGCTTATACTTGCATCGGCTTCCCCGAGAAGGCGGGAGCTGCTGACCCTTGCCGGATATGAATATGAAGTCTGCCCCGCAGACATAGACGAAAGCTGCATTGATACAACCGACCCGGGCGAAACGGTAAAAATTCTTGCCGAGCAAAAGGCAAAAGCTGTTTTCGCCTCCCATACGGGCTGTGTTGTACTCGGCTCGGACACAGTTGTAGCATATAACGGCGTTATTCTCGGTAAGCCGAAAAGCCGGAAGGATGCCGTAAATATGCTGCGTATGCTATCGGGAAAAACACATACGGTTTATACCGGTGTTGCCGCCGTGACAGACGGAAAATGTGAAAGCTTTGTCAGTGAAACACAGGTTGAATTTTACCGACTTACAGACAGTGAAATTGACGCTTATGTTAACAGCGGAGAACCTATGGACAAAGCCGGAGCATACGGCATACAGGGTAAGGGCGTTGTGCTTGTAAAGTCGGTGAGCGGTGATTATTCCACTGTTGTCGGTCTGCCGCTTGCCGAATGCGCAAGACTTTTAAGCAAATTCGGTATACACGGTGAAATAATCTGAAAAAAATATAATCTGATTTTAAAAAAAATCAGATTTTTTTTCTTTTTTCGGTTGAGAATATTAATAAAGCATTGTATAATATAATGTAAAACTTTATTGTTATCGTGTCACGCTAATGTATTACTGTTTTTCCGGAGGAACAGATATGATATTCAATCAGGATATAGGAATAGATCTCGGAACCGCAAACACCCTCGTTTTTGTTAAGGGTAAGGGCATTGTTATACGCGAGCCGTCAGTGGTT
Source organism: Clostridia bacterium (assembly GCA_024404055.1). GTDB lineage: Bacteria > Bacillota > Clostridia > Oscillospirales > Acutalibacteraceae > UBA6857. The sequence goes on along the minus strand of JAKSQS010000088.1, from coordinate 6,366 downwards.
GCCGTGGATGTGACAAAAAATCCCCCGCAGGTGGTTGCCGTCGGTACTGAAGCAAAAGAAATGATAGGCAGAACTCCCGGCTCCATAACCGCCATGCGTCCGCTTAAGGACGGTGTTATCGCGGATTTTGACATCACAAGCGATATGCTGAAAAAATTCATTGCCAAAGCGGTGGCAAAAACACCGTTTGCCAAGGCAAGGGTCATGATTTGTATTCCCTCCGGCGTTACGGAGGTTGAACGCCGTGCGGTGCATGACGCGGCAAGAAGCGCGGGTGCAAAATATGTCAGCCTTATTGAAGAGCCCATGGCATCAGCCATAGGCGCGGGTCTTCCCGTGGGTGAGGCAACGGGCAGCATGGTAGTCGATATAGGCGGCGGCACAAGTGAGGTTGCGGTAATTTCCTTAGGCGATATTGTTACCTCCCGGTCTATAAGGGTTGCGGGCGATACCTTTGATTCGGCAATAATCAATTTTGTAAAAAGAAAGTACAGCCTTCTTATAGGGGAACGCACGGCGGAGGAAATCAAAATCAAAATCGGTTCCGCATATGCATACGACGGCGAAGGCGTTATGGAAATAAAGGGCAGAAACTTAATTGACGGACTGCCGAAAAACGCCATTGTATCAAGTGAAGAAATACGCGAAGCATTGAGCGACCCCGTCAATCAGATAGTAGACACAATCAGAGCAACCCTTGAAAAAACTCCGCCCGAGCTTTCTGCTGATATAATAGACAGAGGCATTACACTCACCGGCGGCGGCGCACTGCTGCGCGGCTTTGACAAGCTGGTTGAAGAAGAAACCAAGATGCCTGTACACATCGCTGAAAATCCGCTCGATTGCGTGGCTGACGGCACGGGACTGTGTTTAGAGGCAGATGCTCTCGGCGTTGTGGGTAGAACCTATAAATAATAAGAAAGGCATAAGAAGATGAAGCAGTTTTTAAAAAGCAAGCGGTTCAGGGTTTTTATCACCGTTCTTGCGGTTTTATTCGTCTCCTGCGTCGCCTCATCGGTTTTAACCTCGCGTTCATCCCCGATAAATGTTGCTCTCGGCACGATTTTTGAGCCATTTCAGAAATTTGCGTCAGACATTCGTTATAAAATTGATGATATTGTTTTATTCGGCAGTGCGGACAAATATGAGCAGCAGATTGAAGAACTGAAAAAAGAGCTTTCGGATTGCAGGGAAAAGCTTACCGATTATGATGAAATCAGCTACAAGCTGGCTTCATATGAAAAGATGCTCGGCATTAAAAAGAAAAATCCCGATTACGAGCTTGTTTTTTCAAACATAATCGGTACGGACGCACAAGACCTTTTCAGTACACTCATCCTTGACAAAGGTGAGACAGACAGTGTAGCCGTTAACGACCCGGTGGTTTACGGAAAATATGTTATCGGCGTGGTCAGAAGTGTCAAGCCTACCTACTGTGTGGTGAAAACCCTGCTTGACCCGTCAGTAAATATGGCGGCATATGAAACAAAAACCCGTGAAACGGGCTTTATAAATACATCCGCCCAATATGCTCTGAAAAACACATACCGCCTTTGCGGACTCTCAAGAATAACAAAGGTTAAAAAGGGTTCTCTTATATGTACCTCCGGCACGGGAGGAGTATTCCCGAAAAACTTTATTATAGGCACTGTGGACGAAATTACATACAGTGACGAAAACATTTCCGGCATCGCTTCCGTCATTCCGGGAATAAGCATAAGCGACCTGCAGGATGTATTTATTATAACGGATTTTGAAGGTCAGGGCGTTGAGGAAATTGAGGACTGAACGCATAAAATCTAACTAAAAGGGGGAAAGCGTTTTGAAAAACAGGGATAAAATGCCGACTTATATACGCAGGGCTGTACTCGCGGTCATCATTCTCATCACTGCCATGGCGCAAATCACAAAAGGCGGTTTTCCCTCTCTGTTCGGCACAAGGGCACTGCTTCTGCTGCCTCTGACCGTTGTTATTTCCATGTTTGAAAGAGGCTTTGCCGGCATGATTTTCGGCATATATGCCGGCCTTTTGTGTGATCTTTTTTCATCATCGCATGACGGGTTTTATATCATTGTGTTCACCGCTATCGGTTTCATCTGCGGTACACTTATAACATATCAGTTGAGAAACAATATCGTCACAGCTATGCTGCTTTCATCTTTATCGTCACTTTGCGTGACCTCACTTTACTGGTTCTTCTTTGTGCTGACTAAAAAAACCGATATGGCATTATATCTATATGTGAGATACTATCTGCTTTCGGCACTTTATACAACCGCATTCACACCTGTTTATTATTTAATTGTGATGAAGCTGTCCGAAAAAATAAAAGCCGAACACAGCACATTTACTTTCTGAGAAAAGGAGGCTGCCGCGCCGGAAATGTCGCAGGGAAAAACAAACGAAAACAAAAGAGTATATATATTTATTGCGCTCGTCGCGCTTATTTTCTTCGGCTTCGGAGCAAATCTTTTCCGTCTTCAGGTATTAAAAGGAGAAGACAGCAAGGCAGCCGTCAATACGGTAAAGGTAAGCGTTGACGCTCCGCGGGGAGAAATCCTTGACAGAAACGGGTTGCCTCTCGTTTATAACAGGCAGGCAAACAATATTATTTTCGACTATAACTATTTTCCGACTGCGGGCGAGCAGTCAAAAAGAGTTGAAATAATCGACAAGCTGATAAAGCTTTTTGACGCGCAAAAGGCACAATGGAAAGACGACCTGCCGATAGTAATTACAAAAAGCGGAGCTTTTAAATTCAAAAAGAACCGTGAAAACGACATCAGCTTTCTGAAATCGGCAGATTTTCTCAATCTCAACAGTTACGCGACAGCAGAAAACTGCTTTAATGCCCTTGTGGAAAGATACGCCTTGCAGGATTATGATGTTGTTCAGGCGCGTAAAATCGCCTCCGTATGCTACAATTTGAGAAGACTTGACTTTTCGCCTTCAATCCCATATGTTTTTGCAGAGGATGTAAAGGATTCACTTGTAGCACAGATAAAGGAAAACAGCGAAAAATATACCGGTGTGGATGTTCAGGTCGGTGCCGTCAGAGACGCGTTTGACAGTACCGCCGCTTCAAACATTCTCGGCATTGTGGGACTTATCAACGCCGAGGAATACGCTGAATATAAGGACAGCGGCTACGGATATAATGATATGATTGGAAAAAGCGGTATTGAGCTTGCCATGGAAGACACTCTGCGCGGCACAAAGGGCGTAAAATCCGTTTATACCGACTCATACGGAAATAAAACCTCTGCTCTCACCACTCCGGTAAAGTCCGGCAATTCCGTTGAGCTGACGCTTGACAGAGGACTTCAGAGAGTGGCACAATCCGCACTTGAAAAAAGGCTTGAGGAGCTTCAGGAATTAAATCAGAGAGAATATAAAATGTGCGGCTCCGTTGTCGCGCTGGATGTCAATAACGGTGAGGTGCTTTGCTCATGCACCGCGCCCACATACAATCTTTCAACATATTATGATGATGCGGACAAGCTGAATAAGGATGAATCCGCGCCGCTTTGGAACAGGGTTCTGCAAAGCACATATTCCCCCGGCTCAACAATAAAGCTTGCCGTTGCCATGGGCGCGCTCGAAAACGGCATTATAGACGCAAGCTCCAAGGTGCTTTGTGAGCATGTATATACATATTATGAGGATTATCAGCCCACCTGCATAGGCTATCACGGGATGATGGATGTTGTAAACGGCATATACAACAGCTGCAACATCTTTTTCTATGAGGTTTCAAGGCTTATGGGCATTACGGCACTAAACAAATATTTCTCCGTTTTCGGTCTCGGTGAAAAAACCGGCGTTGAATTAAGCGAGGCTGAGGGTACGGTTGACTCGGTTGCGTACCGTGAGTCAACGGGCGTTATGTGGACACCGGGTCTTACCGTCCAGGCAGGCATCGGGCACGGTGCAAACCTTTTTACGCCTATTCAGCTTTGCAATTATGCCGCCATGGTTGCCACAAGAGGCACAAGATACAAGCCGCATTATGTAAAAAGCGTTGTAAGCTACGATAAAAGCACCGTAATCAGCATCACCCTGCCCGAAATACTTGCCAAGGTCAATTTCAAAAAAGAAAACTGGGACTTAGTTCATCAGGGCACATGGAAGGTTGCAAACGAGGGTACGGCTGACTTCACATCAGTACCCGTCACAGTGGGAGCGAAAACAGGCACCACGACTATAAACAAGCTTGTAGACAATACATATATAGAAACGAATAACGGTGTTCTTATTGCCTTTGCACCGTTTGAAAACCCGCAGATAGCGGTTTGCACGGTTGTGGAGGGCGCGTCAAGCGGAAGCAGCACCGCACCCATAGTGTCCGCTATCATGGAATATTATTTTTCAGACCTGTACGGCACGGGAGAATTGCCGGACGGAGTGAAATATGACAAAACGGGCACATCAGAGGAAAGTAAAAAGGTAAACAAAAAACAAGCATCGGAAAAGGCGGATGGAAATGGCTGAAATTTATTTGGTGGCATCGGGTAAAGGCGGCGTAGGCAAATCATCCTTCACCGTGGCAATTGCAAAGGCACTTGCCGCAAGGGATAAAAGCGTTCTGATTGTAGACGCTGATGTGGGACTGCGCTCGCTTGACCTGTTTATAGAAGGTACGGAAGCCGTGCTTTACGACTGGGGCGACATAATCAACGGCAGATGCGAGCCGGAGGCTGCGATAATTACGGATAAAGGAATAAGCCTTCTCACCTGTCCGCTGGAATACGGCGATGAATTTACGGGAGAGGCGTTCGGCAGTCTTATTGAGCAATTCGGCAGTGAGTATGATTTTATCGTCATTGATGCTCCTGCCGGGATAGGCAATGTATTGAAAATGGCTTGTCACGCCGCAAAAAACGGTATTGTAATAGCAACGCCGGACAATGTGTGTGTCAGAAGCGCGTGCATTGCTGCGCAGGTTATGGAGGAAAACGGTGTGGAAAACACAAGACTTATTATCAACCGTTTCCGTCCCAAGGCTGTTGAAAAGAAAAAGCTGATGAATATTGACGGCGTTATAGACAACACGGGGGTTCAGCTTCTGGGCGTTATACCTGAGGACCCGGCAATAGGTTACGGCACTGTTTATACAAGCAGACAGATTTCAACCCCTTCAATTAATAGAATAGCACGGCGCTTATGCGGGGAAAATATCCCCCTGTTTAACTGACAACAGGTAATTTTTGAGCAAAAGAGAAAATAATAATTCTTTTTTACCGTAAATATATGTAATTATTTACAAAAAAATCTGATTTTAACAGTTAAATCTCTTGATTTTATTTGTTTAAAGTGATACTATATTAAAAGAACAAATCAGGAGGCGGAATATGAATATAGCATTGATAGCACATGACGCAAAAAAAGAGCTTATGACCCAGTTCTGCATAGCATACTGCGGCATATTAAGCAACCATTCCCTTTGTGCTACGGGTACAACAGGCAAAATGGTCAGTGAAGCCACCGGTCTTAACATATTGAGGTTTCTTAACGGCCGTCACGGCGGAGAAGAACAGATTTCCGCAAGGATTGCCTGCAACGAAATTGACCTGCTGCTGATGTTCCGAGACCCTCTCAACCGTAAAGCGGACGAGCCTAACGAGGCGGATTTACTGCGCCTGTGCGATGTTCACAACATCCCTGTCGCAACAAACATCGCAACGGCAGAGGCACTTATTCACGCACTCGAACGCGGCGACCTTGACTGGCGCGACATTGTAAACCCGAAAAACAACTGAATATAAAAAGGACACTGAAGGGGAAGAGTAATCTCCCGAGTTCCGCCGCAGAGAGGGGCATAGCTGCTGAAATTGCCCTGCCGAACAGGAAATGAAGACACCCCGGAGTCTGACCCGGACCGGGTTCGTATGGCTGCGTTAAAGCCGTTAAGCGGGAAAAGTTATCTTTTCCAATTAGGGTGGCACCGTGGAGCTTATTTTCGCTTCATCCCTTCTTTCGGGATGAAGTGTTTTTATTTTACGACATAAGGAGAAAAGAATATGGCAAATATCAAAGCCATCAAGGGTACACAGGATACCCTGCCCTCGGAAAGCTATAAAATTCAGTTTGTGGAGTCTGCCGCCATGCAGACAGCAAAGAATTTCGGCTTTCATGAAATACGCACCCCCGTTTTTGAATATACGGAGCTTTTTCAAAGGGGCGTAGGCGACACCACCGATGTGGTGCAAAAGGAAATGTATACATTTGAGGATAAGGGCGGCAGGAGCATCACTCTGCGCCCGGAGGGAACCGCAGGCGCGGTCAGAAGCTTTATAGAGCACGGACTTTTTAATGAGCCGCTGCCGCAGAAGCTTTGCTATCTCACCTCATGCTACCGATATGAA
>JAKSQS010000087.1 GCA_024404055.1 Clostridia bacterium | reverse complement strand
AAATATCGGCGATGCGGGCAAAGCCCTGCCGAAAGTCCCGGCAAAGTCCATCGATTCCCTTGATGTTGAATATTCGATAACTCTGCCGTCTGATTACATATGCCGCAATATTGATAAAAACATCACTCTCAATTCAAAAAACTGCCTTGACGCATTGGCACAGGCAATTAAAAAGGGCGTTTATGAGGCGGCGGAAAAGGGTGAGCTTTCCGCTTACAGCGGCTTTGATGCCGAGTGGCGTTCTCTGAATGAAGAAGCAAAGCAGAAAAAGGCAGAGGAATATGCCGCTTGCCTTGCGGATGCTCTCGTTTTTGCTTGCTCTTATACCGAGGCGAACGACAAGAACTTTGCTTCCGATGTTAAATCTGCTTATCAGACCTTTACAAAATGGCTTTCGGGCAGCGATTCACTCACTTCACCGCTGGTTGCCCAGCTAAAAATGCTGTCCCTCACTCACGCCTTTGAATATGAGGTTATTGATCAGGTAAACGATATCGGATACAGCCTTTGCACAATGAACATGAGCTATTACAGCTTTGTTCAGACCGTGCTTTCCATGAGCAAGTCATTTGGCGAAAAGGCAAACAAAGATGTCAATGATATGTATGAAAACGCCGAAAAAGCCATGACTGTGGATTATCTCAATTTTGTGACCGGCAACCCGAATTTCTGCTATATGGCGGAATGCGTGCTTGAATATAAGCCCGTGACCGTTGAAAGCACAATAACCTTTATTTATGATGAACCCCAAAACCCGGAGTATGTGGGTCAGGTGGTCAATTATGACGGTCATGAGTCGCGCAGCGCGTGGCAGCTTTTTGAAAAGGGAAAAAATAAAGAGTCCGATTCGGTAAAAAGTCAGTCTCGCTCGGAGCTGCTCGGCAAAACCATCTGCACCAGGCAAGCACGGCTTGTTTGCGTTATGTATAAAAGTAACGGCTGCATCGGCAGCTTCGGTGATTATCTTGTGAAAAACAAGGTGGCTGCCGATGCGGACAGCGTAACAAAGAATATTATAACCTCATTCAACACCATCGGGCTTGACCTTGGTATTGATACCGATCTTATCTGCCACTACGCAGCAGGTGTTGCCGAATACGGTCACCACGACTACGCAAACGGCAAAGTGTATGCAGTGCCGGGCGGCGTTAAAGGCAGACTGGATGACAATGATAACTACCATATTAAAGATAAAACCATAGGCGGTGTATTCAACACGGTCACCGGCAAAAGCGACGAAAACGGAACGATTGCATGCCGTGCCTTCTATGGCGACGAACTGAAGATATATGCCTTCTCGGACACGGACTGTTCCTTCACAAGAGAAAGGCTGAGCAGAGACAAAATCGATGAGCTGCACCTGGAAGAAAGAAATATGTCAAATACACTTTATACCGCCACTGATACATTCTCTTCCGAACATGGTATGCTCGTTTCCGCAGAGCCCAATACCTATACCTTCCCTGCAAGCACAAAATCAATACCCGACAATTTCTTCGGTTCAGCCTCGAAATTTGAAAAGCTTGTATTTGACGGCACACCCGAAACGATAGCTGACAATGCTTTCAGCGGCGTTGGCACACCTGCAAAACGCTGCTTTATCAAGGCTCCCTTTACAACCGGTTCCCTTGTGGGAGCATGGCACGGCGGATATTTCGGCAACACCAATATAACAGTTGAGAAAAATGACGGCTCCGGCGAAACGGAAACCGTTGTGGCGGTTACAGGTGCGCCTACTTCAAGCGTTGTCTGCACATTCACGGCTTCCGAGCACGCTACCTTTGAAGGCTGGAGTTTTTATCCCAACGGTGTTGTTGCCAACCCGAACGAAACCATATTTAACGGTGCAACGCTTTATGCTAAATGGAAGTACGACCACGAGCACGATTTTGAGGTGACAAAGGAAGCTGTTGCCGCAACCTGCACCGAAGCAGGCGTAACTCAGGAAAAAACCTGCAAAACCTGCGGCTATAAGGATGTTCAAATCATCCCCGCAACAGGCCACACCTGCACTTACAAAGAGTCGGGCAGCAATTATATTGCCAAGTGTGCAGCCTGTGATTACGAAGAAACGCTTTACCCGAAAGATATCGGTTATCACACTGTCTGGAGCGAAAATAAATCCGATGACGATGTTAAATATACGTCATATATGTCGGACGGCACTTCCGGCGGAATAACTTATATCAACAAAGACGGTGTCTATGTAATCAAGACTAAGACTCCTCCCTATGCTTTTCTGGATTACAGCCAGCAAACAATTGAAGTCAAAGACGGTGTAAACGCATCCGTCTGCCTTGCCGGAGTAAATGTAACCGGTAGTATAGTCGGCATCCCCGGTATCAATATAGGAAAAGCCGGCATTCATCTTACGCTTAACGGCGAAAACACAGTAACATCCTATTTTTCCGACCCGTTTGATTGTGAAGGAAATCTGACAGTTGACTGCACGGGCAGCCTGATTCTGACCACTGATGCAAAGCATATGCCGATAAACTGTACGGGCGAAAAGACAGTTATCAACGGCGGTTGCATCAATGCCGACGGCGGTTTTGATTTCTCTGTTAAGATAATTGATGACAAAACAAACGGCAAACTGGTCATCACCCGGAATGCCTCGGTAAAAACAAGCCACGGAATCGACACAGTGCCGGTAAATGAAAACGGCGAAAAAGTATATCTTTTGAAAATTCCGAACAGAAACTTTTATACCATTACGGTGGACGGAAACGAATTGCCGGACTGGGTGACAATTAAAGACGAACGCAATGCATATATTTACATCACAGCCGGAGAGCATGAAATTTTGGTCGGCGGACAGACTTTTGAATTTAATCCGTTTGAAGACGAACCGGTCTGTCTTGAGAAACAGTGCGGTGACCTTATCGTGACCAATCCGACCGGGGCTCCCAACGCCGTTTCATATATAAACACCGGCGATATCGATATACTTACGATTAGAAAATCGGTACCCATAACAATCAAAAACGCAGACCCCGATAAAGCAACCCATACAAATATATATATACAGCCGGATGTAGATGCCGATATAACCTTGGCCGGTGTGAATATCGATCTGAGCAGCTTTTACGGTGCTTCACCGATTCAGAATTCAGCCGGTTCCTATACTGCAGGAGATACAAAAATAACCCTGGCGGAGGGTACGGAAAACATCATTCGCGGCGGCGGTGCAGGTATCGCCACGGAAGGTGTCGGCGGTTCACTGACCATTGACGGCGAAGGTACGCTCACCGTTACAGGCTCAAGAGTTGCGGCAGCCATAGGCTCCAATGTAAATAAGCCCGTAAACAACATCACAATAAACGGCGGCATTATCTACGCAAGTGTTGAAAATTCCCAGGCGGCAGCCATAGGCTCCGGTTATATCCAAACCGGTGTAAGCATAGATACCGGCTGTGCCGTAAATAACATCACAATAAACGGCGGCAAGGTTTATGCCAGCTCAGATAAAGCTCCGGCAGTGGGTGCAGGCGTCTGCGAACAGGATCTGCCCGTTAATACCATCACCATAAACGGTGGTATGCTTATTGCAAACAGCAATTCCTCAGAATATGCCGTCGGCAGTGCCAAAACAAATAATACCGTTGTCAACGGCGGAATTGTTACAGCCGAAAGCATAGGCGGCAGTAAAATCGTTATCGAAAACACTGCATCGGTCAAAACGAACAATGTCAGCAAACCTGTCAATGGTAAGGGCAAGAGCGTTTTCCTTAATGAAATTCCAATCACGGTGGGCGATCAGTTGGTCATTGACGGCAAGGGCTACCGCTGCATAGGTCATAACGGCGAAAACAAAATTTATCTTTACCTCACCAACCCGGATGAGATAAAGAAAATCCACGGTATCACATTGGAAAAATCGGAAGGAGGAAATGTTTATTATTCACCCGCAGTACCTCTGCGGGGCGAAACGGTTACTCTGTCGGCAACAGCCGAAGAGGGATATGCCTTAGTTGATTATGAAATCACACCCGATGTTGATATAAAAGACGGCACTTTCACAATGCCTGAGAAAAATGTTACCGTTAAGGGAATATTTGCAAAGGTCAGCACCGTTACACTCACCGAAAGTGAGCACGGCAAGGTATTGCCCTCAAAATCAATAGTTCCCGCAGGTGAAAAGGTCAGCCTCTATGCGATGCCCGATGACGGTTATGAGCTTGATACTGTTACTTTGACCCCGTCCTGTATTACAGACGGAAAATATGCCTTCACAATGCCGGAGGAGGATGTGACAATCAGCTGTACCTTTAAGCCGAAAAAACACACACTGACATGGAATATTGACGGCGAAAAGACCGTAACCGAGCTTCCCTTCGGCAGTAAAATAACCGCGCCGGAGAATCCGGAAAAGGACGGCTGTAATTTCACCGGCTGGACTCCTTCGATTCCCGATACAATGCCTGACGGAGATATGGAATTCACCGCTGAGTTTGAGGCGATAACCTACAAGGCAAAATTCAAAGCCGACGGCAAAGAAATCGCCGCGGTTGATTATACAATCAATATGACTAAGCTTGATGAACCTGCCGTTCCTGAAAAGTTAGGCTACATCGGAAGGTGGGAGGCATACACTCTTACGACAGGCGGAATCACTGTTAATGCGCAATATGTTCCCGAAATATTCAAGGCGATATTCGTTGCCGACGGCGAAGTGGTTAAGAATGTGGAATACACCGTTGAAACCCTTGAAATCACTGAGCCTGCCGTACCTGAAAAGGAAGGCTTCACGGGCAGGTGGAGTGCATATGACCTTCGTATCGGCGGAATCACCGTTAAGGCTGTTTACACCGCTGAAGCCGTGCATCAACACACCTTTGAAACAAAATACTGCCGAAATGAAGCGGCGCACTGGTTCGCTTCCACCTGCGGCCACAATGTTGCGGCTTCACTTGCGCCTCACACCTTCGGTGAAGGCATTGTAAACGGCAACTCAACAATATATATCTGCTCGGAATGCGGATATGTTAAAACCGTAACCGATGCACAGGCAGGAACATCCCGTGAGCTTGAGAAATCAGTCAACGCGGCAAAGGAAGCGATTGACAAAGCGGCTATGGGCGGTGACGGCGAGGTTAAAGAATATGCCGAAACGGCAAAGGCGGAGCTTGAAAAGCAGACTGACCCCGTTTCCGTTACGGAAAAGCTTGCCGCCGCGCTTGAGAAAATCAACGCAGTTAAAACCGGAAAAGCCATTGACGAGGCTATTGCCCACCTCAACAATATTGCGGGCGGCTCCTCATCAAGCAAGGCGAAATCCGCCGCAAGGCAGGCAAATGCCGCGATGAAGCAGGCACAGAACCCCGAAGAGGTTAACGCGATACTTGCGGACGCGCTCACTCAGATTGAAGATGCGGAGCGGGAAATTGGTGTGACTTGCCCGAATTGCGGCAAGGTTCACGGTGACAGCTTCCGCGATAAAATAAACTGCTTCTTGTCAAAGTTATATAAGTTTATAAACGATTTTATAAAAAAGTTCTCTGAAAATGTGTTGCATTAAATAATATCGGAAAAAGATAATTTACAGATGACCGATTTTGCTTCCCCTCAATGGGAAGCAAGAAAATCGGTTCTGCCGGGATGAGCGGCAACAAAAAGCACCTTCCCCTCAAGGGAAAGCAAGAGAAACTCAAAAGCAACACAATGCTTCGGAGGCTTTTAAGCTTCCTTTCATGAATAACGAAATTTGTTATGAACGGAGACGAGTATATGAAAAAAATAAAAACAATGTCAAGAAAAATAATTGCATTGATGCTGTGCTTATTGATGGCGCTGGGCACGGCGGTGCCGGCTTTAGCCGAGGGTCCGACTGTAAAACCAAAATGGAAATGGAATTTAAACGGGCAGAGAGAATTGGTCAATGCAAGAGCCTACTACTCTTCCGGCGGTGATGCATCCGTTATGTATAGTTTTTTACCCCAAACAGCCGTAGTTGATTTTTTTAAAAAAATGGATGCTAAAGATCAAACCTATGTTCGTGGCCTTATGTACGAAAAGGAAGCAAAGCTTGACTGGCTGCTTGATTACTTATGGGGTACAGCAAATAAACAAATACATAAAGAGAGAGATGCTACCATGCGTCTATCCACATACCTTAAAAGTTACTTCAATACCACCATGAAGGTCGTTCAGGGTGTCAGTGCGGTGTTGAGCCTGGTCACAAGTACTATTTCGATACTAAAGGCGTTTGGTATTATCGAAAACAAGGAAGCCACCTCCATGGGCGAACAGCTCGATAATATCATCAGAGATGTTCAAAAGCTGCAAGAGACCGTTGACGAAATCAACCGTAAAACCGATGAAATTCAGAACACCCTCACAAATGAATTCGCCGACATCGACCTCAGACTTCAGCAGCAGGATTATCTGCACTATAAAGACGATGTGTGGGCAAAGTTTTACAGCGATGCGGTGGTTCCCCTCAACACTCTGCAGGGCAGATATTCCGATAATGTGAATATGTTGCTCATAGATTATGTTGAGCAGTGGCAGAACGGCAGCAGTAAAACAGATTTGCGCTCTCTTTTCGGCAGAAACGACGAGGGCGAGCTGATTCAGGTTTTCTCCGGCAACAACTTAAAGGGCGCGGGCGAACGCCTCAACGCTGCTCCGAAGATTTCAGTGGATGAAATTCCCGTTGATTATGTTATTTCTCTGCCTGTGGATTACATCATCGCAAGCATTGACAAAACAGTCAATATCAATTCCGACACCGCAATCGACACCTTGACTGAGGCACTTGAAAAGGGTGTTTATGCCGCGGCACAGGACGGTCTGCTTACCGCTTACAGAGGCTTCTATGACGAGTGGAACGGCTGCACCGATGAAGAGAAAAAGGCTGAAGCAAAGTCCATTGCCGCCTGCCTTGCGGATGCCGTTGCTTTTGAAGCATCTTTTGAAGCGGCAAACGAAAAGAGCTTTGCGTCCTCTGTCAAAACCGCTTATCAGAACTTCGCGCTTTGGCTTATGGGTAACGATTCCCTTACATCTCCTCTGGTAGCCCAGTTCAAAATGCTCTCTCTCACTCACGCATTTGAGGGCGAGGTTATCGACCGGATAAATGATGTGGCGTATTACATCTGTATGATGAACCTCAATTTTTCCTCGTTTGCCGAAACGGTTGTTTCTTTAAGCAAGGCTCACAACGACGACGACAGCCTTGATGTCAGAGACCTGTATATAATGTCGGAAACTAATATGTCCGCTGACTACAGCGATTTTATCACGGGTAACCCGAATTACTGCTATCAGGCAGGCAAAGTACTTGAATATAAGCCCGCAGTCGTTGAAAGCACGGTTTCCTTTATTTACGATAAGCCGAAGTATGAGGAGCATCCGAACACCGCAGTGTGGTTTGACGGTAGTGTTTCAAGCTCCGGCTGGCAGCTTTTTGAAAAAGACGGAAATTATGAATCCGCCACCGAAAAAGCCGAGTCTCAGAAAGATTTGCTCAGCAGAAGCATAACAACAATAGACGCGAAAATCATTTATGCTATGTATATCACCGGCGGATTTGACGGCAGCTTCGGTGAGTACCTTGCATATAACAAGGTTATCACCGATGCGGATAAGGTTACGGACAAAATCCTCACATCGTTTAACACAAGTGCGCTTGACCTGCGCAAAGGCACCGACCTTACCTGCCATTGGGCAGTGGATGTAGGCGACTATGAACACAACGATTTTGAAAACGGAAAAGAGTATACCGTTCCCGGCGATAAGCTGAAAGAAAGCAATTACTTCGTCAAAGACAAAGCAACCGGCGGCGTGTTCAATATGGCTGCCGGCAACAGCGACGAAAACGCGCTTGTCGCGTGCCGTGCCTTCTACGGCAATCAATATAAGATTTACGGCTTCTCAAATACGGATTATTCTTTCACAAAGAAAGAGATAACCGACTCTGAAAGACTGATGAAGCTGAACCTTCTCGACAGAACATTAAGCAATAATGTTTATGATGCCACAAGTACATACTCTGCCGATTACGGTATGCTTGTTTCGGCAGAGGCGGGAACTTACACCTTCCCCGCGGGAATAAAAGAAATACCGGACAATTATTTTCCCTCGTCTTCAATGATAGAAACGCTCATTTTCGATGGCACACCTGACACAATAGCCGAAAACGCCTTTGAGGGTGTTGGCTCCAAAACATACCGCTGCCTGCTAAGAGCTCCCTTTACAACGGGTTCTCTTGCCGGAATATGGCACGGCGGATATTTCGGTGATATTGAAGTTACCCTTGACGCAAACGACGGCACAGGCACAAGCGAAAAGGTTGTTGCTGTATCGGATGCACCGATTGCAAATATTCTTAATCCCTTTGATGAAGAAAACCGCACATTCCTCGGCTGGAGCTGTTACCCCAACGGCAGTGTCGTTAATTCCAATGAAAAAATAGATTTCACGCAATTAAGGTCAGGCGGTGTTACTCTCTATGCTGTGTGGAAATATGACCACGAGCACGATTTTGAAACTGCAAAGGAAGCGGTTGCCGTAACCTGCACCGAAGACGGCTGCACAGAGGAAAAGACCTGCAAAACCTGCGGCTATGTAGAATATGAAGTTCTTCCCGCCACAGGTCACGCCTGCACCTTCACCAAATCCGGCGATAATTATATTGCCAAGTGTGCAAACTGCGATTATGAAGCAACCCTTTACCCGAAGGAATTCGGCTATCACACCGTCTGGAGTGAAGATGAAGCCGGCAGCGGCATCATCCTTATGGGCGGCACCGGCAGTCCTGTTGGCAGCAATGCGACGCGCATTGCGGATGACGGCGTTTATGTTATCAAAAGCAATGACCCCAACAATCAGTATGACAAACAGAGGGTAATAGTCAACGACGGATTAAATGTGAATATCTGCCTTGACGGATTGAAAATAAAAGGCGGCTATGGCTATGTCGGATTCAATACTGGAAAATCCAATGTTCATCTTACGCTTAAGGGCGAAAACTCAATAACCACTTTTGAAGCCGACTCGTTTATCAGCACCGGAAATCTTACAATTGACGGCGACGGCAGCCTTGAAATAACCGGTATATATGAGGATAACCCCAACTATGCCCCCTGCGTTCCTTTTAATACCACCGGTGCTCACACGGTTATTAAGGGCGGCAACATCTGCGCCATGGGCGGCG
>JAKSQS010000086.1 GCA_024404055.1 Clostridia bacterium | reverse complement strand
ACAGGACATAGCCGCCGACAGTGAGCAGACGAGGGAAGAAGCGCGATCGCTGGACGGGCAGGCGGCAAGTGTTGACGGACAGGCAGCGGTGCTTGAAAGCAGCATCGGACATAATAACGAAACCATAGGCAGAATAGAAAATGACAGGCTTGACGCGGGGCGCGACAGCGAGGAGCTGCAAAAGGAAATTGAAACCAACCTCAAGCTTATCAACCAGCTTGAAAGGCTGATAATAGATAAAAAACGCAGACAGCAGGAAATAACCGTAGAGCTGGAGGCGACCTCGGGACAAAGCGGCAGCCTTGCGGACGAGGCGGCTGAGGCGGCGGCAACGGTTGCGTCGCTTACAAAGCAGCTTGCGGACGCGAGGGTGGACGCATCCACCGCTTCATCCTCCATTGAAGAGATAAATACCCGTATTTCAACGGTTGACGAGCTTATAACGGCAAGACAGGTGAATTGTGAAAAAGCCGAAAAGGTGCTTGCTGACGCGAAAAAGAGCGTTAAAAGCTGCGAGGAAAAAATCAAAGAAATTTCCAATTCATTAAGCGGCTATAAGCTGAAATACGACAAAAAGGATAAAAAAGCGGACGGGCTCAAAAGGGAGCTCGACGATATTTCATTTGAAAGACAGAAAACAGATTCGAGAATAAAGCTGCTTGAAGACCTTGAAAAAAATATGGAGGGCTACACGGGCAGTGTTAAGGCGGTTATCAGGCAGGCGTCGTCCGGCAGGCTCAAGGGCATTCGCGGCGCGTTGTCACAGCTTATTGATGTAAAGGATGAATACGCGACCGCGGTTGAAACCGCTCTCGGAAACGCGGTGCAGAACATCGTTACGGAAAATGAGAACAATGCGAAGCAGGCAATATTCTATTTGCAGAAAAACAACCTCGGCAGAGCCACATTTCTTCCGCTGACCTCCGTAAAGGGCAGAGAGCTTGAGGAGGACGGACTGGAGGAAGAGGACGGATATATCGACATTGCGGCAAGCCTTGTTTCATGCAATGCGGAATATGACGAAATCGTGTGGAGCCTTTTAGGCAAAACCGCCGTGGCGGAGGATATAGACTGTGCCATAGCAATAGCGAAAAAATACGAATACCGATTTAAAATAGTTACTCTTGACGGGCAGGTTGTGAATGCGGGCGGCTCAATTACGGGCGGCAGCCGCACACAGAACGCCGGAATACTTACAAGAGCCTCCGAAATAGAAAGCCTGAAGAAAAAGGTTGCTGAAATTGACAGTGAGATAAAGGCGAAAAAGCAGGAGTATGACGGCTGTTTAAAGGAGCTTGCAAAGTGTAAGGCGGATGTGGACGGGCTTTCAGCCGACCTTATGAACGCGCAGGAGGAAAAAATACGCCGTGAAGGAAAGGTGAGCCTTTGCGCCGAGCAGCTTGCGGCGGCAAGGGAATCGCTTGACGAGCTGACAACGGAGAGAAGCACGGCGGACGGCAGAATTGCCATGCTGAAAATTGCCCTCGACAACGCCTTGGCGGCGGTGGAAAGCATATCCGCTGAGATAGAAAAGCAGGAGGACCTTCTCCCGGGTCTCGGCGAGAAAAGGGAAGCGTTTGAGCGGACGAGAGAGGAAATCGCCGAAACGGTTACAACCCTTAATCTTGAAATTCACGACGCGCAGAAGGATTCCGCTTCCAGGCGCGAAACGGTTAATCAGTTAAGGTTCAGACTTCTCAATCAGGATGACAGGGCAAATCAGCTTGAAAGAGAAATAAAGGAGCTCAAAGAGAAAAACCGCGAGATTGCCGAAACCGTCGGTCAGTTAAGGCGGCAGGCACAGCAGTTCAGGGCACTTGCACAGCAAAAGCGCGGCGGCATTGAGCAGCTTTTACAGGTGAGGGACGAAAGTCAGGCGCTTTCATCCTCACTGCGTGTGCAGGAAAGAACGGAAACGGCAGACCGTGAAAAGCTTTCGGGAGAGCTTGCAAGGCTTGAAGAGCGCAAGACGGCGAAGCAAAAGGAATATGAGGACACCGTTTCAAAGCTGTATGACGAATATCAGCTCACAAGGAGAGAGGCGCAGAGCCTCGGCATAGAAATCGAGGATGTTAAGCAGGCGGGCAGACGGCTCGGAGAAATCAAAAACTCCATAAGAGCTCTCGGCAGCGTGAATGTGGGCGCGATTGAGGAATATGAGCAGGTCAGCGAGCGTTACAGATTTATGGGCGCACAGATCAAGGATATTGAAATTTCAAAGGAACAGCTTTTGAAGCTTATTGACGACCTGACGGGCAAAATGAGCGAGCAGTTCCGTGAAGAATTTGCCAAAATAAACACGAGCTTCGGTGAGACCTTTGCGGAGCTTTTCGGCGGCGGCAAGGCGGAGCTGATACTTGAGGATCCGCATGATGTGCTTGAATGCAACATCGAAATAAAGGTTCAGCCTCCGGGAAAAAATGTTAAGAACATAGACTTGCTTTCGGGCGGCGAAAAGGGACTTTCCGCAATTGCGCTGCTGTTTGCGATACTAAAGGTCAACCCCGCCCCGTTTTGCATATTCGACGAGGTGGAGGCGGCACTTGACGAGGTAAATGTTACAAGGTACGCACAGTATGTAAGAAGAATGACGCAGAACACGCAGTTCATTGTTATCACACACAGGCGCGGAACAATGGAGGAAGCGGATGTGCTTTACGGCATAACCATGCAGGAGGAGGGCGTTTCAAAGCTGCTTGAGCTGAAAACGGCTGAAATGGCAAAACGCCTCGGTATATCATAATTGTAAAAGGAGAAGCATATGGGAATATTTAAAAAGCTTGGCTTGGGTCTGAAAAAGACCAGAGATAATATGACCGGCGCGATTGAGGATGTTCTCGGCGCATATGAAGAAATAACCGATGAGCTTTACGATGACCTTGAGGAAGCCCTTGTTATGGGCGATGTGGGTGTGAAAACCGCGGGAGACATTGTTGAGGCACTGCGCGAAAGAGTGAATAAGGGCGATGTGAGAAATCCAAAGCACGCGAAAATAATTATTGCCGAAATCGTTGCCGAAATGCTTAAGGGCGAAGAGGATATGGGTCTTATCACCATTCCGTCAGTTATACTGATGATAGGCGTGAACGGCGCGGGAAAGACCACCACGATAGGCAAGCTTGCCGCCATGTATAAGGCGCAGGGCAAAAAGGTTATTCTCGGCGCGGCTGACACATTCCGCGCTGCCGCCATTGAACAGCTTGAGGTATGGGCTGACAGAGCCGGGGTTGAGCTTGTCAAGCACCGCGAGGGCGCTGACCCTGCGGCGGTTGTGTTTGATACGATAAATGCCGGCATTTCCCGTGACTGCGACATTATTATCTGCGACACCGCAGGCAGACTGCATAACAAGAAAAATCTTATGGAGGAGCTTGTAAAAATTTACCGCGTTGTAGATAAGGAGCTGCCTTATTCGGACCGTGAAATTCTGCTTGTGCTGGATGCGACCACGGGACAGAACGCAGTTAATCAGGCAAAGGAATTTATGGGCGTTGCGGAGCTTACGGGCATTGTGCTGACAAAGCTTGACGGAACGGCAAGAGGCGGCGTTGTGCTGACCATCAAAAATGAATTGAAGCTGCCGGTGAAATTCGTCGGTGTGGGCGAGGCGATTGACGACCTGCAGCCGTTTAACCCGGCTGCGTTTGCAAAGGCACTGTTTGAAAACACGGCGGAAACCGTTAAGGAAGAGGAAGAAGCATAATGGATTTTATAATAGCGACACATAATATGAAAAAACGCGACGAGCTTCAAAGGGTTTTGCAGCCTCTCGGCGTGAATGTTTTCACTGCGGAGCAATGCGGCGTTATCCTGACGGATGTTGAGGAAACGGGCGAAACCTTTGTGCAGAATGCGTTTCTGAAATCGCGCATGGGCTGCCTTGAAAGCGGTATGCCGTGCATAGCGGATGACTCCGGGCTGTGTGTGGACGCGCTTGACGGAGCACCGGGAGTATATTCGGCGCGTTTTGCCGGTGAGCACGGAAACGACGACGCGAATATTGCAAAGCTGCTGGAAGTATTAAAGGATGTGCCGGATGAAAAGCGCACCGCAAAATTTGTCAGCACAGTCTGCTGCACCTTCCCCGACGGCACGGAATTTAGTGTCACGGGAGAATGCAGGGGCAAAATCGGCTATGAAAAAATCGGTGAGGGCGGCTTTGGCTATGACCCGGTATTCATGTACGGCGACAAAAGCGTTGCGCAGATGACCGCCGAAGAAAAGGACAAAATCAGTCACAGAGGAAACGCTTTGAGAGCACTTTCAAAAAAATTAGAGGAAATGGGTATAACCGATGTTAACAAGTAAGCAACGCGCCGCGTTAAGGGCGCAGGCAAATTCACTTGAACCGCTTTTTCAGGTGGGAAAGGGCGGCATAAGCGATGCATTGATAGCACAGACAGAGGACGCGCTGAACGCAAGAGAGCTGATAAAGCTGAAGGTGCTTGTGGAGTCGTGTCCCGAAACACCAAGACAGGTGGCGGATAAAATCAGCGAAATCACCGGTGCTGATGTGGTACAGGTAATCGGCGGCTGCATGATTTTTTACAGGGAGTCGCCCGAGCTTCGCAAAAAGCTAAAGGAAAAGGAAGACAGAAAAAAAGAGCTTATTAAAAAGGCGAAGCAGAAGGCTGCCGAGGAGAGAAAGAAAAACAGAAAATATCCGGGATTTTCCGCGGCGAAGGGTTCAAAACGGTAATGAAAATCGGAATATACGGCGGTGCGTTCAATCCGCCTCATGAGGGACACAGAATAACGGCGAACAGGGCAAAACAGGTCTGCTCACTTGATAAGGTGATTGTTATGCCGACTGCCGTTTCTCCGCATAAACAAAATGAAGCCCTTGCCACGGCAGATGACAGGCTTCATATGTGCCGTCTGATGTTTTCCGGTGCTGACTTTGAAGTCAGCGACCTTGAAATAAAAAAGGGCGGCAAAAGCTACACCGTGGAAACGCTGCGTGAGCTTAAAAAGCTTTATCACGGTGATGAGCTGGTGCTGATTATCGGCTCCGATATGCTTTTAAGCTTTGATAAATGGGTGGAGTACAGAGAAATACTGACACTGTGTACTCTTTGTGTGTTTTCACGGGAAAATGTGGTAACACCTGAAAGGCTTTTAAATTACGCGAAAGAAAAGCTCGGACTTGATGAAAACGAAATATATATCGCGCAGACAGAGCCCGTTGTGATGTGCTCAACGGAAATAAGAAAAAAAATTGACCGCGGAGAGGATATAACCGCATATACAGGCGAAAAAATCGCGGCATACATTGAAAACAGGAAGGTTTATGTGCCGGATATTGAACGGACGGAGGAATTTCGTGCAGTTATCAGAAAAATGCTGCGCGACGACCGTTATATTCATTCACTCGGTGTTGCCGACAGCGCGGCACAGCTTGCCCGTATCTACGGTGAGGACGAAAAAAGGGCATACTGCGCGGGACTGCTGCACGATGTGACAAAGCACATAGAGCCGTCCATGCATGAAAAGCTTGTTGAGCTTTCGGGCGGCAGGATGACGGACGAGGAAAAAAGCAATCCGTCCGTATGGCACGCCATGAGCGGCGCGGCATATATAAAAGAGGCGCTCAATGTCAAAGACGGGGAAATCATCAGCGCGGTGCGGTATCATACCACGGGCAAAAAGGGCATGAGCCTGCTTGAAAAAATCGTTTACATTGCGGATTTTATTTCCGAAGACAGGAATTATCCCGATGTTGATGTTATGCGCGCTCTTGCGCCGCAGAGCCTTGAAAAAGCGGCACTGTACGCGCTGCGCTACTGTATAGGCAATCTGATAAAAACAGGAAAAATTATTCATACGGACAGTGTGGATTTTTATAATGAGCTGATAATGGCTGAAAAGGAGGAAAAATAATGGAAGCTGTTGATATAGCAAAAAACGCGGTGCAGATTCTTGACAAAAAGAAAGCCGTGGATATTTCAATGATAGAGATAACCGAAAAGAGCATACTTTCCGATTATTTCGTTATCGCGGGCGGTACATCAAGCACCCATGTGAAGAGCCTTGCCGACGAGCTTGAATATGAGCTTGAAAAGCTGGGCGTTACCCCCGACCATATTGAGGGCAGGGCGACGGGCTGGATTCTGCTTGATTACGGCAGTGTCATTTTTCACATCTTTACAAAAGAAAGCAGAGATTTTTATAATTTGGAGCGTCTTTGGGCTGACGCGAATATGGTTGACATTTCATCGCTTCTTACTGAATGAGAAAGGAAGATAATATAATGGAAAGCTATGATTTTAAAGTAAGCGAAAAAAAATGGCAGGACAAATGGGAGAAAGCGGGCGTTTTTCATGCCGTTGACAACAGTGACAAAAAGAAATTTTATGCCCTTGTTGAGTTCCCTTATCCCAGCGGAGCCGGTATGCACGTCGGTCACATAAAGGCATATTCGGGTCTTGAGGTTGTGACCCGTAAGCGCAGAATGGAGGGCTATAATGTCCTTTTCCCGATAGGCTTTGACGCATACGGTCTTCCCACTGAAAACTATGCGATAAAAACAGGTATTCATCCGCGTAAGGTTACGGATATGAACATTGAAAAGTTCACCGGTCAGCTTAAAAGAGTGGGCTTCTCATTTGACTGGACGAGAGTTGTGGACACAACCGAAATCGGCTATTACAAATGGACGCAGTGGATATTCTTAAAGATGTTTGAAAAGGGGCTTGTTTTCAGAGACAAAACCCTTGTAAACTACTGCCCGTCATGCAAGGTGGTGCTTTCCAATGAGGATTCACAGGGCGGTAAATGCGACATTTGTCACAGTGATGTTGTGCAGAAGTCCAAGGATGTATGGTATCTGCGCATAACAGAGTATGCCGACAAGCTGCTTGAGGGTCTTGACAGCGTGGATTATCTTCCGAATGTCCGCCTTCAGCAGGAAAACTGGATAGGCAAGTCAACGGGTGCGTTCGTCAACTTCACCGTGAAGAACACGGATGAAATGCTGCGCATTTACACAACCCGTCCCGACACCCTTTTCGGCGTTACCTTTATGGTTATGGCACCGGAGCATCCCATGCTTGACAAATATAAGGATATGATTGAAAACTTTGCGGATGTGGAGGCTTACAGGGCTGAATGCGCCAAGAAAACGGAGTTTGAAAGAACACAGCTTGTAAAAGAAAAGACCGGCGTGAAGCTTCAGGGCTTCTGCGCGGTTAACCCCGTCAACGGAAAGGAAATACCGATTTTCATTTCCGACTATGTTATGATGGGCTACGGCACGGGCGCGATTATGGCGGTTCCGGCACACGACCAGAGAGACTATGATTTCGCAAAGAAATTCGGTGTTGACATTATCGAGGTCATCAAAGGCGGCGACATGGAAAAGGAAGCGTATACGGGCGACGGCGAAATGGTCAATTCCGGCTTCCTGAACGGCTTTACAAAGAAAAAGGCTTCAATTGAAAAAATGCTTGAATACCTGACCGAAAAGGGTATAGGCGAAAAGGGTGTTCAGTATAAAATGAAGGACTGGGCGTTCAACCGTCAGCGTTACTGGGGCGAGCCCATACCGATTGTTCACTGCGAAAAATGCGGCACTGTTGCCGTACCTTATGACGAGCTGCCCTTAAAGCTGCCCGAGGTGGAAAATTTTGAGCCCGGTTCGGACGGCGAAAGTCCGCTTGCGAAAATTGACTCCTTTGTTAAATGCACCTGTCCCAAGTGCGGCGCGCCCGCAAGAAGAGAGACGGACACAATGCCTCAGTGGGCAGGCTCATCATGGTATTTCTTAAGATATATAGACCCGCATAACAGCGAGCGCTTTGCCGATATGGATAAGCTGAAATACTGGGGAATGGTAGACTGGTATAACGGCGGCATGGAGCACGTTACAAGACACCTTATTTATTCGCGCTTCTGGCACCGCTTCCTTTATGATATAGGCGAGGTTCCGAACCCGGAGCCGTATGCAAAGAGAACCGCGCAGGGACTTATTCTCGGTCCCGACGGAGAGAAAATGTCAAAGAGCAAGGGCAATGTTGTTGACCCCAACGATGTTGTTGATGTTTACGGCGCGGATGTGCTTCGCACCTATGTTCTGTTTATGGGCGACTATGAAAAGGCGGCTCCGTGGAACGAAAGCAGCATGAAGGGCTGCAAGAGGTTCATGGACAGGGTGTGGAATCTTCAGTCCATACTTACGGACGGTGAAGGTTATTCCTCAAAGCTTGAGTCCTCCATGCACAAGACAATAAAGAAAGTGACTGAGGATATTGAGGCTCTGAAATACAACACCGCGATTGCCGCGCTGATGACGCTGCTTAACGAGATTTACGATGCCGGTTCAATCACGAAAGCGGAGCTGAAAACCTTTATCACTCTGCTCAATCCCTTTGCGCCCCACATCACCGAGGAAATCAACGAGGCACAGGGCTTCGGCGGTATGCTTGCAAACGGCACATGGCCTGTATATGAGGACGCAAAGTGTGTGGACGCTGAAATTGAAATCGCCGTGCAGGTTAACGGCAAGATAAAGGCAAGAATTAAGGTTGCCGCCGACATTGACGAGGCGGGTGCGATTGAAGCCGCACTTGCAAACGATGCCGTAAAGGCTGCTGTGGATGAAAAGAGCATTGTTAAAAAGCTTTATGTTAAGGGCAGACTTGTAAATATAGTTGTAAAATAAAAATATTAAAAATAATCATATTTTATGGCACATAATGCTTGACAATGCAGATTTTATGCAGTATAATGTCATAGCATCCTAAAAGGGAAATAAACCCCTGCTGTCAGGCGGAGGGAGGGAATTATAGATGAGTCAGGTACGAGTTAAAGAAAACGAATCCTTAGACAGCGCTCTCAAAAGATTTAAGAGACAGACTTCCAGAGACGGTATTATTCAGGAAGTAAGAAAGAGAGAGCATTATGAAAAGCCTTCTGTCGCAAGAAAGAAGAAGTCTGAGGCTGCTCGTAAGCGCAAGTACAAATAATAAGGGTCTTGCAAAATAATAAAGAAGCAAAGCACAGAGGTGAAGCCTCTGTGCTTTTTGCAGTATGACGGGCATATCAATGCTCTGTGGTGAAAGTCCACTGAGGCGTAGTTACCGACGAACTCGAAAGCGACTCCCAAGGTTTGTATCGTGAGGTACAGGCGAGAAGAAGGGATAGCGAAATCGTAGCCTGACGAACAGAAACTTGATACAAAGGCGTAATAGGCGGATAAGT
>JAKSQS010000085.1 GCA_024404055.1 Clostridia bacterium | reverse complement strand
ATTCCCGATACTTTCCCGGCAATAGTCCCCGGGAACTTTGAGCGCGATCTTGAGCGTGCGGGAAAGCTGCCGGATCCTTATTTCGGAACTAACACCTTGAAAATGCAGAAGCTTGAAAATCTGCATCTGTGGTTCTGCAAAACCTTTATATGGTCGGAAATCGCAGATGATAAAACATTTCTGCATTTTGAGGGCATTGACACCGTCGCGGAAATATATGTAAACGGTGCTTTCAAGCTTAAAGTTTCAAATATGTTTCTGCCTTACGACATTCCCGTGCCTGAACTGCGCAACGGAGAAAACGAGATAGTCGTACATATCATTCCCGCCGTGATTGCCGCACGCGAAATAGATGTTCCGGTGTCTTCCAATGCGCTGGCTTACAATTATGAATCCCTTTATATCCGAAAGGCGGCTTCAATGTATGGCTGGGATATTATGCCGCGTATCGTGTCTGGCGGTATATGGAAGCCCGTTTCTGTTATTCAGAAAAAACCGGAACGGATTGAGGATGTATTTCTCTATACGAATGCACTGAAAGCTGACGGAGCGTCGGTTATGGCGTACTTCACACTTCATGTTGACCGTGACTTTCTGACTGACCTTCGCCTGCGTATCCGCGGTGTTTGCGGAGATTCTGTTTTTACGATGGAAACTCAGCCGAAACACACCAACGGCAGAATGTCGGTCTTTGTCCCGAATGCAAAGCTGTGGTTTCCCAAAAACGCAGGCGAACAGAATTTATATGACTGTACCATTGAGCTGATTGACGGCGAAGCTGTCATAGATACAATGAAAAAGCGTATCGGTATCCGCACAGTCGAGCTTGTCCGCACAAGCACGACTGATAAAGACGGAAACGGTGACTTCTGCTTCATTGTCAACGGTAAGCGCGTATTTGTAATGGGTACCAACTGGGTGCCCCTTGATGCGTTTCACGCAAACGATGTGAACCGCATTGACCGTGCAATGGAAATGGTCAATGATATTCACTGCAATATCATCCGCTGCTGGGGCGGCAATGTCTATGAGGATGAGCATTTCTATGACCTCTGCGACGAGTCGGGCGTTCTCGTCTGGCAGGATTTCGGTATGGGGTGCGGCGTTTATCCCCAGGAGCGCAGATTTCTTGATATGCTTGAGCCGGAAATTGTCTATGTTGTGAAAAAATTAAGAAACCATGCATCTCTTGCCCTGTGGGCGGGAGACAATGAGTGTGACTGCGCCTTCAGCTGGGCGGGTACGAACCGCAACCCGAATCAGAATATCATCACCCGTGAGCTGATTGCACAGCTGCTCCGTACCCATGATTTCACACGCCCGTATCTGCCGTCATCTCCGTTTATCGACGAGGAAGCATACAACTCGGGCAAGCCCTTGTCGGAAGACCATTTGTGGGGACCGCGCGACTACTTTAAGGGCAGTTATTATAAAAACAGCGTTTGCCATTTTGCCTCTGAAACGGGGTATCACGGCTGCCCGTCGCCGAAGGCTTTGAAAACATTTCTCTCAGAAGGCTCACTCTGGCCGATTTTTGATGAAAACGGTGTTCCGGGAAAAGAATGGCTCGTTCACGCCGCCTGTATGCGTGCCGATGTTTCTGACCCTTATGCCTACCGAATCCGTCTTATGGCGAATCAGGTCAAAACCTTATTTACACAAGAACCCGACAACATCGGGGATTTTGCTTTGATGAGCCAGATTTCTCAGGCAGAGGCAAAGAAGTATTTTATCGAACGCTTCCGTATTTCCCGGGGCAGACGAAACGGCATTATCTGGTGGAACCTGATTGACGGCTGGCCGCAGATCTCCGACGCGGTCGTTGATTATACCTATACAAAGAAGCTTGCCTACCACTATATCAAACGCTCCCAGACACCGGTTCTTCTTGCTTTTGACGAGCCGGAAAACGAGACGCATCTGACACTTTACGGCATCAATGACACAACGAAGCCCGTTCAGGTCTCTTATACCGTTCGCAATGTCACCGACGGAGAGACTGCTGCCTTTAGTTCCGCATATCTCGAATCGGAAAAGAGCAGCCCGCTCATTACAGTGGACATTCAGCCCGGTGAAAAGAAATTCTACTATATCGAGTGGAGTTATAACGACGGAGAAACAGCAGTCACGGGCTGCAACCATTACTTTACGAATATAATCAATATTGATTATGAAGCATATACCAAAGCACTTGATTTGTGCGGTATGCTGGAAACAGAAGGATTCTGAATAAAAGCACCCCGAAAACCGTGCTCACCGTTTCCGTTCCGTTTTTTCGTTTTCCATTGAATTATAATGTTAAAGATTATATAATAAAAAGACAAACGGTATGATAACACTTTATCAGGATGAAAAGGGGGTTTATTTATGTCGGCAGCTTTTATTGTTTTTATCATAGCCATTTGTACCATCTTGCTCATATACAGCCTGCTGCCGCGCCGACGGGGCTCTCCGAGTTTACCGAAAAGGAACATAAGCTTGTTGAAGATGCGGATTTCTATGTTTCCGTCAACGGCAGCGATGAAAACGACGGCAGCTTTGAAAAGCCGTTCGCAACCGTGGAAAAAGCCCGCGATGCCGTCCGCGCCCTTGATAAAACGGGTAGAAACGGAATCACCGTAGCGGTCAAAGCGGGTGAATACCGCATATCCTCTCTTAAATTTTTGAAAGAGGACAGCGGCACAAAAGAATGTCCGGTCACCTACTGTGCCTGCGGCGACGGCGAGGTCATCCTCAACGGCGGCATAACAATCAGGCCCGACAACTTCAAAAAGGTCGAAGATAAGGCAATACTGTCAAGGCTTTCGGAAGAAGCAAAAGATAAAGTCATCTGCGCCGATCTGAAGGAATACGGACTTACCGCTGACGACTGGGGAAAAATGTACGCCATCATAAGATAGGGAGATATTAATTATCTGAATTATAAGGAATTTTAATAACAACACTGCCCTCCGGGATTAACCTCGGAGGGACTTTCACCGCCAAGTGAATATGCGTGCCGGACACACCTAAAAACAGCGATTTATTTACAATTCGTAAGTAAACCGCTGTTTTTCAATTTTTATTACTTTTTCATTTCATAAAGCTTTGCAAGCTCTTCAAGCCTCAAATTCGCAAATTCTTCAACATCGGATGCCGAGAATTTGTCTCCGCTGATAACCCACCATCTGAGAAGCCCGACCATAGCACTGGCATAAAAGCTTGCAATCATCGGCACGGGAGAAGACATTTCAATTCCGCATTCCACTCTTGAATTTAATATACCCTCAAGCAGCTCCGTTACAGCATCGGTAAACATCGCTACAAAAAGCTGTGACTGACTTATGTCCGTAACATTTTTTATAAGCTGACGGTGACTTTCCGTAAAGCTGACTACATTGGAAATAATCGTTTTATAAGCACTTTTACATTCCTCTGATGTAATATCTCCGCTGATTTTATCACAGGGAAGCTCCTTAAGCAGTCTTTCAAAAAAGAATTTCAGAAATGCGTATTTGTCATCAAAGTGCTTGTAGAAGGTCGCCCTGTGTACACCTGATACCTCACAGATTTCAAGCACGCTTATGTTCTCAAGCATTTCCTTGCTGAGAAGGTCAAGCATACCGTCAACCAGTTTTTTGTAGGTCTTTTTCACTCTGATGTCTGTTTTTTTGTCTGTTGCCATTTTTTCTTTCCTTTCTTTCTTCATCCTGTATATTTGTTAATATTCTGACTTATTTTTTCAATAGCCGCTTTGGCTTTTGACATTGCGCTGTCTATACTTCTGCGAAAACCCGGATTGTTTGAAATCTGTCTGAAACGAAGCTGCTTCTTTGCCGTTTTCATCCACTGCTCTACCTCGGAAATAAAATCAAGTATTTCAACTGCCGCATCATGGCGTTTGTCAACGATTTTATCGGAGGTTCTGGCTATTTCAAGCTTCAAATCCGATGCAATTTCTTCAATGCTTTCGGCAACCGTTGAGGGCACCTGCTCAACAGATTCCACAAGATGCTGAAATTTCTGCTCTATCTTAACAATGTCAATCGCATTTTTCACAGCATTAACAACATCTATAAAGAAAATCACAAGCACCGCCGCCGCAATATAAATATATAGCTGTTGCGGAACAGCGGCAAATATTTTGTCAGTTTGCGGGTGGATAAGCTTTACAAACGCAACGGAGGCAATGCCCCAGTAAATCGTGTGCTTAAGGCATATCCTGCCCTTGATGTTCAGAAACTCCTCTGAGTAATCCCACCACCTTGCATGGAAAAGCTTTTCCATAAGAAAGCTTGTTACATATTCGACTATATCGCAAAGAATAAGTCCGAGGAAAAACACGAAACGGATAAACAACCACCGGGAGGACCGTTGCCCCGGTTCCGTATATCGGACACATGGGTCCCGTGAGAAAGCCGCTGTTAAGAAGTCTTCTTTCACCTATAGAGCGGTATGTGGACTCACCGAGCCAGCCCGCAGCACTGTAAAAAAAGAACATGAGAATATATTTTGAAGCTGTTGTAAGCATTATACATTTTCCTCTGCCGTTATGATTCCTTTGGAGTAAAGAAGCTCAAGTGTTGCGCAGTATTTGTCCGCAAGCGAAACCGCAAAGCCCTGAACACTTTCAGGCGGCATAACCGTAAGCGGCCACATATGCCTTAAAATTATCTTTTCTTCCTTCCGGGTTATCTGCTCATAAAGCTGCTTTGCGTTACGTGCGGAATAACGCGGATGCTTGTAGCCGTGAAGACAATGCCATTTTCCGTTTATCCCGTCACGCCAGTCATAATAAAACAGGTCGTGCATAACAGCACCTCTTGCGGCACTTCCCGCCTCAACGCCAAGCTTTTCACATATATCCACGGCAACACGCGCCACCGCCGTTATATGCTGTAAGCGGTTTATCTGCAAATGCTGCTCATATTGCATAAGACCCTGCACCTGCTGTGTTTTATACAGCTCGCCCGCATATTTCATAAACGGCTCTTTGTCATCCACGGCGCAGAAATACAGGCGGCTGAATGTCTTTTGAAAATTCATATATATCAATTTCCCGGAAATGGAAAAAACCTTTCTTTTTTTAACCTGATAGAGTATAACACGGAAAAACTAATTAGACAACTGCCTATTTATTATTTCAGAATAAGTTTACAATTGCTTAACAATCATATATATTTTTAACAAAATATGACATAAAAAATCCGTAAAAAATTTTTCCTTACCCCTTGTAATTATGATAATTATAAGTATAATAGTACCATATTTATCTTGCGATTTATTTCGCATTCGTTTAAGGGGAAAAAATGCTCGGAAAAATTGTAAAGGTACGCATAACCGCCCCTATGAACTCTGTAAACAGGCGTTTCGGCTACACCTACGGGCTTAATTTCGGCTTCATTGAAAGCGGCAGCTCCGTCGGAAACAGTGTGCAGGGCGCATACATTATGGGTGTATCCCACCCGGTAAGGCATTTTGAAGGCAGAGTCATTGCAACAATAAAGCGGTTAAGCGGTAAGGGAATCGTGTGCGTTGTCGCACCAAAAAGCACAAAATATATAATAACTGATATTAAAAAAGCCGTGTCCTTTTCCGAAAGGGTGGACAAGTGCGCCATAGAGTGCCTTTATGAGCGCTCCTGCGGTGCCGTTATTTATCACGACTCACAGGACGGAAAACGCCGTTTTCTTCTGATAAAAAACAAAAGGAGCTGTCACTGGGGTTTCCCGAAGGGGCATATTGAAGACGGGGAAAACTATGAACAGACCGCTCTGCGTGAGGTAAAGGAAGAAACAGGACTTGATATCCGCCTTATAAACGGCTTCAGCTCAAAATCCAACTATACCATACAGGGAAAAATCGACAAAACCGTTATTATCTTCCTCGGCAAAAGCGATACGGACGCGGTTACGCTTCAGCAGGAAGAAATCGATGACAGCCGTTGGGTTGAATTTGATGACGCGATGTCTCTTCTGAATTTTGAAAATGACAAAAATATTTTCAAAAAAGCAGGAGACTTTCTTGCCTGTGCGGAAAGGAGCTGATAAAATGGCAGAGGGTCTTGCCGACAGCATTGTCGGCTTTCTGAACGGAAAAATACCGCCGGAGCTGATTGTTTTTGTAATTTCACTTCTCCCGATTCTTGAGCTGCGCGGCGGTCTTATCGCCGCAAAGATACTGAACATCGGTCTTCTTAAAGCGTTCGGTATATGCTTTGTCGGTAATATGCTGCCAATTCCGTTTATTTTGCTTTTCATCAGGAAAATTTTTGATTTTCTCAAAAAAAGCGAAAAAATCGGCTCGATGCTCGGCAAGCTTGAGGAACGCTCACTCAAAAAGGGAGAAAAAGTTAAAAAATACAAGATGTGGGGATTGTTCATCCTTGTCGCAATTCCCCTGCCCGGCACTGGCGGCTGGACGGGCGCGCTGGTTGCGGATCTGCTGAATATCAAAATCAGGCATTCTCTGCCGACCATTGCCGCCGGTGTTCTGGTTGCCGGAATAATTGTCTCCGCCGTTTCATACGGACTGTTCGGGGTACTTGGTTTTTAAATTTTAAAAAAGACTTTCGCAATTCGGCAGAAACGCGAAAGTCTTATATTTTATAAATCTATGCCGAGAACCCTTGCAAGATTACCGCCGAGAATTGCCTCTTTCGTATTCTCCGGCAAATCAAGGCTCTGTATCCTTTTAATGGCATCCTTTGTCTCCTGCGCGTCATTATAAGGATAATCAAGTCCGAAAATGTGAATATCCTTTCCCGTCTGATTTACAAGGGTAAGAAGCTCTTCATCGGTATGGCTCCAGTTGTCGGCAAGCCCGTTTTTGTCGTTCATAGCCATGGTCGTCCACCCGGCATAAACTGTTTTGGGGTCGCGGCGCTTGTTATTCACAAGCACCCCGAGTGCCTCGCGGAAAAAATGGTATCCGCCGAAATGCTCCATACTGAATTTTAAGTTCGGGAAATTAAAGGCAATTTCATCATACAGCAGCGTATTGTAATCCGCTATTCTGTGCCAGTGAATACCTGTATGAAATGAAAGAAAAAGTCCTTTTTCCTCAGCCGCTTTATACACACGCTGCGCCTTTTCGCCCATAATATTTATTTCCTGATATGCAGGGTGAATTTTGATGCCCTTAAAGCCATAGGAAACAACATCGTCCACCTGTTTTTCAAGGTCATCACGATCAAAATCGAGAGTACCGAAACCGACAAGTCTGTCATTGCCTGCAATTTTTTCGGCAAGAAATTCGTTATGAACATCCTCGTACCCTCTGAAAGTGAAATTGCCCTCAAACGGCGCAAAACAAACCGCTTTGTCTATTTCACATTCATCCATAAGCTCAATAAGCTTTTCCACTGTCCCCTCCGGGCGCAGATAATCCGGAAAAACATGGGCGTGATTGGCAAATATTTTATAACTCATGGCTTATTCCCCGGTTCTTTCGATTTTTCTGAACATTGCATCAAGCCAGTTACCCTCAAAAAGCTCTATCATACCCTTATCACAGGCACCCGCAAGCTTCGGGTTAATCGGCAGACGCGCTATGGTGTCTATATCAAACTTCTTTGCAACATCCTCAACATGGCTCTCACCGTAGATGCTGTGCTTTTCGCCGCATGACGGGCACTCAAAATATGACATATTTTCAACTATGCCGAGAACGGGAACATTCATCAGCTCCGCCATTTTAACCGCCTTTTCAACTATCATGGAAACAAGCTCCTGCGGACTTGTAACAATAATAATTCCGTCCACAGGTATGGACTGGAACACCGTCAGCGGAACATCACCCGTTCCCGGAGGCATATCGATAAACATATAATCCGTGTCGCCCCATACAACATCCGTCCAGAACTGCTTTACCGTTCCGGCAATAACGGGACCTCTCCATACAACCGGGTCACTCTCATTTTCAAGCAGAAGATTGACGGACATAACCTTGATACCCGTGCTCGTTTCAACAGGGAAAATGCCCATTTCGGAGCCGGAAGCCTTCGTATGAAGATTGAAAGCCTTTGGAATGGACGGACCGGTAACATCCGCATCAAGCACGGCGGTGCTGTACCCTTCCCTCTGACTGATAACAGAAAGCAGAGAGGTTACAAGTGATTTGCCTACCCCGCCCTTGCCGCTGACAACCGCGATAACTTTATTTACGCTGCTGAACTCATTTGTCTGTTCAATAAGACTTTCAGGCTGTCTTGATGAACAGTTGGAGCTGCAGTTTGAACAATCATGTGTGCATCCTTCGCTCATAATGTGCCTCTTTTCATTGTTTTTTCAAATTATATCATCGGTAAATATATATGTCAAGCCGATATGAGCCCTGCCTGCAATGCCTAAAAATATTTTTTGCCCGAATTTTAAAATTTTTTTTGCTTAAGGTATTGATTTTTTCATTTCAATCGTATATAATGTACCGGCAGTCAGAAAACGAGGTGTGGCTCAGCTTGGTAGAGCGCTACGTTCGGGACGTAGAAGTCGCAAGTTCAAATCTTGTCACCTCGACCAAAGCACCGTGTCATTGACCCGGTGCTTTTTTAAAACGCTCCCGTGGTGGAATTGGCAGACACGCAAGATTTAGGATCTTGTGCCGCGAGGTGTGCAGGTTCAAGCCCTGTCGGGAGCACCAAACTCAAATAATCCGAACCTTATATTCCAAGCTGGAGAAAGGTTCGGATTTTCATATATCTTTGTGTTTTATGCTTTTATTCAGTTTTTAATAATGTAATCATCAACGGTGATATTGCCTTTACTGTCAACAGAGCCGATAAAGGTTCGTGTTTTTACGGAAGAATTTTTTTCAAATGTGCGCTCATAGCTCATAACGATTTTAAAAGAACCTGCGCCCACGCCTTCAAATGTGAACAGCTCCTTTGAGCTTGCGCCGACAATTCCGGCAGCTTCATCCGAAACGAACTTGGCATCCTTTTGAATTTCTCTGCTTTTCAGCTTGATAACGCTCTCGTCACATTCTTTGACAACCCATGTGTAGCCTGTTGAAGCATTCGTTTCAAGGCAGACATACATTTTGTCGCCGTTGAGCTTGTATTCGTCAGCGTGCTGAGCCGGTGAAAGAGACGGGAAAAGCGTATAAAGAATCGAAATGAAAAATGCGAATATTTTTTTGATAATTTCAGCCATAATGATTTCTCCTTATCCTTTATTGTACAGCTATATTAGCACATTTTTCCTCATCAGTCAACCGAAATCAATATACTATGAAATTATTTTCTTTTTCATCAGCAAAGCCTTTTAAAACAAGCTTTCCCGT
>JAKSQS010000084.1 GCA_024404055.1 Clostridia bacterium | reverse complement strand
TCCGCGGAGAAGCCGCGCTTGAAGCTCTTGCAAAGCGCATTAAGGCGGACGGAGTAAAAAATCCGCTTGTTCTCCATTATCCCGGCGCACTGAGCAACGCAAAAATCAAGGCGTTTGCGCAGTCCCTCAGCGGCATACTGTTTGACAAATTCATCGGTGAGCCCACCCTGTCACTTGAAGCGGAATGTTACGATATTTATATGAAAAACAACTGTGACGGCGTTGTATCGGTCGGCGGCGGCTCCGTGCTCGACTGCGGCAAGGTACTTTCGCTTTGTGCCGGGAATAAAGAAAAAGACCCGGACAATGTCTGCTCCCTTGCGGCAGAGCCCGAAAAAGCAGTACCGTTCTATGCCGTTCCGACAACAGCCGGAACAGGCTCCGAAACCACACTTTTCGCCCTGCTTACTGACGAAAGAAAAACAAAAAAGGAGCCGTATATCAGCGACAAATTCCTGCCGCTTGCCGTTGCGCTTGACGCGTCACTGACAGTCGGTCTGCCCTGCGGCGTAACGGCTGCAACCGGCATTGACGCGCTGTCCCATGCAGTGGAAGCTTATGTCAGCCTGTTTGCCTCCTCGTTTGAAGATGATATAATATACGCGCCGAAGGCTGTGAAGCTTATTTTTGACAATCTGAAAACCGTCTGCAACGAGCCGGAAAATCTCACCGCAAGGCAGAATATGCTTGACGCAGCGAATTTCGCCGGTATGGCATTCAGAAGAATAAGCACAGGTTACATACACGCGATAGCTCACCGACTGGGAGAAATGTGCCACATTCCGCACGGAACGGCAATTTCTATGGCGTTTGTTCCTGTGCTCAGGGCTTATCTTCCGTATGCGGAAAAGGAGCTTGCCGCCCTTGCAAAGGAAACAGGCATAGCCGAGGAAACGGACGGTATAAGCGAAGCCGCCGAAAAATTCATCAATGCGGTGCAAGTGCTGATTAGTGCACTCCCGCTGAAAGCTGAAATCAGTCTGACGGAGGAAGAAATCAATGAATGCGTTCTCCGCGCACAGGATGAGGTGAAAATCGTCGGTTATCCGAGACCGTTCAGCGATAAACGACTTGCTCAGCTTTTCAAAACGGTTATTGAATAACATGAAACGGAGCGGATGCTTTTGATGCATCCGCTCCGTGTTTTTTTACCAGTGTTTAGCACCGCATTCGCAGTACTGATTGATTTTGAATAACTTGTTGAAGAGGTTGATGATCTTCCAGATGAAGCCCTTAAAGCCGGTTTTGTGGCAAAGGTGAGTACAGGTGGCAGAGGGGTCAACAGGTGGCTTCGTGCCTAAGTCCTTTCCGCAGGTATCGCACTTGCCGTCGGAGTTTACATGAATCAAACAGGGGACGGTTCTCTGTTCGAACAAAGAAATTTACTTTCAGTAAAGAAAAGTGCTTTCCTATACAGCAAACTGCAAGGAAAGCGCTCAATTAAATCATAATAAAACTTTGTTTTTCGGTCTGCGCCGAAGATGCCGCTAAAGGCTGAACGAGCAGATTCGGATGCAGAAACCGGAATTTTCGCACGAAGGCAATACATGAGTATGCTGAGGGCGAAAAAACGGTTAGAAAAACAAAGAAATTCTACCCACAGTAAAGCAGAGAGGTCTTCTCTGCAACATAGCCGGAGAAAACCTCTCAAATAAACCACATATAAAACTTTGTTTTTCGGTCTGCGCCGAAGATGCCGTTCAGGGCGCCGAAGATGCCGTTCAGCCGACTTCGGTGAGCTTTAAAAAGTCTACCTTTTCCATTCTCGTTCTCGGTATCGCATCAATCACCCGAATATCTCTCGGTACTGAGAACACGGAAAGCTTTTCACTGCATATTGCCGTTATTTCAGCCTTGTACTCGTCAAGCTTTTCAATGTCCGCATCATCCGCAAGCACGATAAACAGCCTGACTATCGGCTTTCTGTTGTCATCATAGCCCTGAACCGCACAGCTCTCTTTAAGGAACGGCAGCGGTTCCAGAAGGTTTTCAATGTCAGCCGGGAAAACATTGTAGCCGGAAATAACAATAAGTCTCTTTTTGCGCGCGGAGAAATGCAAAAATCCTTCATCGTCTATAAAGCCCATATCGCCGGTAAATACCCACTTCGTACCCTCCGCATCGGTGTAAAGTCCTTCACCGAGTCTGCCGTCGGGCATGAGATAACCCTTCATCAGGCTGCCGCCGGAAATACCGATTTCGCCGATTTCACCTGTTGGAAGCGGATTTTTGTCATCGTCAAACACTGCGATTTTATTGCTGGGAACAGACTGACCCACCGTGCCGGGCTTTGTTGCCCACGGGAAGTTAACAACATCAACCGCACCTGCCTCTGTAAGACCGTAGCCGGGCATAAGGGTTGCGTTGGAGCCGTTCTCTTTCATTATATTGTTGAATTTCTCAAGGAAATCAAGCGGAACATAGTCGCCGCCCGAAAACGCGTAATCAAGATATTTCAGATGCTCGCCCGCAAAGTTCGGAGAGGCAAGCAGCTTTCTGAACATATTCGGAACACCGACGATTTCATACATGGGGTTCTTTTTCATCAGGTCAATAAACTGCTCCGCGTCAAAACGCATCATGGGTATAAATTTAAGACCGTTATCAAAGGTACCCAAAGCAGCCGCGCAAAGACCGAACGCGTGGAACATGGGCAGTGCCGCTATTTTGGATGACTGGAATGTGCGGTCGGAATGGGGATAGGTCTGCGCCGCCATGTTGGTAACCACAGTGTTGAGTGCCTTGCTTGAAAGCATAATGGTTCTGCTCTGTCCCGTGGTACCGCCGCCGTTCATGTATACGGCAGTGTCCTCACCGTTGTTTTTTACACCATCAACGGATTTGCCGTCGTGGTCTTTAAGTATCTTTGTAAAGGATGTAACCTTGCTTTCATAGCCTTCAATAGCCTTTTTCGCATCGTCGTCAATATCTATAAACAGCTTTTTCGTTTCGTCAACGGCATAAGCGGCAGGGCAGCAGAGAATTACGGGTAAGTCAAGCTCCTTTGCAACACCTATATATTTGGGCGCATATTTGTCGAGCATCATAACGCCCTTTGTCTTCGTATATGTAAGCGTTTCCTTCAAAAGCTCCGGCGGGAAAAGGGGATGCACAAAGTTAACGATGCATCCGATTTTGTTCAGCGCGAAAAATGCTATCATGCATTCAATGTTATTGGGCATAAACACCGAATAGGGGTCACCGGGCTTAAGACCCATTTCATTAACATAGTAATCCGCGAAAGCATCTATGTCCTTAAGAAATTCCGAACGCATATGATCCCTGCCCATCGTCTGAAACGCGGGATAGTCCTTTCCTATGCGGTCTGTACAGGCTCTGAAATATTCATAGCAGTTGCATTCGCCAACCTCCGGCAGAAAGTCCTTTGCCGTTTTTTCGGGTATGGGTCTGAACGGAGGCTTATAACCATTTGCTTCAGTCATGTTTATTCTCCTTTTTTAGAAATATCAAGGCATATTATACATATGCACTGATATTTTTGCAACTATATTAAATCAATGACCTGTTTAATGAATAAATAACCGTTATTTTTCTTGCATAATCCGAAGCATTTCATTTGGTGTAACAATAAAAGCCTCTATCGGAAAATGCTTAACATTCCCGGTAACAAGGTAAGCATCATCTGATTTTCTCTTTTCCATAACGACTTCATAAAAAGGCAAATCTTTAATATCCGGCAAAAGTACTCCGGTCTCAGCCCTTTCAACAAACAAGCCAAAGCGACAAACCGCCGATAAAAGATGTTCAGTCAGTTTTTTGTCAAAATTAAATTTTCGCCGGTTCAATACTTCTCCGTACTCATTTATAATGTCAGAATTATATATCGGTACAATTTCGCCTGAGAGCATTTTACTGACAAGTAACACCGTTGCAGCATCATCATGAACGGAAAGTAATGCAGAAACGAGAACATTAGTATCAATTACAGCATAATATTTCATCCTTATGTCTCTCTTTCACTGCGGGCGGCGTTTATCTCGGCATTAATCTCGTCAAGAGAAATACCGTTTGGAAAATTCTTCAAAGATTGATTTCTTAACATCATAAAAGTCTGCATAGCGGTTTCTCTTGTAATTTCGGGTTCCGATGCGGAAATTTCAAAAGGAATCCTGCGTTCCCTTACAACTGCTTTTGCGAATATATTGATAGCGGTTGTCATGTTCATCCCGAAATCAACGCAAAGAGACTCAAACTGATTTTTTAAAGAATCATCCATTCGTACACTGAAAGTTGCCTGTGCCATAATATGCACCTCCTTGATATATATTATAACCTGTTAGGTGCAAATATGCAATAACCAATATATAAAAAAACAAATATTAATCAAAATAAGCCGTATCGGCATACAACATCCGATACGGCAGCTCTGTTTTATTATTTTACTGGTCAAGCAGGAATGAAAGCCATGAAATATTTATGTTGGAATAATTATCGGGAATTTCAAAATCCGAATCCGGAACATCCGATGTGAACATAGTGATGTACATATCGGTTTCAAGCCCGTCCGCCTCTATCCTGTCGCGGCGGACAAGACTTCCGTCCTTGAAATAATATTTTATGGTGGCGCCGTCTTCCATGGAATATTCCTCACAGACAAGCTTTTCACCGTCTATTTCAACATTCTTGACATCAACGCTTATATAGGTTCCGTCATCTATCGCGCCCGTGGCTGCTGTGTCCTGCATATCGGCAAGCAGAGTTTCGGGCAGCTTACAGTATTTTTTATACTTGTGTATAACAAGATACCCGTCATTTTCCTTAGGATAATAAATAATCGTCAGGTCAATACCCATAAGGGTGGTTCTCATAAGTATATTGCCGTTTTTGAATGCCGCCGTAACAGGGAACTCGCTGAGCTCCTCATCATTGGTGGTAAATTCCATTTTGTATGTACCGCCCTCAAATACCCTTTTGTATTTTTCCGCAAGCAGCTCCGTCTGTGCCGGAGGGCTTTGCGTAACGGGAGCTGTGGTTTCAGCCACATCCTGCGGCTTTTCGGTTGTCGGCTCTTCTTTTTGGGTTGTCGTCTCTTCCTTTTGTGTTGTCAGTTCTTCCGCTTGGGTTGTCGCCGCCGTTGTACTCTGTGTAGAAGCTTCACTCACTACACCGGTATACTGATTGTCGTTTTTATCGTCAATGCTGTAAAGCGGAGCGGTAGTATCAACCGGCAGATTTTCCGGCATAACAGAAGAAACGGTAACAGCATTTCCGTCCTTGTCCTTCACGGTGTCACCAACGCGCTGACCGTCAAATTCAGCCATGTAGACCTTACCGTCCTCACCGGTGACGGCAACGCGCGCATTCCCGTCATTTTCCTCAACCACAAGATAGGTATGACCTTCCGCATCGGTAACAGTTTCCTTTTTCGGCTTTCCGTGCAAAGGGTCGTTTTTCATATCATAGAAGTAAAGCGCGCACGATGCCACCGTGGCGACAATAACCGCTATAATGATTTGTTTCACATACTTTTTCATATCGGATTTGCCCTTTCAGTCATTACAAGGTGTCTGCGTATAAGCTACTACTATAAAGAATATATTATTCTGAAAAAAAAATCAAGCGTTATACGCTTTTCTTTTGTAAATCTTCTGTAAAACAAAGTTTGCAAAATTGTTGTTTTCGGGTTTTATTTTATGTTTTTTTGCTGTATAATATAGTTGATGACCCGAAAGGAGAGTTTTTATGTCTTTTAAAGAAATCGACGCAAAACAAATTAAGGAAAATCCCGTAAGTATGTTTGACAGCAGGTGGGCGCTTATAACTGCGGGAAACGAAGAAAAATGCAACACAATGACCGCAAGCTGGGGAGCACTCGGGGAGCTGTGGAACAATGATGTATGCATTGTGTTCATCAGAAAAAGCCGATATACAAAGGAATTTGTTGACGCGGCGGAAAAATTCACCGTCAGTATTCTGCCCGAGGAGTACCGCAGTGCTCTTGCACTGTGCGGAAAGGAAAGCGGAAGAGACTGCGACAAGTTCAAAAAAGCCGGACTTACTCCGCTATTTGTTGATGGCACGGCTGCGGTAAACGAGGCGGATACCGTATTCGTATGCAAAAAGCTTTCAGCAACGGATATTCTGCCCGACTCGTTTCTTGACCCGTCCGTTTCAGCCTGCTACCCGTCAGACGACTATCACACCATGTATGTCGGAAAAATAGAAAAGGTTCTTGTAAAATAAAAAGAAAGGACGATAAAAATGCCCGCTTTTTCAACACATTATCTTTTTGCGAACAGCCTTAAAGAAAGAATCGCGCAAGCCGACACAAATCTTGAGCTTTGTGTACCGGCCCTGTATTACGGCACGCAGGGACCCGATTTTATGTTTCAGCACAGGATACTTCCTTGGATGAAAGGCAAATGCCGCCGGAATTTAGCCTCAAAGCTGCACCACTGCGACCCGGCAAAGCTGTTCTTTTATATGGGCGAATATCTGAACACGGCAGACTGTGACAAAAACATCGTCAAATCATATATTTACGGCTTTATCTGCCATTTTTCGCTTGACAGAATTGCGCATCCCTATGTTTATTCCGTGCAGAAAAAAATTACGCCTATGTTAGGTGCAGAGGATTATCCGGGCTTTGTGGTTCATAACAGGATTGAGCTGAATATTGACGCTCTGCTTCTGGAGGAATTTCTCGGCAGCCGCGATACAAGGAGCTTTCACACCGATAAAACGCTGCTTGACGATGAGCGCCTTATCAGTGAAATAGGCAAGCTTATGGGCTATGCCGCGCCGAAGGTTATTGACGATAATTCAGGCGCGGATGTATACACTCAGGGGCTTTACGATATGCGCTATATGCAATCCCTGCTTTCAGACGCAAGACCGTGGCTGCGCCCGACCCTTGAGGCGATACAGCTTCCGATAAGACCGTTTATGGG
Organism: Clostridia bacterium; assembly: GCA_024404055.1. Taxonomy (GTDB): domain Bacteria; phylum Bacillota; class Clostridia; order Oscillospirales; family Acutalibacteraceae; genus UBA6857. The sequence continues at coordinate 2,401 of JAKSQS010000084.1, read as the reverse complement.
CAAGGCAGGCACAAGCTTTTTAAGACCAAGAAAGCCGGATATGCTCTGGGACTGGCTGAACAATGCAAAATCAGTGTGGTACGGTGCGGCTTATCCCGATGTGCCGAGAACGGAAAGCTTTAAGGAGCTTTTTGAAGCGGCGCAGGATGACGCAATAAATATCATCAGTAAATTCGACCTTGCCATGCAGGGAAAGGAAAGCTTTGATGAACTGACGGAAAATATGGACTTCGACTCCGGCACAAGGTTTGATATAAAGGTTCAGCTTCCGTAAAAAAATGAGCTGTCGCAAGCAGAGATTGATAAGCTTGCGGCAGCTCCTTTTTTACTTATTTCTTAACAGTGATTTTTTTGCCGTGCTGTATGCCGAATATACGCCGTAAGCATTTATCGCTTTAACCTTTACATAAACCTTATTTCCGCCTGTCAGCTTTGCTCTTTTCTTTATTTATATCAGCACATTTCCGTCCACCTTCAGGGTCTGACCCGTGATGAACGAGGCGGAGTCCTCCGCAAGGAAGAATATTGCCCGTGCAACCTCCTGTGCCGTGCCGTTTTTCATCAGCGCAGAGCATTCCGCAAGCTCATGCATGGTTTCTTCATTGTGGCAGGCATTCATATCGGTTTCAATAACGCCGGGTGCTACCGCATTCACGCGGATGCCGGACAGCCCGACCTCCTTTGACAGCGCGGCAGTAAAGCCTATTATCGCAGCCTTTGAGGCGGAATAAACCGTTTCACAGCTTCCCCCGGAAACGCCGAGAACGGACGAAACATTTACAATGCTGCCGCTTTTTCTGCTTATCATATAAGGCAGAACCGCCCTTGTGCAGTTGAAAACGCCGCCGAAATTCACATCCATAACACGGCGATAATCGCTGTCGGACATATCCTGCGTAAGTCCCTGCCACGCAACGCCGGCATTATTTATCAGTATATCAACGCCGCCGAAACGCACGGTGATTTTTTTTATCATTTCCTCCGTCTGTACCGGGTCGGAAACATCGGTCTTCACCGTCATCACCGAAAGACCTTTTCCCGAAAGCTCTTTTTCAAGTGTAGCCGCCTTTTCACAGCTCTCGCGGTAATTAATTACCGTATTATAGCCGTTTTCGGCAAACAGCCTTGCCGTTGCTTCCCCGATGCCCCTTGTGCCGCCGGTAACAAGAACCGTTTTTTTCATTTTATCACTCTCCGTCATCAACGAAAACCTGCTCGAACATGGGCAGTCTGCTCATTTTCAGAACCTTGCTGCAAAACCATGAGGTCAGCACACCCGCAACCTTGCCGCCCTCACCCATAAATTTTGCATCAATGCCGACAACGCTTTCGCTTTTCTTTTTCCACAACGCTTCAATAATTTTTTCAACCATGTAATCACAGTCCGTGCTTACCATATCAAGGGCTTTTTTGCCCTTTGAAACATCCTGCTCGCGGAAAATGCTCGTTTTGGTAAAGCCCGGACAGAAAAGGCCGACATAACACCGTCCCCTGTATTCCTCGCGTACAGCCTCGGTCATGCTTTTGAGTGCCGCCTTGGATGCCGAATAAACCGATGTTCCCGCAAGGGCACACAGCGCGGCAGAGCTTGCTATATTGAAAATCGTCGGGGAAGCCGATTCAAGAATAAGCGGAAGAAGATAATGCATGGAATAAATAGCGGAATAAAAATTAATATTCATCCCTCTTTCTATATCTCCTATGGTGTAGTGTCCGAATTTGTCAAATCTCGGCAGAATGCCCGCATTATTTATCAGTATATCCGGCTGAATACCCTCTTTTTTCAGATATTGTGCAAAGTCAATCCAGTTACTCTCAACGGATACATCAAAGGTTCTGTATGAAAACTTATAGCCTTTATCCCCCAGCTCTTCTTTCACATTTTCAAGCCTTTCGGCATTTCTTGCAATACCGATAACCGTGCAGTTGTGCTCTTTTATCAGCTTTTCAACGATACCCTTGCCCATTCCGGCAGAAGCACCCGTAACAATAACTGTTTTGTAATCAAACCAGCATTTTATCATCTTTCATCGCCCTTTGCTATTTTCCTTAATTTTACATCCGTATCATTTTATTGTCAACAGCTTATTTTGTCAGCGTACCGGCATCCGAATACAAAAGCAGCAAAATCTGTTCCTCTTTTCCCGTGTCTGCATTGAGATAAACAAGCGCGTCTCTGTTTTCACCGTCTGTACATAGAAATTCATAGCACAGAATTTCGCGCTCATCAACGGGGATAACGCACAGCTTACCCTCCGTATGCGTCATGGAAGGGTTCAGCTTTTTCAGTGCCTTTTCACGGGAAAGCGCGGCTTTTTTCTGCGTGCGTGCCGCATGGTTCATTAAAAAGCCCCTTGCGTCAAGCTCACATATGTCCCCTGTATCAAGGCTTATACTGACC
>JAKSQS010000083.1 GCA_024404055.1 Clostridia bacterium | reverse complement strand
TTGAAGCGTCCTTTGCCGTAATCGGCGCAAAAGTAACCACGCCCGAGGACATCATGTCAAAACACCAATATTTTATGTCATTTCTTACGGGAAGCCACGCCGTTACGAGCAAAGCAGGAATGCAAAGAGATGCCAGCAGTGCGTTGAGCGGCTTATGTACCGACTTTGAAAGACGGATGAAAAGAATCATCGACATGGCGGTAAACATTACGGTTATTACCGCGTATGCTATGTATATCGCCTTGCGGTTATACAGTCCATCCACATTTACAACGGTAAGAATACCAAAGAGCAGTGCCTCAAAAAATACGAGCCCTCCCGCAAAAATCAGCACCTTTTTTCCGGCTTTCATCACGCTGTCCTTTTTTGCGCAAGCGCAAAGCAGAACGCCGCCGGCAAAGCCTGCGCCTGCAAGCACAGAGTTCAGTCCGACAAGCAAAAGCTCAGTCCAGTCAAGGAAGGTGTAGTAAAAAGCGTAAAGCCCGTAAATAAACGCTGCTGCAAATAACGCAAACCATACGGGAAACAGCCTTTTGTTGTTGAATACTGATAACGGATTATTTTTCATTCATATTCATCCTCTCGTTTTTGTGCGCTTTTAATATGCGGTATCACTATAATTTACAAAATATAAAAATACTTGACGACGCAAAACATATTTTCGTTAATTTTATTTTTCAAATTCAACGGTAATAAACGAATATCCTTCAAGGGTTATTCTGTCCGGCAGTTTTCCGCAATATGTTTGCTCATAATCAATGTTTTTGCTTAATGAGCGTATAACAACATTAAGTCCCTGTGTTCCGTTGATTTCAAGCCTTATTTCTTCGGCGTTTTCGCTGATATTCGCAATGCAGAGCAGCTTCTTTTCTCCTGCCGCGGCACAGGTATAAACAAATTTGCCGCCATGACTTTCGCATTCATTTTTCTGCCCGTAAAGCTCGCCGAACTGTTTAAAAGCATAATATGTTTTGCTCGGTTCAAGGCTCGGAACACGATACAGTCCGCCGTATTCAGTCCATAGCTGTGAGTCATAATACATAGCGGAATCTATGGAACATCTCTGCATTTCATAAAGGCTTGCCGCCGCGTGAGACGCGCCCTTTTCGCTGCGGTAGTTTATATAATACTGCGTGCGTCTGTTTTCTGTTTCAATATCGCAAATATTGATGTTCCATTCCGCGTTAATACATTCGGTATTTGTAAATCCGCAGCGGTCAAGAGTATCACGAACAAAGCAGCTTTCAATTTTAATCTTTTCAAGGTACTGCTTTCCGAGATAGCCGTGATATGTAAAAAAGTCAAGCGGCGCATTTTTAACTTTTACATATTTAAGAAAGTTTGTGAAATACGATGCGTCGCCTGCCGTCCAGCAGCCGTTTTCAAACCTGCCGAGAATGTAGCAGCTTGAATATCCGCCGACTTTAACTCCGGGGTGAAGCTCTTTGATTTTTTTCGCGGTGCAGACATACAGTTCATAATACTGCTGTGCCGTACCAATCCAGTTCGGGCAGCCGTAAGGCTCACATTCCGGATTCAATCCGTCAGGCTCGTTCCATACCTCCCAGTAATCAATATCGAAATGAAATCCGTCTGCCCATCCGTCATTATAATGTCTGACTATATGCTCACAGACCGACGCCCATTTCTGTGGGTCAGACGGAGCGAAAATATTATGCTTTTTCGGCTCGTGCTCGATTGTGACCCCCAAACGGTACATAACCTTTATGCCGTTTTCAACAAGCGGCTTTATATAGTAATCCGTAAGTGCGAAATCATATGATTTTTCGTCATCGGGGTCAGCACAAAAGTCCGGGAAAATACACGGAATATCAACATAATGCGCATTGCCGTGATACCCTGTATCGTGAAGTCTTGCAAACGGAGGCTTTAGTGCCGAAAAGCTTTCGAGTACAGGTCCGTAATTTGTTTCACGGGCAGAGTTATTAAAACCGTGAACAGGCTTGATTTTGCCGATTATTTTATTGAAATCTGCGCTTACAGTAACCATTTCAGTTCCTCGCAAATCTTTTAATATAAAGATACTCTCCCGACGGGTGAACGCCGAGACACTCAAAACCGCATTTTTCATACAGATGCTGTGCCGGAATGTTGTCCGTTGCCGTTCTCAGAAGCAGTCCGGCATAGCCTTCGGAAAGAATATCCGCAAATATTTCTTTCATAAAAGCTGTACCGATGCCCTTTCCCTGTGCGCTGTCACGCACGGCAATTCCAAACCACGGAACGGTTCTGTCTATATCCCAGATAAAGGCAAGCGCAACAAGCTCTTCTCCTTCAAGGGCTACATAGAAAATATGGTCTTTCTTGCCGTTTTCAAAGAAATCCATTGTTCTTTTTTCGTTGCCGTGATTAACATTGAAAAAATGTGCGCTTCGCTGCCCCATTGCAGCATAAAAGTCTGCAACCTTTTCCTTGTCGCACATATGCATTCTTCTTACTGTCATTTTCCGTCACCCTCAGGAATTAAGATTATTGATGTTATACCGCACCGATAAAAGCAGGGGCTTGGTGAGTGTTTATATATCTGCCGATGAAAATTTATTTTCGGTTAAAAAGGTTTTTATTTTGCTCCATTCAATATTGTGTTCAGCCTGTCCATGGTTCCTTTTCCCGCCTCAGGCACATCGGCAAGCGGAAACGGGATGTCGAGAGCTTCATATTTTTCAATGCAGAGCTTGCGAAATGGCAGAAGCTCCGTTTTCTCAACGCATGGAAATGCTTTTGCGGTTTCGCGCAGCTTTATTATTGATTCTTCATCATCGTTTATTCCGGGAATAATCACACGGCGCAGCCATGTGCGTATACCGCGTTTATCAAGCTCAGAAAGAAAAGCCTCTGCATCCGATAAATGGGAATGGGTGTAAGTAAAATAGCTTTTCTCGTCCGAAAATTTGTGGTCGAGAAGAACAATATCGGTATAATCCAGAAGCTTTCGCACCGAGCTGTTCAAAACACAGCCGGAGGTGTCGAGAGATGTGTTTATTCCGTTTTCCTTAAGCTCTTTAAAAAGCTGTGCAACGAAATCAGCCTGCATGAGCGGTTCACCGCCGGAGACGGTTACGCCGCCGTTTTTTCCGAAATACTGCCGAAAGCGCAGAACCTTTGCGACAAGCTGCGTGGTATCAATTTCCTTTCCGCCGGAAAAATCCCATGTATCAGGGTTGTGACAGCACGCACAGCGCAGCGGACAGCCCTGCATGAATATCACACATCTTACTCCGGGTCCGTCCACAGTGCCGAGACTTTGAAAAGAATGTATTCTGCCGGTCATTGCTTTACACCGTTGTGTGGAAGGTGCGCATGATAACCTCTCTTTGCTGTTCTTTTGAAAGCTTGACAAAGTTTACCGCGTAGCCCGATACTCGTATGGTAAGGTTAGGATATTTTTCCGGATGGTCATATGCGTCAAGCAGTGTTTCACGGTTCATAACATTAACATTGATGTGGTGAGCATCGTTAAGAAAATATCCGTCAAGTATTGAAACAAGATTATCCACGCGTTCATCTTCTGTTTTGCCCAGTGCGTCCGGGATAATTGAAAATGTGTTGGAGATGCCGTCGGAGGCGGATGAATAGGGAAGCTTTGAAACGGAGTTGAGGGATGCAAGAGCACCGTTATGCTCACGGCCGTGCATGGGATTTGCGCCGGGCGCAAACGGCTCACCCTTCTTTCTGCCGTCGGGCGTGGCACCTGTTTTTTTGCCGTACACAACATTTGAGGTTATGGTGAGCGCGGATAAGGTGTGTGTTGCACCGCGGTATGCAGGCGTCTTTTTAAGCTCGTTATGCACCTTTACAAGTATATCCTGCGCTATTTCGTCTGCACGGTCGTCATCGTTTCCGTATTTCGGAAAATCTCCGTGAGTTTCAAAATCAACGATAATTCCGTTTTCATCATAAACAGGCTTGACTTTGGCATATTTGATGGCGGAAAGAGAGTCGGTAATAACCGAAAGTCCGGCTACACCGAATGCCATAAGGCGTTCAACATCAGTGTCGTGCAGTCCCATCTGCGTTTTTTCATACGCATATTTATCATGCATATAGTGTATGCAGTTCATGGTGTTGACATAAAGCCTGCAAAGCCATTTGAGATAGGTGTCAAAGCGTTTCATAACCTCGGTGTAATCGAGTATATCGGTTTTTATCGGCTCCATTTGCGGCCCTATGCGTGTGCCGAACATATTGTCAATACCGCCGTTTATTGAAAGCAGCAGAAGCTTTGCAAGGTTGGTACGCGCACCGAAAAACTGCATCTGCTTTCCGACCTTCATGGCGGAAACACAGCAGGCTATTGCATAATCGTCACCGAAGCGCGGACGCATGAGGTCATCATTTTCATACTGAATGGCATCTGTATCGCAGGAAACTTTTGCACAGAATTTTTTGAAGTTTTCGGGAAGGGCATGGCTCCACAAAACCGTGAGATTCGGTTCCGGAGCAGGACCGAGATTATACAGTGTGTTGAGTATACGGAAAGAGGATTTTGTACCAAGGGTTTTGTGATTGAGGTTCATACCGCCGATGCTTTCGGTTATCCACATCGGGTCACCGCCGAATAGCTCGTTATATTCCGGGGTGCGCAGATGACGCGCACAGCGAAGCTTGAGCACAAGGTCGTCAATAAGCTCCTGTGCCGCTTCTTCCGTAAGAGTGCCGTTTTTTATGTCGCGTTCAATGTAAATATCGAAGAATGTGGAGGTTCTGCCAAAGGACATGGCGGCTCCGTTCTGCTCCTTATTTGCTGCGAGATAACCGAAATATGTCCATTGAATTGCCTCATATGCGTTTGAGGCAGGCTTTGAAATATCGCAGCCGTAAGACTTTGCCATTTCTTTCAGCTTTTTAAGAAAATCAATCTGCTGATAAAGCTCTTCAAGCAGACGGACATTATCGGCACTCATATAATTTTCGCCGATGCAGGCTTTATCCTTCTGTTTTTCGTTTATCAGCGTATCAATTCCGTAAAGGGCAATACGGCGGTAGTCACCTATAATTCTGCCTCTGCCGTATGCGTCGGGAAGACCGGTGAGAAGAGCACAGTGACGCGCTGACTTCATTTCATCGGTATATACGCGAAAAACGCCGTCGTTATGCGTGGTGCGGTAGGTGAAATATTCTTCAATTTTGTCGGAGAGCTTATAGCCGTATGCTTCGCACGCACTGCGTGCCATACGGATGCCGCCGAAGGGATTCACGCCGCGCTTAAGAGGCTCGTCCGTCTGAAGTCCGACAATTATATCCTCATCGGAAATATAGCCGGGGGCATAGTTGCACAGGGATGACACAGTAGTTGTGTCAATGGAGAGAACTCCGCCGTGTTCCTGCTCAACAGCCTTAAGACTTTCAAATTTTTCAAGTACCCGTTTGGTTCTTTCGGTCGCCCCCGACAGAAATGAGCCGTCGCCCTCATACGGCGTATAGTTTTTGTCAATAAAATCACGGACATTAATGCTTTCACGCCATTCTACGCCGAGAAATCCGTTCCACTGTTCAAAATCCATCCTGAAAACATTCCTTTCCTAAATATAACATTATTATATTACTAATTTAATATTTGTCAATATAATACAGGTTGTGTCATTTCAGTAAAAACAGTAAATAAAAGTTAATATTTTGTTGAATGTGCCTTTATTATGTGATATTATATGAAAAAATGATTTAAGGAAGGCTTGAAATGACGGAATATGCGCTTGACGGTAAATTTGCCGAATACATTGAAATAATTACAAACAGGCAGCTTCTTGACACTGAGCTTTGGGAAAAATGCGTAAATGTTTTTTCATCGGGCATTGATAATGCGGATGCTGGCTGGCGCGGAGAATTTTGGGGGAAAATGATGCGCGGAGCCTGTCTCATATACAGCGTAAACCGCAGCGAAAGGCTTTATTCGGTTCTGACAAACGCGGTTGAGGGACTTTTGAAAAAGCAGACGGAGGACGGAAGAATAAGCACATACCGCGCCGACAATGAATTTTACGGCTGGGATATGTGGTCGAGAAAATATGTTATGACAGGCTTACAGCATTACTGCGATATTTGCAGCGACGGTGAGCTGAAAGCAAGGGTGATGACTGCACTGAGAGCACACGCGGATTATATTATCCGAAATATCGGAAAAGGCAAAAAAAATATTCTCGACACCGGCGAATTTTGGGGCGGTGTTAACTCCGCAAGTATTCTTGAACCGTTTGTAAGACTTTACCGGGATACAAAATGCGAAAAGTATCTGGAATTTGCTGCATATATTGTTGAATCGGGCGGCTGCAGGGACGGAAACCTGATTGACTGTGCGCTTGAAGGAAAGGCACCGTTTGAATTTCCCGAGCAGAAGGCATATGAAACCATGAGCTTTTTTGAAGGCGTGCTTGCTTTTTATGAGGTGACGAAAGAAGAAAAATATCTGAAAGCAGTGTGCAATTTTGCGCAAAGACTGCTTGAAACGGATGTTACCGTTATCGGCTCATGCGGCTGTACACACGAGCTGTTTGACAATTCGTATCAAAGACAGACGGAATATATTGATAACATTATGCAGGAAACCTGCGTTACCGTTACTCTGATGCGCTTTCTTTCAAGGCTGTACGGTGTGACGCATGATAAGCGGCTGACCGATGCGATCAGAATATCGGCACTCAACGCCCTTGCGGGTGCGCTGAATATAAACGGGTATGAGCAGTGCAGCCGGGAAATAAACAGCTATCTGCCGGGTATGGTGTTTGACAGCTATTCTCCGTTATGCGACTCAAGGCGCGGTATGGCTATCGGTGGCTTTAAACGCTTTGCGGACGGTACGCATTTCGGCTGCTGCGCCTGCATTGCTTCTGCCGGCTTTGCGGTTTATCCGCTTATGAGCATTTCGGAGTGTGATAACGGCTTTGCGGTCAATTACATTGTAAACGGCAGATATAAATTCGTCTCCGCCGACGGAAAAGAAATTATTTTCACGGTGAGCGAAAAAAAGATAACCCTTTCCATGCCGGGCGGCAGTGAACAGCTTTTGATAAAAATAAGCTGCGGTGATGAATCAACATCCGTCAGTGCCTATTCGGACGGCAAAAAAACGCAGATTAACGGCGGATATACCGCGCTTGAAGGAGAATGGAAGGACGGAGACGAAATAGTTCTTGATGTAAAACGGCAGCTCACGGAAAAAAGGCTGAACGGAAAAAGCTCTCTGTGCTTCGGCGGTTATGTGCTTGCCGCAGATACGGCAAAATCGGGTTATATTCCCGGCATGAAGGTTGATTTTATTCGCGATGAAAACGGAAGCGTTATATATAAAATAAAAGAGCCGCAGGCAGACGAGCAGTTAAGAATAGCGGTTATGACAGTTGACGGAGAGCTTGTCCTTACCGATTACGCTTCCGCCGGACAGGATGGAAAAAGCATTGTATCCGCATGGTTTATAACTGATGAAAAGGGTGAGACAAAATGAAAATGAGAATTTCTCCGTCTATGATGTGCGCTGACATAGGCAAAATACGGGAAGTAATAAAAGCACTTGAAAACGAGGACGCGGAATATCTTCATATTGACATAATGGACGGCTTGTTTGTACCGAATTTTACGCTCGGAACGGATTATTGCAGACAGATAAGAAAAATGACGGATATTCCTCTTGATATTCATCTTATGGTTGAAAAGCCGGAGGATAAGCTGCATTGGTTTGAGTTCGGCAGGGGCGATATAGTTTCCGTTCATGCAGAAAGCACGGCACATTTGCACAAGGCGGTTTCATACATAAAAGAGCAGGGCGCAGACGCTTTTGTCGCGCTTAATCCTGCTACACGGTTTGGTGCGGTTGAGTATGTCCTCGATGAAATAGAGGGTGTTACGGTAATGGCTGTAAATCCGGGCTTTGCGGGGCAGAAGATGATTCCGTCAACACTCACTAAAATCAGAAAACTGCGTGCCTACCTCGATGAAAAGGGCTTTGAGAATATTGAAATTGAGGTTGACGGAAATGTCAGCTTTGAAAATGCTGCGAAAATGAAAAAAGCCGGGGCAAGCATATTTGTTGCGGGCTCATCCTCTGTTTTCGGAAATGACATTTCGGTTGAAGACGGAATGAAAAAGCTGCGTGCCGCGCTTGAATGAGAGGGGAAAGGCTATGAAATTTCTTGTTTTCGGCTCAATGAACATAGACAGGGTTTATTCTCTTGACAGACTGCCGGAAAAAGGTGAAACCTTATCATGCAGTAATTACGAGCTTCATGTCGGCGGTAAGGGGCTTAATCAGGCTGTTTCCCTTGCGAAAGCCGGTGCTTTGGCATATATGGCGGGACGGGTAGGCAAAGACGGAATGTTTCTCGTCGATTTTCTGAAAAAGAACGGTGTAAACACTGATTTTATTGAGCTGTCGGACGGCTTCAGCGGTCACGCCGTTATTGAGGTTGACGGTGAAGGTCAGAATCAGATGATACTTTTTCCCGGTGCAAACAGAGAAATAACACCTGATGCCTGTGAGCGCGTTTTGGAGCATTTCGGCTCCGGGGATTTACTGCTTATGCAGTATGAAACATCACAGGTTGAATATATGATACAGCGTGCACACAAAAAAGGGATGAAGGTTGCGCTTAATCCCTCTCCGTATGTTAAAAAACTTAAAGAAATCGAATACAGTCAGGTGGATTATCTGATACTCAACGAATTTGAGGGAATGAGCATTACGGGTGAGACAGAAGCGCAGAAAATTGCAATAAAGCTTTCAAAAATGCTTGACGGCGGAGCAGTGATACTCACCCTCGGTGCGGACGGCGCGATATATGCCTGTGAAAACGAATATTTCCGCGTTCCTGCTTTTGAAACGCAGGCGGTTGATACCACCGGAGCGGGAGACACCTTTACGGGCTTTTGTCTTTATGGGCTGATGTCCGGCATTGAGCCTGAAAAAGCTCTTATAACTGCAAGCGCGGCTTCGGCAATTGCGGTTTCACGGGCGGGTGCCGCGGAAACGATACCGGACAAAAAAGCGGTTGAGGATTTTTTGGAAAAAAACTTTGACAACGGTTTTCATTCAGTGTATAATCATGAAAAATAATGTGACTTTTTCGGAGGTATTTCAGTGACGGAAACGAGAAGTCAGCAAAGACCCGAGTGGTTCAGACTTGACAATGCGGCAACCATTTTTCCGGGGCAGAACAGCAGAACCTGGTCAAATGTGTTTCGTATCTGTGTGGAGCTGAAAGAAGAAATAGATGAAAAAGCTCTGCTTGAGGCGGTGCGGAACATTCTTCCGCGCTTTCCGGGCTTTGATGTCAGGATAAGAAGAGGCTTTTTCTGGTATTATTTTGAAAAAAATCCGTCTCATGCTTTGCCGGTTATGCCGGATATTCAAAATCCCTGTTACAGGGTTCGATTCAAAGAAAACAACGGCTTTCTGTTCCGTGTTTACTATCACGGC
>JAKSQS010000082.1 GCA_024404055.1 Clostridia bacterium | reverse complement strand
CGTTTCTCTTGATAAAGCGTTTGAGCTCATAAGCGAGCTTAAAAATCTCAGGGTCAACATTGATGTCAAAGAAACAAAATATCTTGAAAAAATTCCTCCGCTTGCCGAAAAATACGGCATAACGGACAGAATTTTCTTCACCGGAATCGGCAAAAATGATGTTGCGGCGGTCAAGGAAAAATGTCCCGGCATCCCCTATTATCTTAATCTGAATGTTATCGCCCACGCAAGCGATGATGTTGCTTATTTTGACAGCGTTATCACCGCATTGAAGGAAAGCGGTGCCATAGGTCTTAACACCATAAGGCTGTTTGTTACGCCCGCGCTCGTAAAAGCGGTGCAGGAAGCGGGCTTCCTTGTATCCGTATGGACGGCAACCACAGCAGAAGAAATCAGAAAAGCGGCACACGCCGGTCCGAACAACATCACCACGAAAAATCCGGAGCTGGCATATAAAATCTGCCGCTGAACGGGAGAGTTAAGTGATGTCTATGCCATTGGTCATTCCTCACAGGGGCGCAAATGTATACGCGCCTCAGAACACTTTGCCTGCATTTGAAAAATCGCTTGAAATAGGCGTTGACGGCTTTGAAACGGATGTCCATGTCACTAAAGACGGCGTTCCGGTCATATGTCACAATTACACGGTTGACGAAACCTCGAACGGTAAGGGCGAAATTTCCTCCATGACGCTCTCCGAGCTGCGTGAGCTTGATTTCGGCGCATATTTCTCACCGAGATACAAGGGGACGAAAATTCCCACGGTGGACGAATTTCTTTCGCTTGTTGAAAAAAGCGATATTCCGCTTATGAATATTGAGCTGAAAAGCCCGAAGCAGGCGGAAAGCGAAATTGTCTCTCTCACAATAAACGCAGTTAAGGAGCACGGACTGTTTGACAGGCTGCTGATTTCAAGCTTTGACCCGAAGCTGCTTATAGAAGCAAAAAAAATCGACAGGAATTGCAAAACGGGCTTTTTATATTCACCCGACAAGTCAATTGCCCTCAAAATGTTCCGTCAGCCTGTTGAATTTGCAAAATCAATAGGCGCAGACGCGCTTCACCCGTATGAATATTTCGTTTTGAAGGAAGACTATGTTAAAGCCGCGCACGATGCCGGCATAATGGTTAATCCGTGGACGGTAGACAGTGACAAAAGCATTGAAAGGCTTATTTCATTCGGTGTGGACGGCATAATCACAAACCGTCCCGATGTGGTAAAGGGTCTGATTTACAAGCACAGCGAGCCGTAAAACCAAATAAAACCAAATAAAAATCAGAGAGTGATTTGCCGAAAAAGCATTTTCACTCTCTGTTTATTTTTATATTGGCTTTTCAAGCGAAAGTCTGCCGAGCTTGCCGCCCCTGTATTCGTCAAGCAAAGTCACAGCCGCCCTTTCGGTGTTTATCTCTCCGCCCCTGACAAGCATACCTCTTTTTCTTCCGAGGGCCTCCAGCAGCTCATACGGTTCTTCAAGCGCAAGCTCCTTTTCACCAAAGCCGTATCTGTTTTCAAGCAGATGCGGATAGTCATCGCGCAAAATTTTCAGCAATCTGCACGCGATAGTCTCACTGTCAAGAATTTCATCCTTTACAGAGCCTATAAAAGCTAACTTATCGCCCACCGCCGGGTCGTCAAACTTCGGCCACAGAACACCGGGAGTATCAAGCAGCTCAAGCCCGTTACCTATTGCAAACCATTGATTCTGCCTTGTCACGCCGGGACGGTCCGCAACCTTTGCGCGGTTTCTTTTCGCCATACGGTTTATAAAGGAGGATTTACCGGTATTCGGTATGCCGACAACCATAATGCGCAAAGCCCTGCCTGCCATTCCCTTTTCTTCATTTGAACGGATTTTATCCTTCAGCACTTCCTTAACCACCGCGTCAAAGCTTTGAAGTCCTTTTCCGCTGCGGCAGTCCACGGCAAGCGCCGCCTGTCCGGCACTCTGAAAATATTGCAGCCACATTTTCGTTGTGCTTTCGTCCGCCACATCACACTTGTTCAAAAGCACAATACGCGGCTTGCCGGAGGTAAGCTCGTTTATTTCGGGATTTCTTGAGCTTAACGGTATTCTCGCGTCAAGCAGCTCCGCAACACAGTCAACCTTCGGCAGATATTCCTTTATCAGCCTGCGGGTTTTCGCCATATGTCCGGGGAACCACTGAACGGTCTGTTTGATTGCGTCACTCATTATTTCACCTTCCAGTTTTTCGGTGAAACATATTTCATTTTATCAGCAATCGTATCTTTTTCAACAAGCTTATATTTCACCTGTCCGAGAATATATCTTGTGTCGATAAAGCCTATCGCGGACGAACGGCTGTCCGATGAATGCTGGCGGTTGTCACCCATTACGAATACACAACCCTCGGGAACGGTTACGGGGAACTGAACATCATATGAATTTGTCGTGGGATTGTTGATATAAGGCTCGTCAAGCTTTACACCGTCAACAAAAACATCACCTGTGCCGAAATCAATATCAACAACCTGATTTTCCGTGGCGATTATCCTTTTAACAATAGGCTCGTTATAATCGTTGGGCTGCGTGATGATAACCACCTGACCGTATTGCGGCTTTGCATCATACGCCGAAACGGCAAGCCAGTCCCCGTCGTGCAGCGTTTCCATCATGGAAGGACCCACAACTCCGACAAATCTGAAAATAAAAGTAAATACAATTGCAATAACAATAACTGCGGCAGACATTACCGATGCAAAATCATAAAGATTGCTAACTATAAATCCGCCGTTTTCCTTTTTTTCTGCCATTTTGCATCCTTCTTTCCTTATTTAAAAAATAAGAGGCAATGTAAAAAGTACATTGCCCTCATCTTCAGTATTATCAGCCAAGCTTCTGCTGAACCTTTGCAGCCTTACCGACTCTGTCACGAAGGTAATAAAGTTTGCTTCTGCGAACCTTACCGAGTCTGACGAGTTCAACCTTTGCAACATTGGGAGAATGAATGGGGAATACCCTTTCAACGCCAACGCCGTAGGAAACGCGTCTTACAGTGAAGGTCTCGGTGATGCCGCTGCCTCTTTTGGCAATAACGGTTCCTTCAAATACCTGGATTCTTTCCTTCTCGCCTTCACGAATCTTAACATGAACCTTTACGGTGCTGCCGATTTCGATTGCGGGAACTTCCGCCTTGAGGCAAGGATCTGAGATGAGTTTGAGTGCGTCCATTTGTTTTTCCTCCGTTTGATTTTGCTGCGTTCATATCGCGAAAGCGAAAGAGGACCGCCTGCTTAATGATATTACATTAAACCTCGCCGCGGTGCGGCGGTTACAAATGCTGAAATATATTACCACAAACGCACCGCATTTGCAAGTGGTTTTTCAAACTTTTTTAAAAAATTTTTTCAAAACCGATATTAAAAACAGCACGGCATTATTATACTCCATTAAAAGATTTTATATTTCTCTTTCAGAATTAAAAAAACTTGTATTCATTATATAATAAGATATATTTATTGAAGGCGGTGTTGATAATGAAAAAAATCACGTCAATCATCATGGCAATAATAATGATCTGCCTGCCGTTAACGGCATCGGCAGCAGAACAAGCCGCACAGGCAGCGGCGGCAGCAACGGTATCCGAAGAGGAATTACCGGCTGAAGAAGGCGGCCTTCTTTCCGGCTTAACCTCCCTGTTTGCTCCACTTGAGGAAATATTTATTAAGCTGAAGGAAATAGTAATCAAGCTGCTCGATTTACTCGGCTTATCGTCAGGAGCAGCAAAGCCGGAATTTAATGTCAGAACATGGGAGAGCGAGGAAGGCATTCCCGCCGTTTATCAGCCGTTACTTAACGAATTTAACAAAGTAACCGCGCTTGCACGCGGAAATTCCGGCACCTGCGTAATCAGCAAAACCGTGAAAAGCTCATACAGACTGAAAAACAGCTCCGGCGGAAACACCGTAAACGGCGGCACCGGGAACATACTCAAGTCCCTTTTCCCTGAGCTGACGAGAGAGCTGGTTTCAACCGCTGATGAAGGTGTATCAATCAATGATTACATCGCGCCTCTCAACGGCAGCTTAAACGCCTCGCAGGTAAAATACGCTTCAAGAACCATGAATGCGGACGGCACAAGCAAAATTGAGCTCACCCTTTACGGCGAAAGCTATTCGGACACAAGTACACTCACCTCCCCCGTTATCAAGGACGGTATATATTCAAAAAACGATTTCAATACAGCAGCCTTTGCCGTCAGCGGCTTCGGCGCACATATTGAAAATGTCACCATCACAATTCTCTTTGATACCTATACCAACCAGCTTATAAGAGAAGATGTTCTCATTCCGGCATATTATGATTTTGAAGGAACGCTTACCGTAATTAAAGACCAGCAGTCGGAGGGCTGGGTATACTATGACACCAGCACAATGGTTAATTTTGAATATTTCTGGAAATAAGTTCATTAAAGAAAAGGAATGTTACAATTGGCTAAAACAGGCTTTGACAACGACAAATACTTAAAACTGCAAAGTGAAAAAATACGCGAAAGGATTCAGCTTTTCGGCGGCAAGCTCTATCTTGAATTCGGCGGCAAGCTTTTTGACGATAATCATGCGTCAAGGGTTCTGCCCGGCTTTCAGCCTGACAGCAAGCTGCGTATGCTGCTTGAGCTGAAAGACCAGGCAGAGATAGTTATCGCCATAAACTCCGAGGATATTGAAAAAAACAAGGTTCGCGGAGACCTCGGCATAACCTACGACCTTGATGTGTTAAGACTTATTGATGTTTTCCGCGGATACGGGCTTTATGTGGGCAGTGTGGTTCTCACACGCTATAACAGCCAGTCCGCTTCAACCGTTAACTTTCAGAAAAAGCTGGAAAACATGGGTATAAAAACCTACCGTCATTATACCATAGAGGGCTATCCGTCAAATGTGGCAAAAATAGTCAGCCCGGACGGCTTCGGCAAAAACGATTATATCAGGACGGAGCGTTCGCTTATCGTTGTCACCGCTCCGGGTCCCGGCAGCGGAAAAATGGCAACCTGCCTTTCGCAGCTTTATCATGACCATGTGAGGGGCGTAAACGCCGGCTATGCAAAGTTTGAAACCTTCCCGATATGGAATCTTCCGTTAAAGCACCCGGTCAACATTGCTTATGAGGCGGCAACGGCAGACCTTAACGATGTCAACATGATAGACCCGTACCACTTTGAGGCATACGGCAAAACCACCGTAAACTACAACCGCGATGTTGAAATTTTCCCCGTGCTTGATGCCATGTTCAGGGAAATTCTCGGTGAATCGCCTTACAAATCGCCTACGGATATGGGTGTTAACATGGCGGGCTTCTGCATATTCGATGATGCCGCTGTGGATGAGGCTTCCCGAAACGAGGTCATCCGGCGTTATTATACAGCCATGTGCAAAAAGCGCAAGGGCGCGTCCAACGATGATGAAATATATAAGATAGAGCTGCTGATGAAGCAGGCGGGCATTTCCGTAAATGACAGAAAATGCGTAAAGCCTGCATTGGAGCTCGCGCAGATAACGGGTGAGCCTGCGGCGGCGCTTGAGCTGCCCGGCGGGAAAATAATCACCGGCAAAACCACCGCCCTTCTCGGCGCGGCATCCGCAATGCTGCTCAACGCCCTTAAATCCATGAGCGGCATTGACAAAACCTATCACATGATTTCGCCTGTGATAATTGAACCCATACAGACGCTTAAAACAAAGCATTTCGGCAGTGAAAATCCGAGACTTCACACGGATGAAGCGCTTATCGCACTTTCTATATGCGCCGCAAGCGATTCAATTGCAAAACGCGCATTCGACCAGCTTCCAGGACTTAAAGGCTGTGAAATGCATTCCTCGGTCATTCTTTCATCCGTTGACGAGGACATTCTGCGCAGACTCGGCATCAACCTCACCTGTGAGCCGAGATATGAAACCGCAAAGCTTTTCCACGGCAAGCAGTAACGCCTTAAACAGGCAGTCAGTTCGTGACCATCCTGACTATAATTAAAACTACGGAGTTGTTAAAGATGAAAAATCAAAGCAAATCCGCCTCGACTGTTGCCGGGGCGGCTGTTATTGCGGCCATGTATGCCGCGCTTACAACGGCACAGCAGCTTATCCTTCCGGGCTCCGCTTCGCTCACGGTGCAGTTCAGAATAGCGGAGGCACTGACGCTGCTGTGTATATTTATGCCGTCAGCCGTACCGGGGCTCACCGTTGGCTGTTTCATTGCAAATATTTTCTGCTCTGCCTCAGTCATTCCCGTTGACATTGCTTCAGGCACGCTTGCCACGCTTTTAAGCTGTTTGGCAGTTCGCTTTTTCGGCAATATACGCATAAAAGGGCTGCCTGTTTTAAGCGCGGTTATGCCTGCTTTATTCAACGGCGTTATTATCGGACTTGAGCTTGAAATTTTTTATATTGAGGGTAAGTTTGAATTAACCGGATTTCTCATGCAGGCAGGCTGTGTTGCCCTCGGCGAGCTTGCGGTATGTCTTTTGGCAGGACTGCCGTTTTTCAAATATCTTGAAAAGAAAAAGCTGACAGATGTTACAGGAGGTCAAGCCTTCAAGCGGTGAACCCCGCGTCTTATTAAGTGACACGGTGATTTTTATAACGAATGTTGTTTGAAACAGGCAACGCCAACGGTGCGTCGGGACGCCGCACCCTGCGGAATACGCAATTTTTCAACGATACCGAAAAAAAGCAAGTCGAAGCACTGAAAATCAGTGCTTCGACTTGCTTTTTCTTTGTGACTGCTGTGTCACATTCCCTGTTTATTTACCGTATATTATTTCAGAAAAGCCCTTGCCGCCGAAGATTTTATTAAAAATCGTGGCAACAAACTTGAATATCGCCGCAAGGAGGTCGAAAACGAATTTCTCGATAGCATCCTGCTTTTCCTTATCGGAATTATCGGGAAGCTTACCGCCGTTTTTGATTTTTGCAATAACGGTGTCAACACCGGCAACAGCCTTGTCAAGTCTTTCATTCAGTTCAACCGTAACATAGGTCTGTGAAAGCACATATTCAAGCTCGTCAATCGCTGCCTGAAGCTCTGCCGCCTGTTCTTCGGAAAGAGCGGATTTATCTATCTTCTTTGCTGCGGCAAGCGTTCTTTCGGGACCCTTTGCAAGTCTGCCGAGGTTGAACTGCGGGAACTTGTCGGGATAGGAATAAACATCAACAAAGCTGTCGTCTGTAAGAAGCTGTGTCGCAAGCTTGATGATAACATCGTTCTGTGCGGTGCGCTCATGGTTCTGATCCTTGAAATAGAAGGTTGTGTCAGGAAGAAGTCCCGTTGTGGCATCTATAAGATTCCACGGGTCACTGTGGTCATGCTCCGGATTATCACAGTTGGTGTGCTTAAGAACATATCCTTCGGGAAGCTGGACATCAACGCCGAAGCTTGTCGCACCCATTGAGGTGGAGTCAAGATGGATTATTCCGTCACCGTTCTGGTCGTTGTAGCCCTCTGTAAGAGCATAAACCTCACTGTTGTAATCCACAATGTCAAATACCTTAACACCGGCATTGACAGCCTTGAGAATATTTTCATCGGATTTAAGCTGTGCTTCATTATAGTACCAGTCGGTTTCCGCCTTATAAACCGCGTTTTCATCACCGGAGAGATACTTTTCAGCCGCAGCCGGATAATAGCCGGACGAACAGAGAGCCCACATAAGAGTTGAACGCTTGAGATATTTGCCCACAAGCTCATCAACAACCCTGTCGATAATGTTATTCACATCCGCATTGGGCATAATTCTCAAAACCATATCAATGAGATATGCAAGCCACTGCTGGTCTTCACCGAAAAGCTTTGGGAACATTTCAAGATAAAGCATACTGTCTTCATCCGCGAGTCCGTCCGCATAAAGCTGACCGACAAGGTTTGCTCCGTCAAGAGCGGGAACGATATAAACTATTCTGTTAAGATGCTCAATAATATCTCCGTCGTGAATGGCAAGCAGAGCATTTGCAAGCGTGCCGCCCTGACTTATGGGAACAATGTTTATTTTATCGGAGCCGGTCTGCTCCATAACCGACTGACAGAACTGATATAAATCCTCGGCAGTCTGCGTGATGCTTCCAAATGAATAATAGGAGAAGAAGAAAAGGTTTTCCGCGCCCGCAATTTCGGAATATTCCTGAAGCGGAATCTGGTCATAAATATAGTTCTGGTCGTATTCGCTGCAATCAATAACCGCAGTATCATACTTGGTGGGCTTTACATCGTAAAGATATTCGCCGTTTTCATCAACACCGAGAGTCTTTCCGAAAACGATTTCTCCGCCGACCTTTGCCACAGTTTCGGCAACCATGTTGTCCTTGTCTTCCTGCGTGATAAGCAGTCTTGAAATGGGATATATCGCGTTGAGAACCGCTTCAACAACTATTTTAGCGGTGGAATCAAGGAAAAACGGGGGTGCATATTCCTCACCGCTTGAGTTGAGAGCAAGTGTGCCGTCCTTGTTGTAAAGCTTTACCTCTGACTGAAAAATGCCGGGAATAACGATTGAGGGTATGTACTCCTTTTCCTCTGCCGATGCGGCAACCGCAACGCAGGAGAAAACCATAAGTACGCTGAGAACGATGCTTAATGCTTTTCTTAAATTCTTTTTCATATCAAATACCTCCTGATATTTTTTCCATATCTATTAAAGCAGAAATTTTACCGTTTGTCAATTGACAATTCCAACATTCTGTCAGGGAAATTTCCGATAAGCGCGTCTATACCCATATCGGAAAGCCTTTTTATGTCTTCGTATTCATTAACTGTCCATGTATTGATAATTCTGCCCTGTGACTTCATTTCATCAACGGTTTCCCGTGTTAAGGAACGCAGGCACGGATGGCAGCATTCAACGCCGTATGACTTTGCGTATGCGCCGAAATTCAGTATCCAGTCACCCGAAAGAAAGCCCGCCGTGATTTCCGGATTTCTTTGCTTACAGCGTTTAATTGTATAGTGGTTGAAGGAGGAAAGAATTATTCTGTCCTGAAGAGAATATTCCTCTATCATAGAAATAACCTTATCCTCAATGCCCGTGTATTCAAACTCACCGGTTTTCAGCTCGATATTCGTCATAAAGCCGGGAATGTCCTTCACACGCTCAAAATATTCCCTCAAAGGCGGAATACCGCAAAAGCCGTACTGTCCCTTAAACTGTGCTGAAGCATCGAATTTTTTCAGTTCTTCACAGGTGTAATCCTTAACAAAGCCCGTGCCGTCAGTGGTTCTGTCAAGTCTTTCATCGTGGATGATAACAAGACCGCCGTCCTTTACAACATGAACATCAAGCTCAATGCCGTCCACGCCGATTTTTTGGACAAATTGCTGCAAAGTTAGACCTTTTTGCACCAACTCATTTTCATATTCAGGAATACTGGCATAATTAAACAAATGTTTCATAATTTTACTTCAAGGCAAAAATCGCCTCCAAAT
>JAKSQS010000081.1 GCA_024404055.1 Clostridia bacterium | reverse complement strand
CGCCGGGATACTATGAGGCTTTTACCGCGCCGTAGTCACTAACCGCCTGCTTGACGGTGTCAGTGTCATCGGGCAGATAATTAATTTCGCTTACCACTGCGTCGTGTATATATTTTTTGTCATAGGTAAATGTGCTTTTCATATCGGAAAGCATTTGTTCCTCATCATCTGATTCAAGCACAAAGCGTTCCTCATTGGCAACGCCGGAAAAGTTGTTGACCGCATTCATAACGGTGTTCATATTCCCGCCTGCAACGAGAGTATCAATTTCGTTATTAAGCTTAAAGCCGTCGTTGGCGGGGTCGTTTTCTCCCTCAACATATCCGTTTTTGCCGAACCACACGGTATGATATTCGGAAAAATCGGGTTCATCGGCAAGCCCCTGTTTAATGCAGGCGGTTTCTATGCAGGATATTGCGGAATGAGCCCAGCAGGTTCCGCCGGTCTGATTTTCCACAGGGGTGATAATGCCGTTATTACGCGAATCGAATGAGCCGGGAAGCTGAGCCGCTTTGTCATAGCCGTTTGAAGCTTCACCAGGATAAACGCACGGAAAATCGGGATTTTCAGCTTCTGTTCCGTCCGCATATATCCATTTGCCGTGAACAAGTCCGTATTCACCGGGCTCATCCTCTGTGTAATAGATAACCCTGCCGTCTGCGGAGATGTTGTTTTTTCCGGTGTAATGATACCCGTCAGGCACAACAGGCATATCCGAAAAATGCGCGTTGTATGCTGACTGCGGTACAGCCGAAACGCAGCCGACATACGGTATTGAAGTGAAAATCAGAATGGCACAGATTAAAAATGCGGTTGTTTTTTTCAGCTTTTTCATAAATATCCTCCTTTGAAATGAACATATTGTTAATGTATGTATAAAATATAACACATTAGATATTATTTTTCAATGTTTTTAAATGATTTTTATATAAAAATGCCCGGAAAACTCCGGGCACATTCTATTAAACAGTGTATATTTTTTGTTCTTGGGGCATGATAAATTCTATATCATTGTATTCGCTTTTCAGAATACGGCAGGATTTTTCGGCATTTACGCGCCTTGTAAGCGGCGGAAATGCGTCATCCCAGTGATCCATAAGTATCTTTTTCGGCTTTGTTTTGGCAATGAAGGGTGAAACAAGCTTGGGCACTCTCGTGCTTCCGCCGTGAGCGAGAACAAACATATCCGCGTTTTCGGGATATTCTATATCTTCAAACCAGCCGAAGGAGCCGGAAAGCATAACTCTTTTTTCGCCGTTGTCGATTTCATATATCAGTATTTCATCCTTGAGTGGACACTGATGATTCCACGCCACCAATTTGAACAGCACGGGGCAGAGGAACACGCATCTTGCGAATACCTGCGCTATATATCCCGCGTCGAAAACGATGTGCTTTGCCTTGTAAGCCGTGACTGTTAATCCGTCTGTTTCAATCTTGTCACCGTGCTCTATGATATGCAGTCTTGAAGAGTCAGCACCCTGTTTTATAAGGTTGTCGGCGGCAACCTGTGTGCAGTATACCGTTACATCCTTATCCATATTGAGAATGGCGGGAATATCCCAGATATGGTCAAAATGACCGTGGGTGACAAATATTGCTTTTCTGCCCGTAAAGCCGTCAATCCCGGTGGTATTTTTCAAAAAAGGGTTTCTCCTTAAAAACGGGTCGAAAAGAATTTCATTTCCGTTTTCCTTAATACCTATTGTTGCTGTTCCGTACCATTTTACATCCATAAATTGTATTTCCTTTTCCGACAATTGTTTTTCTAATTGTAGCATAAAATGCATACGGTAAAACATGGATAATGTGTAAATTTATTTTGAAAATTCTTGTAATAAATCAAGAATTTCAGCCGTTGTTTATGAATAAATCAGATGAGCTGCTACTCACCGCTGTGAAAGCTGTTCTGTACTTGCGTCAAGGTGCAGCAATGCTTCCCTGTCGCATATACCGCTGTTATAAAGCAGCGGAATTACAAGCTCTTTGAGGCTGCCCGTACCGCCGGTGATTTTTGATAGAGGAATATGCAGAAAAGAAGCAAGTCCGTCAATTCCTTCAAGCAGGGCACAGGTGATTTTATACTGCGGAGTGTCCGGGCTGTACTGCCCGTCGCCGGCAAACAGGTTCATAACAAGGCCTGTTACGAAATCGAGTGCCCGTTCATCCTTAACGCCGCGCAGGTCGTTTTCGGAAAGGCCCGTTTTTCTTCTGACCATCCGGGCAATTCTGCCGACGGTTACAGTGTTTATCCATTTGGCGGCAGGACGGATAAGGGCACCGATTTTTACTCCCTTATCTTCTTTAATGCTGAACGCGGTTGCCATGGAGGCAAATTTATATTTGTCGGTTGCAGCTGCGGCAATAACATCGCTTATCATGCCCGTCAACTGCTTTTGCAGAGCTTCGTAAAGCGGAACACCGTCGATTTTAAGCTGTGACTGCTTTGCAAACTCAACGGTGCTGACCTTTACGGTGTTATTTTCCGCGTCACACACAAGCCTTCGGTATGTACCGGGATAACCCACCGGGCTTGCGGCGGTTATGTCATAAAAAACATTTCCTTTTTCGGAGAATATATAAGAAATATCCTGAATGTGGGTGTGCCCGGTTATAATGAAATTCACGCCCATATCGGCAAGGCACTGTCTGCGCCCGTACCAGCCGCCCATCATATCATGCTTTCCTATCAGCGCGTAAACCGGGGTGGGGGAAATGAGAGGGTGATGCGTCATTGCAATGATGAACTGACCGTTTTTCTTCGCGTCCTCAACCTGCGCCGCTATCCACGAAAAGCATTCATCCGAAAAGCCGCTTGCGCCGTCGAGATTGCTGTCATCGTTGAGGGCGAAAAGCCTGTAACCGTCCGCAAGCTGAACGACATAAGACATACTCTGTTTGTGAACGGCTATCGCTTCATCGGGTCCGAACGGTCTGTAAAGCTCAAAAAGCTCATCACGGCGGCAGGTCGGGGTTTTAATTTCATTATTTCCGTCATATGCCGCCGTAAAGCCGCATTCACGAAAATCATGGGTTGCCGTTATAACGAAAACCCTTTTTCCGTTTGCCTTTAACTTATTTAAAAGTGAAATAACTTCTTCATGTGCCTGCTTTTCGCCGTTGTTGGTCACATCGCCGGAAACGAGGACAATATCCGCGCTTTCGTCACGCGAAAGTCTGTCAAAGCAGTCTTCCAGCGCGGCTGCCGTGCCGTGCAGCAGCTTCTGACTTTTTGCGGCGGCTTTTTCATATGCTTTGCCAGTGCTTCCCGAGCTTTCGGGATAATAATGTATGTCTGAAATTACATTGATTTCAAGCGGCTTCATTTTTTCACCCTGCTTTTTTATAATATACAATGATTATACATATCACCGATATTTTTGTCAATTCATATTAAATTTTAAAAAATAACGGAAAAAAGTAGTAAATATGAACAAATGATAAACTAAAAGCGTAAATTTTTGTCATTAATAAATTTAATTTTTACAAAATCAATAAATATTAAAAAAAGCTTGAAAAAGTGAAATTATCGTGATATACTTTAAGCACAAAGAAATCTGGTATTCATAAAAGGAGGAAAATATTATGAAAAAGATTTTAGCAGTACTTATGGCAGCGCTTATGCTTTGCGCCAGTGTTGCAATGGCGGTATCCGCTTTTACTTATGAGGGATATGAGGTTCAGCCCAATGAAATGCTCACAATCCTCAATTTCAGCGGTTCCACAAGTCAGACGGCAATTATTTACCACAATTTCAGCACAGGCAAGGACGAGCTCAACACGGCTACGGGTCAGATAGGTATTATCACGCCCGTCAACGGCTATTATACCCTTCCCATGGTTGTTGCTCCCGACGGATACAGCTTCGCAGGCTGGGTTGATGCAACTAACAAAGACCATACCTATGCCGCAAACACACAGGTTCCCGTAGGTGACGCGGACGGCGGAACTTACATCACCTACATTGCACAGCTTGTTCCTACAGAGGTAGGTCCCAGCACACTTGATACAGTAAAGAACATTCTTATCAAGGTGTTCGGCGTAATCATCGGCTTGTTCTATGGTGATATTGAGTACGGTCAGGAGCTTGTTGCTAGCCTCTTCGGTTCCATCCTCGGCTGATTTTTACATGAATAAAATTGTCCCGTGTGTTTTCACACGGGGCTTTTTTTCTTTGCTGTGCATATAATATAAATAGTATATTGTATGCGGAGTGTGAATTATGGATTGCTGTATTGAAGATTTAACAAAAAAAGAGGTTATTGATGCGAAAACCGGTTGTCGCATGGGCTTTGTGTGCGATGTGGAGGTTGACACCTGCACGGGCTGTGTAAAGGCAATAATTGTGTGGGGTAAAAGCCGCTGCTTCGGTATTTTCGGCAGAAACGGCGACCTGCGTATACCGTGGCAGGATGTTACCGTGGTTGGGGATGATACCGTGCTTGTATGCACGGATGCCTGTTTTCCGCCGCCGAAGCAGAGAGGAAAATTTTTCGACGATTTTTTTCGCAGATAAAAGCATATTACTGATAATTGCGCCGGTTTTATTGACTTTGATTGTATATGCGTTTATAATTCTTATCAGTACGGAATGAAAGGAAAGAGACGGATGATAAGCGAAAAGCCGGTAAGGGGCTCAACACAAAAGCCCGACCATATATTTATAAGTATTTACGATGACCCGGAAACGACAATGGCAGTCACATGGCGTACTGACGCAAAAATCACAGACGGCTATGTTGAATACTGGAAAGAAAACGGAGAACATAAAATCTGCCGTGCCGAAACTGAAATTTTTGAAAGTGATATTGATATAAGCTCAATGTTCTGGGCGCATCTTCACTCGCTTGAGCCGGGCACGAAATATTATTACACCTGCGGACACGAAATCAGGAGTGATATTTTCAGCTTTAAAACACAGGAAAAGAACGCGACTAAATTCAAATTTATATGTGTGTCCGACCAGCAGTCTGGTCAGCCTCACGACTGTCCCGATTATTCTCCGTTTAATTCTTTTATGAAAAAGCTGCTTGCCGAAAACCCGGACACGGCATTTATTCTCACAGGCGGCGACAACACGGACTGCGGACAGCATGAGGTGCAGTGGAACGGCACATTTTCCGGTATGACGGGCTTTGCCGAAAGCGTGCCTTTTATGATGTCGCTTGGCAACCATGACAACCGCGGCTTTAAGGATTACAAAAACGGCACAGGCAGATATTATGCGGAGCCGGCTTCATTTTTCGACAGACAGTTTAAGGGCTCTTATCCGTTTAACGGTCCCGAAGGCTGGGAAACGGAAAGCTACGCATTTGATTACGGCAATGTCCGTTTTAATATTTTAAGCATAAACGAGCCGGAAAAGGTGCGCGACTGGGTGCTGGCTGACCACAAAAACAGTGATAAAGCGTGGAAGCTGGGTGTATATCATTTCCCGATATGCTATTCCGGTGTGGACTGCCAGAATTATGACGCTTATCCCGTTATGCGTGAGGCTTTTGAAAGCTTTGATATTATGTTTTCCGGGCATGAGCACAATTTTTCAAGAAGCTTCCCTTTGAAAAACGAGGAGCTTTTTGACAGACCCTCCGAGGGCACGGTTCACTATATGCTCGGAAATTCCGACCGAAATCCGGCAGGCTCAAGAACTATGTCGAAGGTATGGCACGCGGCGTTTTTTGCCCATGAGGAAAAGCTTTCCATGGCGGCAATTGTTGAAGTTGACGGGAATAAAATAACGCTGACATCCGTGCGTGAGGACGGGAAAATTGCGGATTACTGCGTTATCGACAAGGAAAAGGACGAAATTTTTCCGCCTGCCATTGCTCCGGTTTACGGCAAAACCCGCGCCCTTTTTAAAGGAATGTACCCGGGTCTGAGCATTGCAGACACCCATTCCGAGAAAAAGGACGGGGTATGGTGCGGTCCGCTGGGCATACTTATTTCTTTTATCGGCGGCACAGTTGAAAGGACTCCTGGTCAGTGCCGCATGGAAATATACTCACACAGTCTGACGGTGACGGACGGCAGCAATATTGCCGTGACAGACAGGGGGCACATCTCTCTGCCGATACCCGTTTATACAGGCGCAAGAGGGCAGCTTTATGTGCCGTATGACGCGGTGAAGGCGTTTGATATGCGCTGGGCGTACGCGCCGAGAAATAATTTTATTTCCGTTGAAATCGAAAGCGAGGCAAAGCCTGTTCCGGTTCAGCCGCCGGCAGAATGTAAAACGAATAAAATATGAAAATGCGGTTGAACTAAAAATCTGTATTGACAAACCCCTTTAATAATGGTAGAATTTCCATACGGTTTTATAAATACCTCGTTAGAGGGGAGTAGCTTGTTAGTCCGTAAATCAACAACCGCCGTTTAAAAGGCTGGTTTGCGGAGCATAATATTATGTAAGCGAGACCTTTAACATAGCACAGCGTTACAGTGTGCTATGTTAGAGGTTTTTTTAAAAGCTGAATAATAAAAAAGGAAAGGGGATAGTTTATGAAACACTATCTCGAAGAGTCAAAAGCCGTACTTAAAGAGCTTAATTCCTCCGAAAATGGTTTGTCCTCCGCCGAAGCGGAAAAAAGACTTGCCGAAAAAGGGAAAAACAAGCTTGACGAGGGCGAAAAGGAAGGTCTTTTCAAAAAATTCATCGGTTCTCTTGCCGACCCGATGATTATCATGCTTCTCGTTGCCGCGCTTATACAGGCGGGTGTTGCGGTTATCAACATCGTGAGTGCCGGAAGCGGTGAGGATGTGTCCATGCTGCGTGAGTTTGCGGATGTACTTGTTATTCTTGTGGTTGTTATCATCAACACCATTATGAGTCTTGTGCAGGAAAGCAAGTCTGAAAAGGCGATGGAAGCACTTATGCAGATGACCGCCGCGACAAGCAAGGTACTGCGCGACGGCGAAATGGCTGTTATCAAGAGCGAAGACATTGTTGTCGGTGATGTTGTTATCCTTGAAGCGGGTGACGCGGTTCCGGCGGATTGCCGTATACTGGAATCCCACTCAATTAAGGCTGAGGAAGCGGCACTGACAGGTGAAAGCGTGCCCGTTTCCAAAATTATTGATGTGCTTATGTGCAAGGACACAAACGGTGATGTTGCGCTGGGCGACAGAAAGAATATGCTTTACAGCGGTTCTACCGTGGTTTACGGCAGAGGTAAAGCGGTTGTTACCGGCGTAGGTATGGACACCGAAATGGGAAAAATCGCAAGTGCTCTTTCCGAGGCGGAGAAGGAGCAGACACCATTGCAGAAGAAAATGGCAGAGCTTTCCGCTTTCCTTACAAAGCTTGTTATCGGTATCAGCGTGCTTGTGTTTGCGGTCGGTGTTGTTGAACACCTTATTCCCGTGTTCCGCGGACTTGAGACATTCGCATGGGGCGATTTCTTAAGCAAGACCGTGCTTAATGTGTTCATTTCCGCTATTGCTCTTGCGGTTGCGGCTATTCCTGAGGGACTTCCCGCAGTTGTAACGATTATCCTTTCAATCGGCGTTACTGCCATGAGCAAGCGTCAGGCACTTATAAGAAAGCTGACAGCTGTTGAAACTCTCGGCTGCACACAGATTATCTGTTCGGATAAGACCGGCACTCTCACACAGAACAAGATGACGGTTGTTGACGAGCTTACATCCGATAAGCAGCTGCTTGCACAGGCAATGGCACTTTGCTCCGATGCGGAGATTAAGCCCGGAGAGGAATTTTCCGTCGGTGAGCCCACGGAATGTGCGCTTGTAAACTATGCAAATAAGTTGGGTTTTCCCAAATATGAGCTGGCGGAGAAATATCCGAGAATAGGTGAAGCTCCGTTCGACTCGGGCAGAAAGATGATGAGCACCGTCCATAAGGTTGACGGCAAATTCGTGCAGTACACCAAGGGTGCGTGCGATGTTATGCTTTCGCGCTGCACGGGTTATCTCAAGGACGGTAAGGTTATACCCATGACCGCCGAGCTTATCAATGGTATAAACAAGGCGAACAAGGCGTTTGCGGACAAGGCACTGCGCGTTCTGTGTGCGGCTTACAGAGAATATGATGCCGCTCCGGCTTCTTTCGATGACAAGGAGCTTGAAAAAGACCTGATTTTTATCGGTATTACCGGCATGATAGACCCGTGCAGACCCGAGGTTTACGACGCTATTAAAGAGTGCCGTGAGGCAGGTATCCGTCCGATTATGATTACGGGCGACCACAAGGATACTGCCGTTGCAATAGGCAAGGATTTAG
Organism: Clostridia bacterium; assembly: GCA_024404055.1. Taxonomy (GTDB): domain Bacteria; phylum Bacillota; class Clostridia; order Oscillospirales; family Acutalibacteraceae; genus UBA6857. Next base: position 1,273 of record JAKSQS010000081.1, on the reverse strand, counting down.
GCATTATCTCCGATGTGAGCGAGGCAATAGTCGGCGCGGAGCTTGACAAGTATACGGACGAAGCGCTTGTTGAAGAGGTTGTAAAATATTCCGTTTATGCGCGTGTTCAGCCCGAGCATAAGACGAGAATCGTTAAGGCGTGGAAGGCAAGAGGCATGGTAACAGCCATGACCGGCGACGGCGTTAACGACGCTCCGTCCATAAAGGCATCAGATATAGGTATCGGCATGGGTATCACGGGTACCGATGTTACAAAGGGCGTTGCCGACATGGTGCTTGCGGATGACAACTTTGCCACAATAGTTCATGCCGTTGAAGAGGGCAGAAAGATTTACGACAATGTCTGCAAGGTTCTCCAGTTCCAGCTTTCAACGAACCTGTCCGAGGTTCTGATTATGTTCATTTCGTCAATCCTCGGCTTCAACCTTTTAGGTGCTGTTCATCTGCTGTGGATTAACATGGTTACCGACTCTCTGCCCGGACTTGCGCTCGGCATGGAAAAGGCGGAGGGCAACCTGATGAAGAGAAAGCCCCGTGCCACAACGGACGGCATTTTCTCACACGGCGCGGGCTTTGACATGGTGTGGCAGGGCGTATATCTTGCCGTTGTTGAGCTTGCCGCTTACTTCATCGGCTTCAAGCTTGAAATGGGCACTCTGACGGGCTGTCTGTTCAATGACGTTCCATGTGCAAACGCCATGGCAATGGCATTCCTTACCGTTAACTTTGCGGAAATGTTCTGTGCTATCAATATGCGTTCACGCACCGGCTCCCTGTTCTCAAAGAGTATGTTTAAAAATATGAACTGGTGGTTATTGGGCTCGTTCTTTGCAACAACGGCACTGACTCTGGTTGCTGTTTATATGCCCGGCCTTCGTGATGTATTCGGCATTGAGCAGATTTCCTTCCACTGGAGTGCTGCCGGCTTTGACCTTGAGGAGCTTACGATTTCTGCGTGTCTTGCGGTTTCCACTATCCCCGTATTTGAAATAGGCAAGGCGATAAGAAGAGCCACAATGAAAAAGGATGCATAATTTATATAAATAGTTTAAAAGGGCGGAGAGCGGCAAAAAGTACTCTCCGCCTGTGTTTTTATTTCCAACTATTGATTTTAATTATAAAAGTATTGACAAAATCTAAGAACCCGAATTTGACAGTAAAAAAAGCAACAGACCCCACAAACGCTGTAATATCAACGTTTGTGGGGTCTTAGTGAATTTTTAAAAGTTGCACAATGTCTCGTTGCTTTTAGTAAATCTGAAAATTTTTCTTA
>JAKSQS010000080.1 GCA_024404055.1 Clostridia bacterium | reverse complement strand
GCTACACTAAATTCTCCGCATTTATTTGCGCTTCCGAGTCGGTAATAACAGCTGCTTTAACAATATATAAAGCTCAACAAAAAAAATCAGGTCAACTGTCTGCTTATAGATAAAGGCGATATTTTTCTTGACGGCAGCCGTTACGGCTTTATCGGAGGCAGCGGATTTATGTATGATAAAAAAACGGCTGTGTTTTTCGGAAATATAGAAAAACACAGAAATTATCATTTAATAAAAAGTTTTCTTTTGAACATCGGTATAACCTGTGAAAAATTATCGAATGATGTTCTGACAGATATAGGGGGAATAGTACCTCTTACGGAGCAAATCTAATTGCACAAAATCAATATTTTGTGCAATTGAGGGGAGCACTTTTGTTAAATTAACGAAAGGAGTACATATTATGCAATATTCCGATTTTCGATATTTGCCGCCGCTTGTACAGGAATATCTTAACTATTGTTCTGTAACTCGCGGAAAATCCCGGCTTACAGTTTGCGAATACGCATCTGATTTAAGATTATTTTTCAGATACCTTATCTGCATTAAAAATAATTTTAATGAAAATGAGCTTGATGAAAATTATGATATGTCATTTATTGACCTTGACTATATTTCAAAAATTACATTTTCAGATGCAAACAATTTTATTGCTTATTGCGTTCATGTGCGCAATAATGATATTTCAACCCGTTCAAGAAAAATATCTTCTATTCGCGGATTTTATAAATTCCTTACTGTGAACAGGCGTTTACTTGACGAAAATCCGATGCTCCAGCTTGAAACACCCAAGCCGCAGAAATCTCTGCCGAAATATTTGACGCTTGAACAGTCAAAACAGCTTTTAAATTCGGTTGACGGCAAATATAAACAGCGTGATTACTGTATGCTGACATTACTATTGAACTGCGGAATGAGACTTGCGGAGCTTGTGGGAATTAATATTTCCGATATTGATTTTGACCAGCAGATAATTCGTATAACCGGCAAGGGTAATAAACAACGCATGGTTTATCTGAATAAAGCGTGCATGGAGTCGATTTACGAATATTTGAAAGTAAGACCGCATGAAGGCGTTAAGGCAGCTGACAAAAACGCTCTTTTTATCAGTCATCAGAAAAGAAGAATAAGCCGACGCATGGTACAGGATGTTGTATATGAATATTTAGATAAAATCGGTCTTTCAGGACAGGGGTATTCGGTACATAAATTAAGACATACCGCTGCTACACTCATGTATCAATACGGTGATGTTGATGTTCTCGTTTTAAAGGATATGCTCGGTCATGAAAATCTTTCCACAACGGAAATTTACACTCATCTGATGAATAAACAGCTTCGCGATGCCGCAAAAAGCAATCCTTTAAGCGGCGAAAGCACTGCGAACGAAACGGATAACGATTTTAAGCAGACGGAATAAATTGATTATACAGGCAGTAAAAACAGGCTGTCTGTATAAATGAAGAAAGTATAACGATTACAAGCGGAAGAATGTATCTTTTTATATAAAGAGAAAATCCCGCTTTTTTGTTTTCTACCGGAAAACTGTATGCGTTTTTTAATTCTCTGATAGTGAAAAGGCTTTCATTTCCTGCCATAATCAATGCTGTGAGCAGCAAAATGACGGATGGAAAAAATACAGTCACGCAAAATTCAATTCCGTCAAAGCCGTATGTGCCGTATAGATATCCGATAATCATTCCTGCACCTGAGGATTTAATAAAAATCAGCAAAATAATAAACGGTGAGCCCGCAATGCAAAGCCCGAAAATAAACAAAATCATCAGACACAGCATATTTGAAATAAAGTAAATCATATAACAATAATTGAATGCACTGCCTGAAATATTCATATTATTTATCAGCTCTGAAATAAAGCTGTTTTCATTATAAAAATAAATTGCAGTGCCGTATATTAAACCGGCAGCCGTGACTGCGATCAGCAAAATATTATATCCGTTTGTTTTGAAAAACCTTCGGAACGCGGAAAGAGAAATAATGCCGGTATATTTATTTTTCATAGCTTTCCCCTGCTCTTATCTTCTTTTTAAATTTACGGCGGCTATCCCTCCCGCCGAGCCCGACAATAAGCATACCGCAAACGGAATAAGTAAAATAAATGACAGCTTTGTCGATAGAATGAAAGAAGCTGAACCCAACAGAACGAAAAATGCCGCCTGCGAAAGCATACCGTGAATAAATCCCCGTTTTCCGATGGCAGCCGCGCATACAGCACCGCCCGAAAATGCCGCAAAAGCAATCGGAACAAAAGAAAAATAATACATATATTCATCCGACAAATCCTTTGCAACTGAAATTCCGGCAACAATAAATAAAAACGCGGCATATACAATAACAGAAACAATAAGACTTTTTAAATAAGAAATTACTGCTTTTTTCATAAAAATAACCTCTCATATCCTTTGTCTTTAAAGAATATGAGAGGTTTTTATTTTTTATTACCCGAAATTATTCTTCGGCAGAGTCATCTTTCTTTTTGCCGAAGCGTTTTCTTACGGGAGCGGATTCATCAACGGGTTCATCCTTTGCCGTATCGGCTGCATGACCGCCCTTCTTTTCGGCTTTTGCTTTTTCGGCTGCTTCTTTAGCTGCTGCGCGTTCAGCCTCTGCTTTTTCCGTGGCTGTATTGTTGGTCTGAATTGCCCAACGGGTAATTTTCATTTTGTTTCTGTCTGCGCCGGTTTCAATTACGATAGAATCCTCTTTAACGGCAACAACACGACCGAGAATACCGCCGATAGTGGTAACTTCGTCACCAATCTGAAGGTTATCGCGCATCTGCTGTTCTTCCTTCTGCTTTTTCTTCTGCGGTCTGATTGAAACAAAGTACATCACCGCGAACATAACAACAAGCAGAATGATAAATGTGAAGCTGCTGCCGCCTGCCTGTGTGCCTGTTGCACCGGATGACGAAGTGTTGCTTCCGCCCAGTAATAAGAAACCAAATAAATTATTCATTAAACTGTCCTCCGAAAATCATAATGGATATATTATACATATGTAACGGTTTATAATCAATAGAAATACGAAATAAAACTATGAATAAATTGTTAAATTCTTGTATCGAGCAAATTCACATACTTTTCTCTGAACGCCCCGTATGTTCCGTTTTCAATGTTGCTGCGTATTTTTTCCATAAGCGTATTATAAAAATGCAGATTGTGCAGAACACAAAGGCGCATGGCAAGTATTTCCTTCGCCTTAATAAGATGATGAATATATGCTCTTGAAAAGCTTTGACAGGCGGGGCAGTCACATTCCGGGTCAATCGGAGAAGAATCGTTCGCGTACTTTGCATTGTTCAGATTTATAATTCCGTTCATTGTAAAAAGATGTCCGTGTCTCGCGTTTCTTGACGGCATAACACAGTCAAACAGGTCAACACCTCGGTATACGCCTTCTATAATATTGCCCGGTGTGCCTACGCCCATAAGGTATCTCGGACGGTCATCGGGCATATCCGGCTCAACTGCGGAAATTATTCTGTACATATCCTCCTTCGGTTCACCAACAGCAAGACCGCCTATGGCATATCCGTCAAGCTCAAGCCTGACTATCTGTTTCATATTTTCAATTCGCAGCTCATCATATGTACAGCCCTGATTTATACCGAAAAGCATCTGATCTTTATTAATCGTATCTGCTCTGCGGTTTAACTGCTCCATAGCTTCCCTGCAACGGTAAAGCCAGCGAACGGTGCGCTCACATGAGCTTTTTGCATATTCATATTTTGCCGGATTTTCAACACATTCGTCAAACGCCATTGCGATGGTTGAGGCAAGATTGGACTGAATCTGCATACTTTCCTCGGGACCCATAAAAATGCGATGACCGTCAATATGGCAATTAAACTCAACGCCTTCTTCTTTTATTTTACGCAGCTTTGCAAGAGAAAACACCTGAAAGCCGCCGCTGTCGGTGAGAACGGGACCGTCCCAGCGTGAAAACTCCCTTATACCGCCCATTTCCTTTACAAGACCGTCACCGGGTCTGACATGAAGGTGGTATGTATTGCAAAGCTGAACCTGACAGCCTATTTCTTTAAGGTCAAGTGCACTGACTCCACCTTTTATCGCACCGCAGGTTGCAACATTCATAAAAGCGGGGGTCTGAACCGTTCCGTGCACCGTCTGAAACTCGCCGCGTCTTGCGACAGAATCACTGGTCAGTAGTTTATACATAGGAAAATCTCCTGTTCATTAACATATCGGCATATTAAAGCATATAATGGAATGTCACAGTATCAAACAGGCGTCACCGAACGAGAAAAATCTGTAACGCTGTTCAACTGCCGTTTTATAAAACTTCATCGTTTTTTCATATCCGCAAAACGCACTCACGAGCATTATCAATGTACTTTCGGGAAGGTGAAAGTTTGTAATAAGAGCGTCAATACATTTGAATTTGTAACCGGGATAAATAAAAATATTTGTTGAGTCTTCATCCGCATCTATTCTGCCCAGCTTTGTACCGACGCTTTCGAGCGTGCGGCAGCAGGTGGTTCCGACAGCGAAAACGCGCCCTCCGTTCGCTTTGGTTCGGTTTATGAGATTTGCTGTTTCTTCGGGCAGCCTGTAATGCTCTGAATGCATATGGTGCTCCTCGATATTTTCGGCTTTTACGGGGCGGAAGGTACCGAGACCGACATGAAGCGTGACAAATCCGATTTCAACGCCTTTATCCTTAAGCTTTTGCAGCAGTTCATCGGTAAAATGCAGTCCGGCAGTAGGTGCGGCGGCAGAGCCGTTTTCTCTTGCATATACCGTTTGATAGTCGTTATTGTCCTCAAGCTCCGCCGTGATATAGTGCGGCAGAGGCATAAGACCGATTCTGTCGAGAATTTCGAGAAAGCTGCCTTTATATGTAAAATGCGCGAGCCTGTTCCCGTCGGGAAGTACATCAATTATTTCTGCACACAGCTCTCCGTCTGCAAAAACAAATTCCGCGCCTTGCTTTGCTCTTTTTCCGGGACCGGTAATAACCTCCCATATATCGTCTCCCCTGTCGTTAAGCAGGAGAAATTCAACCTTCGCCCCCGTATCTTTTTTTATTCCGTACAAACGGGCGGGAAGAACCCTTGTATCATTAAGTATAAGGCAGTCTCCCGGATTAAAATAATCGGCTATGTCATAAAAATGCCTGTGCTCTAAAATATCATTTTCCTTATGTATGACCATAAGCCTTGACGCATCTCTCGGCTTTGCATGGTGTTGAGCTATTAAATCTTCGGGCAAATCGTAAAAGAAATCGCTTTTCTTCATCTTTTTTCTCCAAATTGTCAAAATTTCGTTTGACATCACAAATATTGCGTGGTATTATACTAACAATGCAATATTATAGTGCAATGTTACAAATTTTGCAATATTTTTTTGTTAATTCTTTTGTAAAGGACTGATTGTTATGAAGAAGTACAAAGTAGGAGTTATCGGCGCGACCGGAATGGTCGGTCAGCGCTTCGTCTCAACACTTGAGGGTCATCCGTGGTTTGAGGTTACCACCCTTGCCGCAAGCCCCCGTTCAGCCGGACACACATATGAAGAGGCTCTCGGCGGCAGATGGGTAATGTCTGCTCCGATACCGGAAAGATTAAAAAACACCGTTGTTTATGATGCAACAGCGGATATTGAAAAAATCGCAGCCGTTGTTGACTTCGTTTTCTGTGCGGTGGACATGAAAAAAGACGAAATCAGGGCACTTGAGGAAGCGTATGCAAAGGCTGAATGTCCCGTTGTTTCCAACAACAGCGCACACAGATTCACAAAGGATGTTCCTATGGTTATTCCGGAGCTCAATTCCGACCACATCAGGATAATTGAAGACCAGAAAAAGCGTTTAGGCACAAAGAGAGGCTTTATAGCCGTTAAATCCAACTGCTCACTGCAAAGCTATGTTCCCGCAGTTTATCCGCTTGACAAAAAATACGGTATAGACAAGGTTCTTGTATGTACCTATCAGGCAATTTCCGGCGCAGGCAAGACCTTTGAGCGTTGGCCTGAAATGGTTGATAATGTTATTCCGTTCATCGGCGGTGAGGAAGAAAAGAGCGAAAAAGAGCCGCTCAAGATTTGGGGCAAAATCGAAAACGGCGAAATCGTACCTGCGGCAGAGCCTTATTTTACGGCGCAGTGTATTCGTGTTCCTGTTTCTGACGGACATATGGGTGCGGTATTTATGAGCTTTAAGGGTGAAAAGCCCTTAAAAGAAGAAATAATTGAAATATGGAACAACTTTGCCGGAAAACCGCAGCAGCTCGGTCTTCCCTCTGCGCCCAAGCAGTTCCTGCATTATTTCACTGAGGATAATATGCCTCAGACAAAGCTTCACAGAGGTCTTGAAAACGGTATGGCTGTTTCCATCGGCAGACTTCGTGAGGATACACAGTATGACTATAAGTTTGTATGTCTTTCCCATAACACATTGAGAGGCGCGGCAGGCGGCGCCATTCTTCTTGCGGAGCTTCTTTGCGCTGAAGGATATATAGACTAATCGAGAGGATTGATTCTATATGAAAAAAACACTATTTACCGGTGCCGGAGTTGCTTTGGTCACTCCGTTCAGCAAGGACGGGAGCATTGACTATGATATGCTCGGTAAAATCATAGACTTTCAGATTGAAGGCGGCACAGACGCGCTCATAATTTTAGGCACAACAGGCGAAGGCTCAACAGTGCTTTTTAACGAGCGTATTGAATGCTTTGATTTTTCGGTCAGGCGTGCGGCAGGCAAAGTGCCGGTTATCGCAGGCTCCGGCAGCAACAGCACCGATTATACAATTCAGCTTGCAAAGGCGGCTGAATCCGTTGGTGTGGATGCGCACCTCGTTGTAACTCCCTATTACAATAAGACTTCACAGAGAGGTCTTGTAAAGCATTATTTCACTGTTGCGGACAGCACTGAAAAGCCGATAATCATTTATAATGTTCCGTCAAGAACAGGTCTTAACATAAAGCCCGAAACATATAAAGAGCTTTCAAAGCATGATAACATTATTGCGGTTAAAGAAGCAAACGGTAATCTTTCCGAAATGGTAAAAACCCGTATGCTTTGCGGCGATGACCTTGACATTTATGTCGGCAATGATGACCAGGTTACTGTTTCGGCTGCTATCGGCGCAAAGGGCGTTATTTCCGTTCTTTCCAACATTATGCCTAAGTACACTCACGATATGGCGATGTACGGTGTGAACGGTGATATTAAGAAATGTGCTGAAATGCAGATGCATATTCTTCCTGTTGTTGATGCACTTTTCTGCGATGTTAACCCGATTCCCGTAAAGGACATTATGCGTGCTCTCGGTGCTGATTGCGGAGATTTGAGACTTCCTCTTTGCTCAATGAGTGATGAACAGCTTGACAGAGCACTCAAAAGCATTGCTCCGTTCAGACAGGAAATACTTGCAGAGCTTTCCAAAATATAATTTTACAGGCTGCGTCTTTAAAAGGCGCAGCTGTTTTTTAAAATTTTGCTTGCTATTACTGCATATTAATGTTAAAGTAATATAAAAAGAAAGAAAAGGAGCGACACATAATGAAAAAAAGTAAAAAAATAATCAGTATTGTTATGGCGGTGATAATGATGTTCTCGTGTTTAAGCTGCATTTCATCTGCCGCGGATGCCAATGAAATCAAAGAAAAAGCTTCAAAGGCTTTCAGCACATTTGCAACAAAGCTTGTTGCTGGGATTTTGACAGGTGCTCTTGATACACTCAATTTCCCGATTCGCAACAATCCGTCATTTGTTGATGAAGAAAACTACGAAAACACTGATTTTTATAAAGGAAATGAAGAATTTGTCAGCGAAGCAGACGAAAACAATGTCTGGATGCTCGGTTCATCTGCCGTAAGCCTTGTGCCGGACGATTATAATTCCGGAAAATATTTTCTCGGCGGCTACATAATGATTGAAAACGGCTTTTCAAACAAGGTTGAGGATGTTGCCGATGATATGAAGGCAAGAATTATTGCTGTTGACGACAACAGCGGCAGAGGTGTTTCTCTATTTGCCACCATAGACTGCATTGGTATTACCAATAATGATATTAAGGAAATCCGTAAGCTGTTTGCGGCAGATTTTGCCGAAAAATATCCCGAAAAGAAAATCGCAAGCATAAATGTATTTTCAACACACGCACACAGCGGAATAGACACGGAGGGTCTTTGGACAAATGTTGTCGGCAAGGTGCTTAAAAATCTTGCAAGAAGCACTGTCGGCGCAAAAATGGAAACAGGAACAAACCACGAATATATGGAATTTCTTTTCAAAAAAGTTGCAGGCGGAATGATGGATGCCTGTGCCGCCATGAAGCCCGGTAAGCTCGAATATGCGGTGAAGGATATAGGAAGCGGATATTTTTCAAACAAAAACAGGAGCTCCGCGTCAGGACTTGACACAAATCTTACAAGACTTACATTTACGCCGTATGACGGCTCAAGAGGAACTATTATTGCCAGTATAGGTGCTCACCCGGATGTTGCGGGGCTTCCGCTTACCGACGGCATAAATAAAGGCAGAACAATTTCCGGTGACTATGTTTATTACATGGGAGAATATATCAATAATTACGGCTATGACTTTATGTTCTTCAATGGCGCTATCTGCGGAATTTACATGGGCAGAGGTCTTACAAATGACAGCCAACCCAGCACTTACCGTTATGAACAGTCCATGAGGTACGGATATGAAATGGCAAAAATGGCTCTTGCGCTGACCAAAACGGAGGATGAAATAAAAGCGGATGCCGGTCTTTATGACCAAAGCGTTATTGACAGCGAGATTGCCTATGTTGAGCGAAACGGCGGTGATTATACTCTCTGGTGTGAAAACTGGACGCCTGTTGACGAGGTTGAGGTTGAACCCTTTATGAACATCAGACTTTCTACGGTAATGATTCCGGTTACAAACTCTCTTATCAAAATGGCAGGTAAACTCAATCTTGCAAATTATTCAGTTATTAAATCAAAAGGCTTCGGTAAATATAAAATAAATGTAGAAATAGGTTATATTGAATTCGGCAATCAGCTTAAGGTATGTATGGTTCCCGGTGAATTTTGTGCAGACCTTATAAAAGGCGGCACATCACTTACCGCAGAGGGCTCGTTCAGCGGCAAGGATTTTGAAGCTCCGACACTTTATGACCTGTTTGGTGAGGTTACTGTTTTCGGACTTGCAAACGATGCTATCGGCTATATCGTTCCCGATAACGATTTTTCCATGGCAATTGTTTATGACCATTATCAGGAAATGATTTCTCTGGGTGAAAAAACTGCTTCGTCTATTATGAACGGCTTTGCCGAAATGGCACAGGAGCTTTCATAATTTAATCCAATAATTTATAAAAGGTGCGGATTTCCGTACCTTTTTTGTGTTTTAATATAGTTGAAAAAAATAACCGGTAAACACTTGACAAACAGATGTTCGTGTGCTATACTTTGAATATCAAAAACAAATGTTCGGTTATAAATAAAGAAAGGACAGCAGCTCAGCTGCAAG
>JAKSQS010000008.1 GCA_024404055.1 Clostridia bacterium | reverse complement strand
TGAGGAACTTAACGGTGTAAAGTCTTTCCGTCTTGGTGAACACAGCCTTGAAGGATTCGTTCTTCGTAACTGTTGCGGGAAGGTCGTCTGCGGCAAGATGTTCAACATCATCGGTTGCGAGGTCGTCCCAACCCTTGAACTCGTAGTTGTAGGAGTCCGTATCATAGTCGGCGGGTTCGGTTACCGTCGGGAATGCGCTGCCGTAACCGACTGTGAAGTTGGCGTACGCCTTTTCGATCATTTCAAGGTTCTTGTCTACGTTGTAGAAGTAGACGTTGTAAAGCGTTGCTTCGGCCTTGAAGGTTGCCTTGTAGGTTACGTCGCTTGTGACGGTTGCATATTCCTTGCCGTCTTTCTTAACGGTGACAAGCTTTGCCTTGCCGTTATACCAACCGTCGAAGGTGTAGGTGTATTCAGCCGTGTTCTCCTTTGGGGGAGCGGCGGGAACCTCTATCTGAGCGTTGTAATCCTGATCCGTGTAGGGAATGATTTCGCTGCCGTCTTCGCCGACGAAGGTTACGGTGTAGGTCTTGGCTTCCTCGGTGAATACCGCATAGAGGTTGATGTCAGCAGTAACGGTGATTATATCCGTCGGAGCATAAATGACGTCTTCAACCGCAGCGTTCTTTTTTTCTGCCCAGCCTGCGAAGACATATTTCTTCATGGCTGTTTCCGCCTTCGTTGCCACGGGCGCATTTGCGGTTTCGTTATACAGATACAGACCGTCGTGCGTACCGGTGCTGAAGGAAATTACCTTGCCTTCATCGGTGTAGAAGGTCGCTCTGTAGGTTCTGTAAGCGGATTCAAACACTGCCTTGTAGGTCACGTCTTCAGCCGCTGCGGGAATCACTTCGAGGATGGTTTCAAGGTCGTCTACCTTTGCCCAGCCCTTGAAGGTGTAAACCAGCTCATTCGTCGCTTCCTTCTTCGGGTCGGCGGGAACAACTACAGCTTCGCCTACACGGTAGTTCTTTGTGCTGATTGTTGCGTCGTTGTCATCGACGAAGGTCACGGTTGCGTACTTAATTTCTTCTGTGGAATATACGGGATAGAAGCTTACGTTTTCGGTTACGGTGTAATCCGTAAGGTCAAGCGCCTCTGTCGCGTCGGCAGTAATTGCCCAGCCGATGAAGGTGTTTGCCGTAAGTCCGTCTTCCGAATCATAATTTTCAAGTTCCGCGGGAACAACGAGTGCGTCACCGTAATGGTAATCAGTCTTCGTTGAATATACTGTGGTGTTGTCTGCGCCGTAGAAGGTAGCGGTGAACTCGAAGTAGCTTGTTTCAAACACTGCCGTGAAGACGGTGTTCTTGGTTATCTTGCCGCAGTTCGCTGCATCTGCCGCGATTTCGTTGCCGTCCTGGTCAACCCAGCCCTTGAAGATGTATTCAAGCTTGCTTGCATCCTCTGCAGCGGGTGTCTTGACGGGTGTTTCGCCGCCGTAAACCATAGCGGTCGCATAGTCAAAGGTTTTCTCATAAAGCGGAGTTTCGTCGCCTTCGTTGAGGAACCACTTCGCGGTGTATTTGCTCTTTGTCTTATCGAATATCGCGTAGTAGGTCGCCTTTGCCGTTGCCTCGGGAATCGCGTCGAGAATCTCACCGTCAGCGGTGAGAGCCCAGCCCTTGAATTCATATGAATATATGGGCGTGTTGTAGGTATCTCCGTCGATGGAGGGTGCGCCTTCCGCAGTTGCCGGATAAGCTACCTCTGCGCCGGCTTCAACGCTCTGGGTGAACTTCTTGTTCATGACGACCCATGTTATGTCGTACTTTCTGAGTACGGGTTCAAATACGGGATAGAAGGTTACTGCTTCCGTCGCTTTGCCGAGTTCGATTGCTTCTGTCGCATTCTTGTTGGTGTTCCAGCCGAGGAACTTATAGCTGTACTGCCAGTCTCTCGTCTTGAGAGGTGTGGCACCGCTGTAGGAAATGTCGTTGTTGTAAACAAATTCTCTTTCGGCATAGTATCCGCCGTCAAGCTTTGCGAACTTAACAGCAATCTTTGTGTATACCTTTTCAAATACGGGTGTAAGGACCATGTTGCCCTTGACCTGCATATTCGCAAGGTCTGCCTTCTTATAGGTCATGCCCTTGTAGGACCAACCCTTGAATTCGTATACGTACTGACCTTCTTCTTCAGGCTTGTCAACGTCTTTGACCATGCTGTTGTCATCGGGTGCAAAGTTGATGTAGCTGTTGTAGTATACGGTCTTTTCCTTGTACGGTTCAGCTTCCTCATCTTCGTTTGCAAACGTTACGGTGTACTCGATGGGAGTTTCTTTATAATCGGCAACATATGCATATCCGTTTGACTCGGGAACGAGCGCCTGTCCGTCAACCGGATCAGTTGCTGTCTGGTCAGCCTTGGGAAGCCAGCCGAGGAATGAATAGGTGTATTTGTCGTCAGCTTCCTTCGCGGGACCTTCCGTGGGAAGGATGAACGTGTCGCCCGCATTGTAAACCGCGATGCGGTAAGGCTCTGCGTCAGCCTCGTCAAGATAGAAGCTGATGTTAACTACCTTGGGTATTACATTATATATTGCCGTGTACGTTACGTCCATGGTAGCGGGTTCAACCATGGGTTCCCACTTGCCGGACCATTTAAGAGTCTTGTTGGGATCTGTCGTGTCTTCGTAATCCTTAAGAAGAACCGTTTTGTCGCCGACGGTAATTTTTGCCGTTTCAAGTGTGGGCGCGACAATTTCAGTTCCGTAAGGTACGTTTGTCTGTTCCTCGACAACGTTTCCGTTCCAGTCAACGAACTTAATCGTGAATTCAAGCGGGAATTCGTCGAATACGGGATAGAAGGTCATTTCGCCGGTAACGGTTACCGCGCTGAAAGCAGTAATCTTTTCACCGTTTTCGGTCAGTGACCAGCCGATGAACTCATATCTGTACGTATCCGTGCGCTCCTTAACGGGGATATTGTCTCCCTCGGGAAAGTATTCGTTGATAACGCTGTCGTATGCGAGTGTCTCGGTCTTGTTGCCGTCCTTCCATGTGACCGTGTAGTTCTTCGGAGTGAATACAGCCTTAAGGTCATATACCTTCGTTTCGTCTGTGAAGGTTATGGTTTCGCCGAGCTCTGTGTCGTCTGCATAAACCCACTTTGTGAATTCGTAACCGGTCTTTTCGGGTTCGTCAAAGTCAATTGCCGTCACGGCGATGGAAGCTGCCTGAACGCCTATAGCGCCGAAGAGCTCACCGTCACTGTAGAAATTGATCTTATTTTCCGCAAGAGGAGGAATCTGATCTCTCTTTTCTTCATGGCATCTGGAGCATTCGTAAACCTTCCAGCCGCTTTCGGTGTAGGTGGCGTCTACGGTTTCCTTAGGCTGCCAATCGTGGCCGAGGGCATCAACATTATTTGTATGCTCTGTGGTGTCGCCGCATCTTGAGCATTCCGTGCAGGTGTAGCCGGCTTCGGTACAGGTGGGTTCTACGGTAATGGGTTCGTATGCATGTCCGAGAGCATCTTCCGTGTGAATGATTTCCTTGCCGTCGGCATTGCATTCAACCAGTCCGCACTTTGAGCAGACGTTCTTGTACGTGCCGGACGCTGTGCAGGTGGGTTCCTTGATGTAAGATTTTTCGTAGGTCGGATCGTGACGAGCGATAGTGCTATATTCTTCACATCCGCACGTCTCGCATACCCGTTTTTTAAGGCCGTATGCCTTGCAGGTTTCGGGATATGAAACACTCCATTCCGTGTAAGTGTGACCGGTTGCGGTCTCACTGTGGGGTATGCGTTCTTCCTCGCCGCAGTTTTCGCATCTATTCAAGGTATATCCGTCTTCGGTGCAGGTCGCGGGAACTTCTTCAACAAAAGCCAGTTCGTGAGGAAGCTTTCCAAGGTTAACTACGTTCACATAGGTGCAGGCTTCATATTCATCCGTCTCTTCGCAGGTACAGGTGAAGTAATTTACGCCTTCCTTTGAGCAGGTCGCGGGAACAGAATTCGCGTCGGGTATTTCGCTGTACTTATGTTCGCAGGCAGCGATTGTCTCTTTTTCGGAAATGTCACCGCATACGGTACATCTGAATGCCTTTTCGCCGTCCGCTTCGCAGGTTGCCTTTTTAATAACCGTCTTCACGGCAACGTCGTCAACCATAGGATATGTATGTCCGAGTGCGAGAACAGTATTTCTTTTTTCCGTCTCACCGCAGACAGAGCAGGTGTAAAGGTCATATCCGTCCTCTGTGCAGTTGGGTGCAACAGTCTGTGTGAACTTGAAGTCATGACCCTCCTTCACGGTGAAGGCGAATTCCGCCTCGTTGCCACCCTTATCCTGTGCAAATACGTTGTAAATGCCGGGATCGTTAATCGTCTGTGCGCCCTCACTGAGGTCTACTGTCTGCTGAGCGCCGCCGTCCTTGGAGTAGGTGACAAGGTCAAGGTATTCGTCCGTCACTGTAACCGTCGCACTGACGCAGAATACAGTACCATCTTCGTTGTGAGCATCGCCGTTAACGACGATTTCGGGAATGTCGTTGTCGAAAACGACCTTAACGCTGGTTACATAGGTTGTATGGATATTGTCTGTCATGGTCTTGGGTACGCCATTGACGATTTCAACGTCGTCTTCCCAATCCTTCGCCATATCGTCTATCTTTGCATATACGATGAAGGAAGCGCCTTTAAGGTCGGAAGCCTTCTGAACGAAGTGGGCGTTGCGCGCGGTTGTGCTCTTTGCTTCGTTCCAGGCATAATCAGCAAGCGCTGCTTCTGTGAGAGGAGCTTCAGTCACGAAGTATTTAACGGAACCGACGCCGGTGCCGGTGTCACGACCGTTAATCATTACGTCAACGGTTTTGCCTTTTACATATACGGTTTTTGCGTCAAATTCGTCAGCATAAAGAACGCCGTCTGTAAGCGCAACGTTTTCAGTGTCGGAAACGTTGTTCTTGATAACGATCTGACCTGTGGGATCCTCTTTGTCCTTCAGGATAGTGATATATTCATCGTCTCTGTGTCCGCAGACCGTGCAGTAACGTGTGCGTTCGCCTGCCTCTGAATAGGTCGCTTCCTTGATGATTTCCCATCCGTCTGTTGTGCCGGATTTCCATTCATGGTCGGAATAGTCGTATACCGCGTAAACGTTCATGTCGCCGGTAACGTTCGCAAGGTCAGCTTCTGTTTCTGTTTCTGTGCCCTTTACTGCCCAGTGGTCGAATGACTTGTGCTGTCCGACTTTACCGTCATCATCTGCCGTGAGCATGTTAGCTGCTGTATTTGCCGCGTCTTCCGCGCTCGCGCCGTAGGCAATGCCTGCTGCGTAAAGCGGAGTTGCGGTTTCATTGTTTTCATAGAACGTTACGGTCATGTCGATGGGGTCTGCAACGTAGTGAGCGTAGAACACCATCTCTTCGTCCCCATTAAGAAGATCTTTTTCGGCAAACGTGGTTCTTGTCAGCTTCTCGTTCGCATTGAACTCTTTGCTGGGATACCAACCGTCGAAACGGACCTTATGGTTTGCATCGGCAACAAAGTCCGTGTGATCGGGAATAACAACGGGAGCGGAAATTCTTTCACCGAGGAAATATTTCGGATATTTTCCGTTTACGCCGTAATTAACGTCGAAATCAGTCCACTGATAATCTGTATAATTGCCGTCATGAGCTAATTCATCGGTTACGGGGTTGTAGGTTACCGTGTCAATATCCTTGAATACTACCGCATATGTACGGGTAGATTCGTCATATACCGCCGTGAAGCTTGCGTCGCCGCTTACCTTGTAGTCGGCGATTTCATCGTCGGAATATCTTTCAACGATATCGGTGCTGTCGTCGTCCCATCCGTCGAAACGGTATTCGTAATCATCGTTGGGAGCTTTGGTCTTGTTGATACCGGTCAGAACGGGTGAGCTGCCGTATTCGACTGACTGGGTATATGTACCTTGTGCCGTTATGAAGGTAACGGGATATTTTTTCAGTCCCTTTGAAACCTTCAGGAAATATGCCGTCGGTGTATCCCTGTTCACAGTGATACCTTCGCCGATAACCAGATCTTCGTGACTTTCTGTCTCCCAACCGGCTATCTCGTATGTATATACTACATCATCGTCGTTATTGGGAACGGATTTCAAAGCCTCTGTCTCGATTTCCGTCGAAACAGGCTCCAACGGTGCATTTTCAAGATAACGCATCTTGCCTACGAACGCTTTGTTGAAATCGTAAAAGCTTAAGTAATAGTAAGGCGTTGCCTTGTATTCAGCCTCGTAAACCGCGTTTTTGGTGATTGATGCGTACTTCGAGGGAATAGTGGCAATGTCATCACCGACTATCGGCTCTTCATCATCGAGAGTGTTGTTCCAACCGACAAATTCATACAGATAATCTTTGGTTTCCTTGCTCTGTATTACATCTCCGGGAACTACTACGTTGGCGTCTCCTCCGTAGGGGGCGGTAAACTCTTTCACGACTGATTTTACTTCGCCGTCCACCAGAGCGTCGTATTTGAACTGAACAGAGTATTCTGCAACCTTAAGCTTATAAACGGCATAATAGACCCTTCCGCCCGCATCCGCACGTACGTTTTCATCAAGCGGGTCGCCGGGATCATGGTGTACTCCGGTGTTGTCCTTCTTGTCCGTCCAATACTGGAACTCGTATTCGCTTTCACCGACGAAATAGCTTTCGCCTGCCGGGAATGTTTTGTCACCGTCATATTGATAAGTATAATTGTATATGTTCGCTTCAACGTTGTCCTTCTGGGCAATGTATAAAGCATCGCTGCCGGTGCCGAACGTCCGGGTTTCATCATCACTGTCGGTCTTTTTACTTACAAACTTCGCCAAATAATTAACGGGGTACTTTGTATAGCTTATCAAATAGCTCTGTCCGTCGGTTGTCAGACGGCTGTTTTTAGTAAGCTTCTGACCCGATGCGGTAACCCACACGGGATCCTTATAGTCATACCTTAAGGTGTCAATAGTTTCATTTCCCACAGGTAAGGTCTCGATTCCTGACGGAATACGCTTATACCCATCTTTCCGGTAAACATTCAGCTCAGATATCTTAACCGGAGTTGTTGAAGAAATTCTGATTTTTGAGCTTGTTCCGCCGCTTGTGAATTCCGCGCTTCCGTCCGCAGTAAAGCTAACGTTTGCGCCGCTTAAACCGGGGAATGAAACGGTTACCGGGCCCGCGCCATCTGCGAATTTAATCTCACATACATAGACACCACCATTCGCAAACGTATAAGCGACATTCGTTTCAACCTGTTCGTCTGCGGCAATGGAAATCTCGTTATCCTTGAAGGCGTCACTGTTCATGGTGTCTATCCACGCAAACCACTCGTGGTATGAGAATACTTCACCGTTGAGATAAACGTTTGCAGGATTTATCACACGGTAAATCTTGTCATAATACTTGAAGCTTTTATTATCCTGCGTTTTATTCTGCGTTTCACCGGTGTCATCAAAGTCCTTGTCGAGGTTGATATCGAATTTGACCGTGTATGTCTTTTCGTCATCAACTGCAGTGGAATAACACGCCATGTAGGTTGTATCTTTGTTAACAAACTCGGAAAGAAGTCCGTTCTCGATATCGTTCTTGTTCACTACATGACCGTTATCCATGTTTATCCAACCCATAAACGTGAATTTATAGGAATTACCCGCGTTATATGAAGGCACTCCGTTCGCGCCGTAATACGCCTTGTAATCCTTGGGCTGAGGCTTGTTGCCCTCCGCCGAGGAATCGTACAGCAGCGCGCCGTCGGGATTGATAAACCTCACCTTGCAATATTCAGGCTCCCATACGCCGTACAGGTTCATGGGTCCGTTGACATTGTTGATGCCGTTTGTATTGTTCAGGTCATAGGTTTCGCTGCCCTTCTGATAGGAATAGGTGTCATTCTCACCGTGGGTAATGTAATACTTGTCTCCGGAATTGTCTGCTTTTGTGTTGAAATACCGGAAGGTATAGCCCGGCTTGTAAATATATTTCATATTCGACGTGCCGGAGTCTATTATGTCACGGGGAAGCGCATTTTGTCCGTTGTTGATGTTTTCCTTTGACACGTACTTATAGGGATATTCAACAAACGAATCGGTGATTGCGTCAGTTCCGAGGGATAATACGCCGTCTTCGCTGCGGCTTGCAGTAACAATCTGAGCATTTACCGTTCCGGAGGGCTCTCCGAAAACGGAGTCAACAAGGTTAACGTTTGCCTGAGGATAAACCTTCAGGCTGACATAAACACCCGACCATGCGGCATCAAGGTCTGACTTTGCTTTGTTAATCTGGTCCTGCGTTGCAAGGGGATTGCCGAGAACCTTGTAAGCGGAAGCAAGCATAGGCTTGAATGTATTTATTACGGTGCTGTCTGATGAATAAAAGCCGGTCCACGGGAAATCTTTAATACAATTATTTATTGCGTTTCTTAAAGCACCCTTATCCGTTACACTAACGGAAACACCGACAATGTTGGAGTTGTAAGAATTGTCGGTTGCACCAGAAGAACAGCCTTTTCCATCTCCCTTAAGATGTAATTGGGCTGCAGCTTTAATTGCAACCGTTCCCGTTGCGAACGGAACAGCTTTGTCCCATGCAGCATTGCATACAAGTCTCGGTCTACAATTAGTCCGATCTGTTCTATTGCCGGTCGCAGTATACGTATAGGTGCTGATTTTTGTGCCCATGTCAGTGCCATAATAAGGGTCATTTCCATTATGGTGTGTGCCGGATGCAGCTGTTGAATAATTCGAATAGTCAGAAACGTAATAGCCGAAGCCTCTCTCCTTCACACCATTTTCGCCTTCATTTACAAGTGAAATCAAGAAGCCGATTTTGAAATTCGGAATCTGATTGAAATTGCTGTACCTGGATTTGTCCACAGTAATGCTGCCAAGAGGAGAAACAGCCTGAGCACCGCTGCTTGTTTCTTTTGAATCACCAGAAATACTCGCCAAATTACCCGTTCCGGCTGCTGCTGTATGATAGTTTTCTTCGTCCTGAGTAATGCCGCCATCGTTTTGTGTTTTATCTGGAACAGTAATCTTTCCGTGCATAGGATCAAAATTTACGGTATTTATTGCGCGGCCACCGTTAGAAGCGGCGTTGTGTATACCCTGAATCCACGCCATCGACTGAAGATCGCTTATCACGTCGCGCTCATTTCTAGCTCGCGTTGCCGCAAATACGGGATTCGTATAAGGTGAATAGACAGTAGTGTACGCGTTTATTGAGTAAGCTCTGCCGTCTTTGCCGGTAAAGGTAAACGTCCACTTTAAATCGCCTGTATTACCCGATGAAAGCCCGGAAGTGAGGCTGCCCGTAAATTCACCCGATATAAAACCGTTGGTCAGAGCTGCTTCATTTTTAAGGGTCGTCTTCGTAAAAGACGCAGATCCGCTTTCAAGGGTTATGGTAACCTTCGTCGCATCCGCACATTTGAAAAAATATTTACCCTTATCGGCGGCATTTGACTTTTCAAGTGAAAAATTTCCGCTGCTGTCAAGGATATTGTTCACGTAGTATTGAAAATTCTTTGTCGAAGTCGGGTTCAGATAAATGGTTTCCGGTACGGCAACAAAGATATCGCTTACACCGGATATAGCCGAGCTTGCGCTTGCCTTGTCAGGCGCAACCCACACCCAGCAGGACAAAATCATCAGCACTGACAAAAAGATTGACAATGCTTTTTTGACATTTTTCATTAAATAATTCTTCATTTCGGAAAATTCCTCCCTTAAGTGAATTTGAATTATCGTTTCATTTATATATAATCGGTATCAAAACCGTAATACCGTGCAGTGCGGTCACCCGCCGTCCCTCTGCGGCACAGTCGCTTTTTCTGACCTAAAAAGTGAAATGGTTGCAGAGACACCTATACATTTTGATACGGTATCAGTATAGCATTATCAATTTCAAGATGTCAATATTTACTTTCAAAAAATATTGCTTGTTCAAAAGTTCGGTTATTTATACAAATATTGATGCTTCAATTTGTATATTCATTCCTAATCCGTGCCTTGTACGCTATACTATTCTATGCTTATCCCGTAAATATTCGGAAAACTATTTACATTGGTTTATTTGCGGTGTATAATATAATTCACTATTATGAACCGGAGAGCGAGCCTGTATGGGTTATAAAAGCATAGAACAGGATATCAAAAACCCGGATGTGACTGTATTTCAGACTCTTTATGATGCAAGCCAAAGATACTGCGACATGCCGGCGCTTAAATTTATGGGCAAGTCAATTTCTTATAATGAGTTGGTAATAATGACCGAAAACACGGCTAAAGCCCTTATCGCGGCAGGAGTCAAGCCGGGAGATGTTGTTACTTTCATGCTTCCCAACTGTCCACAGGCAGTAGCTGTATACTATGCGATAAACAGAATCGGCGCAGTAGCAAACATGATTCACACACTTTCGGCTCCGGTAAATATCGCTTTCTTCATAAACAAGGCGGACAGCCGTTTTATCGTTGCGTTAGACTCGCTCTACCCGAAAATTAAATCTGCCTGTGAAAAAATAAATGATAAAATCACTGTCATATATACTTCCGTCTGCGATGAAATACCTTTGGTATTTAAAGCGGTTTATAAACTAAAAACCACTGGCAAATCACCGGCAAAAATAACCGATGAAAACGCATTTGCCCTCAAAAAGCTCATAAGAGATGGAAAAAGCGTAACTCTGCCCCCTATCTCATACAAAAAAAACAGACCCTCAACCATTTTATACAGCGGTGGATCAACCGGGCGACCCAAAGGAATACTTCTTTCGGATTACAACCTGAATTCACTTGCCATTCAGGTTGCAAACGCCGTAGGCGTAAAGATATCAGGCAAAAAATTCCTTTCAGCAATACCTCTTTTTCATGGGTTTGGATTAGGCGTCGGTATACACACCTTTATGTGCAGCGGTGCGCAATGCATTCTTGTTCCTCAATTTAATCCTGATTCTTATATAAAAACCATGGTAAAAGAAAAAGCCGAACTGATGACAATTATTCCGTCCATACTGGAATCTTTTCTCCATACCGACGCATTCGACGGCAAAGACCTTTCCTTTCTGAAAGGAATTTTTTGCGGTGCGGACACTTTGACTGCCGATTTGGAAAATCGCTTTAACCGATTTCTCGAGGAGCACAACTGCAACGAAACAGTACGTGTAGGCTACGGTCAGAGCGAAATTATTGCCGCCTGCCTTCTGAACCCAATTGAAAATGTAAAGCCCGGCAGTATAGGTCTTCCATTGGGCGAAACAAAAGTGAGAATAGTTAAACCCGGCACCTTTGAGGATGTCGGAATTACGGAAAGCGGCGAGCTGTTAATCAACGGACCCGCTGTTATGCTCGGTTACCTGAACGAACCGGAAGAAACCGCAAATGCACTGAAAACAGATACGGACGGACAAGTCTGGCTTTTTACCGGAGATATGTGTAAAACAGATGGGGATGGCTATGTCTATTTTGTCCAGAGAATAAAAAGAATGATTATTACTTTCGGATACAATGTTTACGTGGTCCAGGTGGAGGCGGTTATTAACGCCTGTCATGCAGTGAAAGCATCCTGTGTGGTAGGAGTTAAGGACAAACTTTTGGGAGAAACCGTGGCAGCATGTGTTGTTGCCGATGAAAAAACCGACACTGTAAGTTTACATGGCGAAATTATAAAGGTATGCCGCGAAAGATTGGAGGAGTACGCTGTTCCAACCAACATCAAGTTTATTGATCGACTCCCCATAACAAATATGGGAAAAATTGATTTTATGAATATCCAGAAGCTATTCGAAAAAGGGAAAAGAGAAAATGATTGAAAAATTACAGAAAATATATAGTGAAATGACCGGGGATTATGATACAATAATCGGTCCAAAAACTAAAATCGACAAAAATTTGAATTTAACTTCATTTGGAAAAGTTCAGTTCATATGTTGCCTTGAAGAAGAATTTGATATTCAAATCCCTTCCTCGGAAATAAGAAAATTCAAAACCGTAAAGGACATCGCTGACTATCTTGAAAAGCAAAAAAAGAATTAAATTTTCGGAGGTTGGTTATGAACTATCCTTTAACATCTGCTCAACAAGTTTTCAACACGGAAAACATCACGGGTAATTTGCCTGTCTGGAATAACGCGTTTGCTGTTGTATTCAATGGATACAAAACAAAAGATGAGCTTTCTGTGATCGTAAATGATTTGATAAAAGAAAATGATGCCTTCCGTCTCGTTTTTCTTAAAGATGAACACGGTACTGCTTATCAAAAATTCGCTGAATTTGAGAGAAAAAATGTAGAACACCTGGGATTTCAAGACGAGGATGAGTTGGATAACTTTTTAACAGATGTTGTAAACAGACCTTTGCAAATTTTTGATCATCCTCTTGCTTTTTACACTTTCGAGATGCGCGACAGGTTCGGAATCATTCTCCATATTCACCACATTCTCTGTGATGGATTCTGCGCCCCGCTCCTTGCGGAAAAAATCAAAAATAAGTTGTCCGATAATTATACTGACGGAAAAGTTTTCTCATACGAAAAGCAAATTATTAAAGACCTTGATTTTAAGAAAAGCAAAGCTTTTGAAAAAAGACTTTTATATTGGGACAATCTTCTGAACTGTAAATATAATAATGTTATTTTTGACAACAATTTCTTCAATGACTATTCCTCTTCAAATCAAAAATATAATTTTTCTCATGAAACAATAAAAAAGGCGAAGGCACTCTGCGAAGGTAAAAACGTTCCTTTTTCCTGTCTTTCTTATGTGCTGTTTATCGTTTACGTTTTCAAGACATTCGGATTGTCTGATTTCTCAATCGGAACTCCTATTCATAACAGACTAACCAATGATGAAATGAATACCATCGGGCTTTATATGCATATTCTTCCACTGGTATCCCATATTAAGCCGACGGACACTTTTTATTCCGTACTTGAATCCACATACGATTCTGTTGTCGAATTGATAAGAAATCAGAAGGTTACTCAATTCGATATACGGAATCATTGTACGTCGGCTAAAACAGAGCAGGTCCTTTTTGATACTTCTGTTGATTTTCAGCCTGATTATTATGATACCGAATGTGAAATAAAGACTGTATATAGTAATTCCGTCTCTGTTCCTATGGAAATTCATTTCTTTGAAAAAAGGAACGATGAATTATGCGTTTATATCCGTTATCGGAATAAAATGTTTCGGCATCAGGACATCCGCCAAATGTTTACAAGCTTCGAGAGAATACTGGAGGAATTTGTTGACAATCCAAACAAATTGATTATAAATGCCGATTTTTCAGAAGAACGCCTTTCTTCTGAAAATACAAATGGGGAAAATCTATCGATACTCCACGGAGATATCATTGATTTTGACCGTTCAGCCACTCTTTTTTCTCTTTTTGAAAAGCGTGTTTTTGAAAACAAAGAAAAGATATGTATTCAAGATAATGATGCCGATATATCTTTCATCGAATTCTACAATTCCGTCTGCAGAACAGACGCTGCCATAAGGGAAAAAACCAAAGGCCGGAAACAGGTTATCGGTGTTTTTGCCGAACGAAGCGTCGAAATGTACGTGGCAATTTACGCAATTATCCGCGGTGGAAACGCCTATATGCCCATTGCTGTCGACCAGCCCTGTAAAAGAACCGAATATATGATGAAGAACAGCGGCGCGTCTCTTATTTTGTGTCAGGACAAACTTGCAAAAAAAATAAACGCTTTTGACTCCATTAACGTAACAAAGATAATTGACGATAACTCTCCGTTTGCTGCTTTTTCTCCGGCCGCCCAACCCGACGATATTGCTTACGTCATTTACACGTCCGGAACTACCGGCAATCCTAAAGGGGCCATGATAAAGCATACGTCCATCGTTAACCGGATAAACTGGATGCACCGCAAATATCCGTCCGATGATGATAGCGTAATTCTTCAAAAAACCCCTTACACGTTTGACGTTTCCGTATGGGAAATATTCTGGTGGGGAATTTTCGGTGGGAAACTTGCTTTTTCAAAACCGAACGAGCATTTTCTTCCGGAAAAAATCGCTGATGAAGTCTGTCGCAGACAAGTGACGCATATTCATTTCGTCCCTTCTGTTTTTTCGGCTTTTCTCAACTACATTGAGAAAAACAATATCTCTGTATCCCGTTTTTCAAGTATGAAATATGTGTTTTTATCCGGTGAAGCATTGGACAGCTCATCTGTCAACCGCTTTTACAGGCTTTTTGACGCATATGACGTAGCTCTTCACAATTTGTACGGACCTACCGAATGTGCTGTTGATGTGACATATTTTGACTGCCCTCGTAAGCCGCTTGACGTTATACCCATAGGTAAACCCATTGATAACACCTCCGCGTATGTCATGGACAGCAAGCTTAACCCTGTTCCGGTCGGAATAAATGGAGAGCTGTATATCGGCGGCGCTAATGTCGGTGCAGGTTATATCAATGACGAAGCCCTTACAAATATGTCCTTCATCAACAGTGAGAAATACGGAAGGCTTTACAAAACAGGTGACCTTGCCCGCATCAACGAAGCCGGCGAGATTATATTCTGCGGCAGAAAAGACGGCCAATTGAAGATTAACGGTCAGCGAATCGAAATTGATGAAATTGAGCATACGATCATGTCAATATCCGAAATCACGGATGCCGTCGTAATTCCACGAAAAACGGGAGAAAAAATACGTCTTATTGCATTTTATTCCGGGAAGGAACTTAAAGATACCGAAATAGAAGAAAAGTGTCTGGAAAATCTGCCGCGTTATATGATTCCACACAGGTTTTTACATCTTGAAAGCATCCCTGTTAATCAAAACGGAAAAACGGACAGAAAAAAACTTGAAGCTTTTGAAATAATATCCGCATCCGACGCGGAGTACGAATCACCCATCACAAAAACGGAAATAAAGATTGCCGATGCCTTCAAAAAATATCTTAAAACAGACCTTGTGGGCAGGCATACCGATTTCATTAAATCCGGCGGCTCAAGCATTGATATCATCAACTTTGTTTCCGAACCGGAATACAGGGGTGTTTCCGTAAGCGATTTTATTTCCAGTCCGACTCCTGCGGGGATAGCCGACATACTCGTAAAAAATAAAACCTCTCATTTCAAACAACTTCAAATATTGAAATATTCCGATACAGCCGAAAAATCGGTTGTAATAGTTCCGTTCGCCGGCGCTTCCCCGGCCGCATTCGCAGCCTTTGCCGAATACATATGCAACAGTCTGGGCGCATCTGTATATTATCTGCCGTACGTCGGTTCACCTGACCCTGTTCATGCCTCTGCAAATGAAATTCAGGAGCTTTGTAAAATATCCGACGTTGTGCTGTACGGTCACTGCATCGGCGCGCAGCTTTGCATAAGAATTGCCGAAATCATAGAAAATGGCGGTACTGTCCTTTCCGGATTGGTATTAGCAGGCTATGTGCCCTCTGTAAGAAATCCGAAACGAAATATTTGGGATTTTATTCCCGATACCCTTATTGCCAAAGTACTGTCAAAAGCCGGAGCTGATTTTTCTGCGCTAACTAATTCAGCATTAGAGGAAATCATCAGCAATTTCAAAAAAGATACTTCTCTTTTACAAGATAACCATATTTCTCCGTGCAAAAAAATAGCTGCTCCCGCTGCAATTATCCTCAATAAAGACGACCTGTTCACGAAAGGTTACCGTTATCCGGAACGTAATTACAGTCCTTTTTTATCCGATATGAATTTCAAAATTTTGGATGGACAAAATCATTATTTTCAGACAGAAAAAAAAGAGGTTATCGCGCAGGCAATAAACTCCTTTTTTAACAGGTGATTATTTTTTCTTTTTCTTATCTTTTTTACCGTGAACAATCGGCTCTCTTTTGCTTATTTTTTTCTGTATAATTCCCGGTATTTCTTTCTAATCAGTGTAACCAGCTTGTTTAGCTTTTTCTTTCGGTTCATTTGACTCTTTTCTCCCGAAAAATACTTTTTCAGGAAACCGTCATATACAGTGTCCCATTTGTCGAACATCATTTCTATCCTGTCAATATATTTTACAGCAAGCAGATATTCGGCAATTCCCAAAGCAACTCCGATTATGCACAGTATGTGGTAGGTTTTAAGAAAGAAAAACACATCAGGCTCAATTCTGAAAAACTCGCTTGCAAATCTCGTTGCGGAATAGCAGATGACAAATACCGGATATACCGTTCCCTTCTTTGCTTTCTTTCTGTAAAAAAGTAAAAATAAGAATATCAGCAGCGCCAAGGCGGTTTCCACAAGCTGCGAAGGAAACATCACCTTATCTTCAGAAACATAATATAGCCCGTGCTCCCATTCCATGCCATTACAGCAACCGGCACAAAAGCATGCTATCTTTATCGGTATAAGCGAAAAAGGATATACTGCGGAAAGCATGTCCATACATTCAATCGGATTTATGCCTACAGCGACTGCTGCAATAGATACAAAAAAGGGAATAAAAAATAATGTACCGAAATAATTTAATGCTCCTTCTGTAACAATATTACCGAACCATGTATTTAAATTTTTAACCGGCACAATAATTGATGCTGCGATTATCATATATTGAAAAAACAAAAGTATACCATATACAGCTCGGTCTTTTATTTTTTTCAATAAGCCGTTCCTGTTTATGAATAAGTTGACATTTTCTGTTAAAATTCCGCAATTGCTTTTTTCTTTTTTTTGAACTATCAGAACATAAAACAGGGAAATAATAGCCGAAAGCGTGTTAAAAAAATCGTACATATTTATTTCTCTGGAAAGTACAGTAATTTCCTCAAGCATACCATCACCTCTGTATTTATTGTATTACATTTAATTACAAAAGTCAAACACAGTATTTTCACTTAAACCAAAGTCAACATTGAGCTGATGAATTTTTCTTTTCATCATGAATTATTAACAAGGAGAATGCACTTTAGAATGAGTAGACGTAAAAAGATTCTGTCAGTTATTCTTTTTGAAACATAAATATTCACCCACGGGGACGGTTCTCGTGGGTGAAAGGTGAACATGAAAGGAGCTTTTTATGAAAGTCAGACATATTACATATATAATACTTCTCTCAACCGCGCTTTTTCTCCTTTCCGCCTGCGGGAAGGGTGCGGACGCGTTCACGTTCAGTGAAATAAACGGGAGTCTCACCGTCGTTTCCGTTTTGCCGGAGCTTTCCGGCAGGGTTTCCGTCCCCGACGAGGTTGACGGAAAAAGCGTTTGCGCCATTGCCTCCGGCGCCTTTTCCGGCTGCGGAGAAATCACCGCGGTTGTCATTCCCAAAAGCGTGCAGACCGTGGGCGCGGGCGCCTTCCGGGGCTGCGAAAAGCTCAGCGACGTTGAAATCAAGGGCACGGCAGACGGATTTTCGGCAGACGCGTTTGAGGGTACCGCCCTTTTTAATGACGAAAGCCGCCGGGAAAACGGGGGACTTTACATAGGCAAGAACCTGATTTCCGTTTTCGAAAAAGAAAAAATCACGGAATTTACCGTAAAAAAAGGCACCGAAAGCTGCGCTTCGGGAGTTTTCGCCGGATGTGAAAATATGTCGTCCGTTACGCTGCCCGATTCGCTGAAAAAAATCAGCCCGTCCATGTTTGAAAACTGCCGCTCGCTGAAAACGGTTACCGTTCCCGCCGGGGTCACGGAAGTCGCAAGCGACGCGTTTGAGGGCTGCAGAAAGCTTGAAAGGTTTGAAGTTGACGAAAACAACAAGGTGTTCGCCGAAAAGGACGGCGTTCTCATCTCCGGCGACGCCGTGGTTCGCTGTCCCCAGAACATAAAGCTGAAGCAGTTCGACAGCGGCAACGTTCTCAAGAGGGTGAACGACCACGCTTTTTCCGGCTGTAAAAGGCTGCAGAGAATCGTTTTCGTCAAAAAAATAACCTATCTCGGCGCATATGCCTTCGACGGCTGCGAAAGCCTCGTGCATTTTAACATTTCCTCCGCCCTCGACCATATCTATGAATATACCTTCCGCAACTGCAAAAAGCTTTCGTCACTGAAGCTTACCAAATACATACAGACCGTGGGGGACGGCTGCTTCTCCGGCTGCAGCTCCCTTGAGGAATTTTCTTTTGCCGCCTGTGAGGGCTTCGACCGTATCTCACCCTATACCTTCTTCGACTGCAAAAATCTGAAAAGCATAGACTTCGGCAAAACCGCGTATATCGGGGAACACGCGTTTGACGGCTGCAAAAGCCTTGAAAGCGTGAAGCTGTCCGATGTTGAGGAAATTTCAACGTATGCCTTCGGAGACTGCGCCTCTCTGAAAAAAGTCGTTTTCCCCGAAGTGCTTCAGAAAATCGGTCCCCACGCGTTCGACAAATGCGCGTCGCTTAAAAGCGTTCGCCTGCCCGGGAGCGTCAGCATGATTTCACGAGGCTGCTTCGCCGACTGCCGCAGCCTCGTGAGCGCCGACCTTTCCGCCTGTTCGATAACCGCCACCGGAAACGGCACGTTTGAAAGCTGCAAGGCGCTGACTTCCGTTTTGCTGCCGGAAACGGTTACCGAAATATCGGAGGACAGCTTCAAAAACTGCGCTTCGCTGAAAAACATTGAAATCCCGGTCAATACGCAGATTATCCGTTCAGACGCCTTCGCCGCCTGCGGACTTGAAAAAGCCGTGATACCCGCGTCCGTGACCGAGGTGGAAAAAGCCGCGTTCAGGGATTGCTCCTCGCTTAAGACCTTCACCGTCACCGGAAAGGACTGCGCCGTTTATTTTGACGACAGCACGGTTCCCGTCACGGCAACCTTCATCGCCCCCGCCGGCTCCGTTGCCGCGCAGTACGCGAAGGAATTCGGAATGAAATTTGAAAAGCTGAAATAAAGTTATAAAAACATATCGCATATGAGTGAAAAGTCCGCTCATATGCGATATTTTTATTTCCTCGTTAATATCTTTTCCCCGTCAAAAACAATTATTCCGTAACCGTAGCCGGAGGCAAGCTTATTGTCGGCAAGTCTTTTTTTATACGCTCTCTGCAACGATGTTTTTTCCGGCAGCTCCTGCGGCGTTTTCTTTGCGTCCGCGCCGAAAACACGCCACGCATCGTTGAAAACCGGGAGGGAAACGCTTTTAATAATGTCAAAATCGTTCATAAAATCAATTATATTTGAATTATGCGGCAGAAAATCATAATGCTCCTTATACAAAAGCCACGAAAAGCAGACGAAAACCGCTTTCCCGTTTTTGAACAGGTGTCTGTAAATTTCATAAGCCTGCTTATAAGAATCAAGCCTGTTTTCGTATGTAATCGGCTCTCCGCTTGACGGAATATGAAAATTTATTACCTTTGTGTTTTTGCGCAGCTTCACGCCGTGACCGTCGTATTTCAGCCATGCATACCGGGTAATTTCATACTGAAAACGCCCGTAACAGAACCGTTTCAGTCTGAAAAATCCGTCGTACCAATAGGCGACAAAGGTGCCCCATTCATCCTTTACGGCTTTACATTCAAGCAGCTTATACTTGAGGTCGGCAAAGGTGGCATAAAACAGCTCATCCGAAAGCCCGTTTCTTTCATACTTCTTTTTTGCGCCTTCAAGACAAAGAAGCAAAAAAACAAAATCCGCCCGTTCACCGCTCATGCCGAGCCTTTTGCAATCCTTGCGTACAGCAGGGCTCAAGGCCTTATAGCGGCGTTTTTCCGCAAGATATTTGTTTTTGAGCTTTATGAGCCGTTTAAGCACATCCGCATCCGCCCTGATTTTATCAAAATCACCCGAAAACGCCTGTACGGCGTCTTCGGGAAATTTTTCTTTTCGCATAAAATCAAATGCAAAATCAAATTCGTCCATGATTTTCTCCCACTGTTCCACCCACCGAGAACCGTCCCCGTTTGGGTGGAGATTTACAGGTTTATTTTATAACCGGCTCTGTAAGCCAGATATTATCGGCATATTCCTTCACCGCTCTGTCTGCGGCAAAGCGCCCCGCGCCGGCAATGTTAATCAGCGACTTTTTCGCCCAGCCGAGGCTGTCCGTATAAAGCGCGTCAATGCTCTTCTGTGCCCTGCGGTAATCCGCATAATCCGCAAGCACCATATACGGGTCGTGATGAATAATGGTATTTCCGATTTCCGGGAACTGAACGCCGTTCACGCCGCCCTGTATAAATCCGATAATACTTTTCAGCTCCGTATTATTATTATAAAAGTCCATGGGATTGTAGCCGTTTCGTGAAAGAATATTCACCTCCGGCGTGGTCATACCGAAAAGAATCATATTTTCATCACCGACGGACTCGTGAATTTCCACATTCGCGCCGTCAAGCGTGCTGAGCGTAACCGCGCCGTTGAGCATAAATTTCATGTTGCTTGTGCCGCTTGCCTCAGTGCCTGCAAGGGAAATCTGCTCGCTGACCTCACTTGCGGGGATAAGCTTTTCAGCCATGGTTACGCGGTAATCCTCAATAAATACAACCCTGAGGAATTTGTTGACCTGCGGGTCATTATTGATAAGCTTTGCAATCTGATAAATCAGCAGAATGATTTTCTTCGCCATGAAATAGCCGGATGCCGCCTTCGCGCCGAAAATATAGGTATGCGGAACATAATTTCCGTTCGGATTCGACTTTATTTCAAGATATTTCGCAATAATCTGGAACACATTCAAGTGCTGGCGCTTGTATTCGTGAAGCCTTTTTACCTGCACATCGAAAATCGAATCGGGGTCAAGAACAATTCCCGTTTCTTTTTTGATATAATTTGAAAACTCCGCTTTGTTCGAGCGTTTAATTTCGTTGAGCTTTTGTAGAACAGTCCCGTCATTTTCATACTTGCGAAGAAGAGAAAGCGCCGACGCATCATAAATAAAATCGTTTCCGCAAAGCTCCGCAATATAATTGCTCAACGCCGGGTTTGACTGGCACAGCCAGCGCCTGTGTGCAATACCGTTCGTCACATTCGTGAACTTATCCGGAGTAAGACGGTAATAGTCATTGAAAAGGGTATCCTTTATAATCTGTGAATGGAGAGCGGAAACGCCGTTGACACTGTGACAGCCTGCCACGCAGAGATTTGCCATGCGGACAACGCCGGAGGAAATTACCGCGGTGTTTTCAACCTTGCCTGCGTCATGGGTGGTTTCCCATATGTGATAGCGATAGCGGTTGTCTATTTCCTTTGTTATCTGATAAATTCTCGGAAGCAGGGAACGGAAAAGGTCTTCGCCCCAGCATTCAAGCGCTTCCTTCATCACCGTATGGTTTGTATATGCCATACAACTGCTGACGATGTTCCATGCCTCGTCCCAGCCGTAGCCGCATTCATCAAGCATAATACGCATCAGCTCAGGTATGGCAAGCGTGGGGTGTGTATCGTTTATGTGAATGGCGTTCTTTTCGGCAAAATTGTCCATGTTCATATATCTTCTCAAATGCCTGTGAACAAGGTCCTGCATGGATGCGGAAACAAAGAAATACTGCTGCCTCAGGCGCAGACTTTTTCCCTCCGGGTGATTGTCCGCAGGATAAAGAATTTTGCTTATTGCCTGTGCCATCGCGCTTCTTTCCATTGCCTTAAGATAATGACCGCTGCCGAACTTTTCCATATCTATACCGGGCGCGTCCGATTTCCACAGGCGCAATATGCTTATCGCCTTTCCGTCCTTGCCGGAAACATACATATCATACGGAATTGCATTTATCGCGGTATAGTCCGTATGCTCAACACTGTGATAGTGTTCGTCCCATATATCGTTGATGCTGCCGCCGAAGCGCACCTCAACCGTGTCCTGCTCCTTTTTTGTCAGCCATATTTCACCGCCGGGAAGCCAGAAATCCGGCAGCTCCGTCTGCCAGCCGTCCACAAGCTTCTGACGGAATATGCCGTATTCATAAAGAATGGAATATCCCATAGCGCAGTATCCGCCCGTTGCAAGTCCGTCCAGATAGCACGCCGCAAGCCTGCCCAGTCCGCCGTTTCCGAGACCGGCGTCCGGCTCACACTCAAAAAGTCTGTCAAGCTTTACACCCATCCTTTTCAGCGCACTGCGGAAGGTGTCTGTCAGATTGAGATTGTAAAGATTGTTTTTCAGCGAACGCCCCATGAGAAATTCCATGCTTAAATAATAAATTCTCTTGGAATCGGATTCATCTGTCTTTTTTCTGAACTCACGCATTCCGTCGTGCATCATTTCCCTGACAATAAGTGCCACCGCTTTATAATACTGGTCATCCGTGGCTTCCTCGGGATTTACGCCGAAAAAGTGGGAAAGCTTTAAGGTGACAAGCTCCTCTGCCTGTTTAACCGTTAGTGAATAATCCATAAAGTATATACACACCCTTCTGCAACCGAAAATCAGCGGTTTATTAGATATTTTTTCCAAAAATATTTCAGAAAATCTGATTTTGGTAGTTCTTTTTATTTATTTTATACTAAAATCACCGAAAATACAACCACTGATACTCAAATTATATTTCAAATATATCCGTATTTTTTTATATAATCTGAACAATAAAATAAATATATAATTGATATTTGAATTTTTTGGTGGTATTATATAAAATAAGAGAGTTTGTGAAGTTATGAAGAAAGGCAATTATTATGAGAAGAACAAAAATCGTGGCAACCCTCGGACCTGCAAGCAGCAGCGAAGAGGTTATTGAGCAGATGCTTAAAGCAGGTCTCAATGTGGCAAGACTTAACTTTTCTCACGGAGAATATGAAACACATGAAAAGACCATTGAGACATTCCGCAAGGTAAGAGACAAAATGAAAATTCCGGCGGCTGTTATGCTCGACACTAAAGGACCGGAAATAAGAATTAAGCTTATTAAAGAGGACAAGGTAAATCTTATCTCCGGACAGACCTTTACCCTCACCGCCCGTGAGGTTGAAGGTGACGAAACGCAGGTTTCCATAACTTATTCCGACCTGCCCCGTCAGCTCGTAAAGGGAACTAAAATACTCATTGACGACGGAAGAATCATACTGACGGTGGAGCAGACCACCGACACCGATATAATCTGCCGTGTTATTGAAGGCGGCGTGCTTTCAAGCAGAAAAAGCATCAATGTGCCCAATGTGAGCATAGATATGCCTTACATGAGCGAAAAGGACGAACAGGATATTCTTTTCGGCATTGAGCACGATGTGGATTTTGTGGCGGCATCCTTTGTCAGAAGGAAAGAGGATGTTATCACCCTGCGCAAATTTATTGACTACCACGGCGGTCACAATATAAAAATAATCTCCAAAATCGAAAATATTGAGGGCGTACGCAATTTTGACGAAATACTTGACCATTCAGACGGAATTATGGTTGCAAGAGGCGACATGGGCGTTGAGGTTGAATTTGAAAAGCTGCCCGGTATACAGAAAAAATTCATAAAGAAATGCTACCGTGCCGGAAAAATGGTTATTACCGCCACACAGATGCTTGAATCTATGGTAACGAGCTACACACCGACAAGAGCGGAAATTTCCGATGTCGCAAATGCCGTGTTTGACGGGACAAGTGCCGTTATGCTCTCCGGCGAAACGGCTATGGGCGCACATCCGGCTCATGTTATTGAGGTTATGTCCAAAATCGCGGAGCAGGCGGAGGCGGACGCCTTCACAATGAATTATTACAGAGGCGCAAAGTTTGAAATTGACGCGGATGATGTTACAAACGCCATTTGCGACGCTGCCTGCACCACCGCAAAGGATTTGCACGCCAAAGCGGTTATTGCCGTAACAAAATCGGGTCAGACCGCCCGCCGCGTTTCAAAGTTCCGCCCGGATATGGTTATTGTTGCCGCCACTCCCGAGTGGAAAACCTTCCATCAGCTTGCGCTGTCATGGGGCGTTGCGCCCGTGCTTTCAATCACGCAGGATAACACAGACAAGCTTTTCCGCCACGCCATAGACTGCGCAAAGCAGATTGACCTTGTGGAAAAGGGTGACACGGTTGTTATCACCGCGGGTGCCACGCTGAACATGGTGGGAACCACCAATCTTTTAAGAGTTGAAACTATTGTATAACGGAGGAAATAAAAATGGAAAATCAGACCCCCGAGCGTAAAAAGAAAATATTGAGCTGCATTCAGTCATCGGGTATTCCCACTCTGGGAAATTATCTGGGTGCTCTGAAAAACTGGAATCTGCTTGCGCAGGAATTTGACGGCGCGTTTGCCGTTGCGGATTTGCACGCCATAACCGTAAGGCAGAACCCGGCGGAATTTCGTCAGCACACCAAGGAGGTTTTCGCCCTCCTGCTTGCCATAGGTCTTGACCCGGAAAAAAGCGTTGTTTTTATTCAGAGTCAGGTGCCGCAGCACGCACAGCTTGCGTGGGTGTTAAGCTGTTACACGCAGTTCGGTGAAATGTCACGAATGACCCAGTTTAAAGATAAATCCGCATCCCACGCCGACAATGTGAATGTGGGACTGTTTACCTATCCCGTGCTGATGGCGGCTGATATTCTGCTTTATCAGGCAGACCTTGTGCCGGTCGGTGCAGACCAGAAGCAGCACCTTGAAATTGCAAGAGATATTGCCTCGCGCTTCAATGGTATTTACGGAAATGTTTTCACAATTCCCGATGCTTACATACCCAAGCAGGGTGCACGAATCATGTCTCTTGCCGACCCGACAAAGAAAATGAGCAAATCAGACCCTAATCCCAAAGGCTATATCTCCATTTTTGACAAGCCGGATGTGATTATGAAAAAATTCAAGAGTGCCGTTACCGATTCCGAGGCTCATGTTGCCGTAGGTGAGGGCAAGGACGGCGTTAACAACCTTATCGGTATTTATTCATGCTGCACCGGTCTTACCGCCGAACAGATAGAGCATGATTTTGAAGGCAAGGGCTACGGCGACTTCAAGGCTGCCGTCGGTGAAGCCGTTATTGAACAGCTTCGTCCCGTAAGAGAAAAATACGAGCTGCTTATGGCAGACGGCGCATATCTTAACGATGTAGCGAAAAAGGGTGCTCAAACCGCTTCGCACATTGCGGAAAGAACACTTTCCAAGGCAATGAAAAAGGTAGGCTTTTTACAGGAAATCAAATAAAAACAGGAAGACTTTACAGGTGACGATATGGAACTGAAGGATATAAAAAGCTTGAAAAATATGCTCGACTTCGCCGCAGAGCACTACGGAGAAAACACCTTTATGCTTTATAAGGAGAATGGGGAGCTGTGCAAAAAGACCTATAACGAATTTAAGACCTGCGCAGACGCATTCAGCCGTATGCTTGAAGAAAATAACAAAAAGGGCTGCCATGTAGCTGTCATCGGTCCCACCTGCTTTGAATGGGTGGTAACATATTTCGGCACTGTTGACACCAACAGTGTTATAGTGCCCCTTGCCGCCAATGAAACAGACGATATGAACTGCAAGCTGTGCGACTTTGCGGATGTTGATATTCTTGTGTTTGACAAAAGTCATGAAAGTCTGTATAAGGCAATGAAAAAACGCGTACCGCGCTGCAAGCTGTTTATTTCTCTTGATTCCCTCTGTGCCGGAGACGGCGTTTTGTCACTTGAGCAGATATTTGAAGACTATAAGGGCGATTACACCTTTGACCCCGACCCTGATATTATGTGTACACTCATGTTTACATCGGGTACCACGGGCTTTCCAAAGGGTGTTATGCTCACAAACAGGGGACTTTGCGTTGACGCTATGAGCTATAACGAGCCGTGCCACGCAATGAGGGTTTTCGCCTGCCTTCCGATTAATCATGCATATTGCTTTACAACAAATTTCACGAAAATAATTTTCAGAGGCGCAACCGTATGCGTTAATGACAATATGCAGAACTTACTTGCAAACATAAGGCTCTATCAGCCCCACAGCATTGTCTGCGTTCCCGCTATCGCCAACAAGCTTATGGGCGGCGCGCTGCGCTACGCCGCTTCAAGACCCGATGTGCCGGAGCAGGAGAGTGTTGCGGAATTTTTGGGTCATCCCGGTAAAATCGTGTCCGGCGGAGCTCCGCTTGAGGCGGCTCTTTTCCGCCGCTATACCGAAGCGGGTATGATGGTGCTCAACGGATACGGCATGACAGAGTGTTCGCCGATAATTGCCAACAATACGCCCGGTGACAACTGCGGCGGTTCTGTCGGTAAGCCGCTGCCGTGCATTGACCTGCGCATTGTTGACGGTGAAATTCAGGTCAAGGGACCGAATGTCACCATAGGCTATTATAAAAACGAGGAAGCGACAAAGGAAGCGTTCACACAGGACGGTTATTTCAAGACAGGCGACCTCGGACACTTTGACGAAAACGGATATTTATATATCACCGGCAGAAAGAAAAACCTTATCCTTCTCGATAACGGCGAAAATGTTTCCGCTGAATTTTTGGAGGGGCAATTTGCCCGTGAGCCGCTTGTAGCAGAGATAGTCTGCTACGGCAAAAACGGCGCAATATGTGCTGAGGTTTACCCGAATAACGACTATATAAAAGAAAACGCCGTTGATGCGGATGAAGCGATGGTGGAGCTGCTCGGGAAAATCAACGCCCGGCTTGCCACTCATCAGCGTATTTCAACCTATGTGTTCAGAAGCACCCCGTTCCCGAAAAATTCTTCACAGAAAATTATAAGAACCGGGCTCGGAAAAGATGAAATAAAGGTTGAACGGATCGCACCGAAAACACCGGCTGAAAAAAAGGTCTGCGACGCGGTCAAGGATGTCCTGATAAAAACCGAGGTAGGTATAAACGAAAACTTTTTTGCTATCGGCGGTGACAGTCTTTCGGCGGCTGAGCTTGCCGTTGCCCTGCACATAAGCGCACAGGTCGTATACAACAATCCGTTTTTACATTCTCTTGCCCTTGCTCTTGAAAGTGAAGAGGAGGACGACAAGCCCGTTGACGACATCAATGAGATATTAAAGGAAACAGCGGCGCAGGGTGAAAAGAAGGACGGATATAAAGCCGTGCTTCTCACCGGTGCCACGGGATTTTTAGGCATACATATTCTTAAAGAGCTTTTAGACAGAAATATAAAAGTATATTGCCTTGTCAGAAAAAAAGAAAAACTCCTTAAAAAAGCGGAATACTATTTCGGTGCTCTGGCTATGGATGATGTAGTCTGCGTAAAGGGTGACATTGAAAAAGAAAACCTCGGTCTGACTGACAGGGAATATAATGAGCTTGCGCAAAAAATTGACTGCGTTTTCCATGTTGCCGCAAATGTACACCACGCCGGCGACTATTCAGAGTTAAAAAAGACCAATGTGGACGGTACTAACAACATCATAGCATTCGCAAAGAAAGCAAATGCCGTGCTGCAGCACACCTCAACCGTCAGTGTTCACGGCTCCGCCACCGTTGTTGAAACGCGCAAGAGCTCCGTTTTCAGCGAAAATGTGCTGGATATAGGTCAGCACTTTGCCGATAATGTGTATATTCACAGCAAATTCCGCGCAGAGGAAGCCGTTATCCTTGCAAGAAAGCAGGGACTTCAATCCAACATATACAGAATAGGCAATCTGACATGGCGGACAGGGGACGGTATGTTCCAGGAAAATACGGAGGACAACGGTTTTCTGCACCGCATCCGCGCTCTGTTGAAGCTCGGACTTTACAATGAAAACCTTGACAAGTTTCCCATGGATTTAACTGCTGTTGACGAATGCGCACGTGCTTATGTCTCCCTTGCACTTCTCGGAAACACAAACGAGGTTTATCACATGATAAACACAAATTATCTCCCGGGCGAAGAGCTTTTCAAACGGCTTGACACGCCTTACAGAATTGTTTCCACCCTTGAAAATGTTGAAACAGTGGTTGCAAATTCCGCTGACCGCGACATTCGTGTGTTCCTGTTTTATATGCTCATATCAGGCCGTTCCGCCAATATCGAAACAGACTGCTCCTTTACAGCAAAGCGACTTAAGGAATGCTCGTTTACATGGAGCGAGCCTGCTGCGCAATATCTCAAAGCCGGAAATCACTGCACGAACTTTGAAAAATATGATGTCAAGCCCATGAGAACCACGGGCGGCACTCTTACACCCATACAGAATCTTGCTCTCGGTGCTCTTTCCAAAACAGAAATACCGGAA
>JAKSQS010000079.1 GCA_024404055.1 Clostridia bacterium | reverse complement strand
TCATATTGACTTTATTTTTTTGAAGAAAATGGTTCACATCTATTTACATCACAGAAATTACCGTTCATTAATATTGAAAGAAAACTTGACAACAGCCGGGTTTGGTTGTATTATATTCATACTTATAATCGGTTATTTTGTTCTTACAATAGATTGTTTAAATTTAAGGAGCCGGATAAATTAGAAAATCTGTTATTTCAAGAATCACGGCGGCAGTCATATCGCTGTTTTTAATCCCCGGCACGGTATTCTCCTGCCTTGCGGCGCTGCCGGAGGCATCATGGGAAAAGCTGCGCGTTATGCCCGGCAACACCCGTGCCGAAAACCCCGTGTATAATTATGCATGGCTTGACACGGTAATCCTGCGCGACGACAGCGCAAAAATCAATGCGTGTGAGCTTATACCTGTGGACGAATATCCGTACAGTATGACGGCGGATGAATTTGTCAGCGAAACGGAGGAATACAAAAAGCTTTTCGACCTGAATGTTGACAATGTGAGCGAGGCATTTTTCACTTTGCTTGACAGCATATATTATACTCTTGTGGCACTCGGTATGGACGAGCCGGATTATGACACGGTATACAATTATCTTTCGGATTACGGTATCAATCTCACTTACAGTAACTCCGATTTTACGGCGGTTTACGCGCAGATTCTTTACTCCTTCCTCAAAGACAACAGCTTTTATGCTCTTTACGGCAAAACCGTTGAGCTGCCGAAGGGAATAACACTTGAACACGCCATGGTAATTTATCTTGCCGAGGCACTGGGAATTGCACTGCCGTCAGGCATAGATACCGTAACCGGGCTGACCCTTCTGGTTATGCGCTCCGCCCTGCCGGAGGGTGAACTGCCCATAAGCGACAATCCCACGGATGACGAAGGCTTTTACTGGGCAAAGGTAGCCGTAAGCGCAAAAAACGGATATGAGGTTCCCACGGCAGCCTTCAATGAAATCAGCGATGTACAAAGTGACTATGTAGATTATGCTTACTTTGCAAGTTTACTTGCACTGAAATACGATGTGAAGCTGAATCCCGTAAAGCTTTGCGCCGCCATGACAGGCGGTGAGGAATACGCGGTTGAATATCTCATTCTCAAAACCATGCTTGACCAAAAAGGCGCGGTTTACGATGATAAAGCCACGCTTGAACAGCTTTTTGACCTCGCGTGTCAAAACGGGTGGTTCGCCCTTGAAAATGAGTTTTATTCGGATATTTACGAATATAATGTAACCATCCCTTATGAATGTGAAAGGGTTTGGTTCACTCCGTTTTCGCTGTGCGGACAGCTTGAGGGCGGAAAAAATGAATTTTTCACCGTGAAGCTTGACGGACAGAGCTCGGCAAGCGGCACAACCCAGTTTGTACAGCTCAAAACGCGCCGTCAGACAGTGAAAATCGAATGTTCGTATAATGACGGCGTTGAACATGACACTGCGGTTTACACCTTCAACATCAGAAAAGCCGCAAAGCAGGAGCCTGCCGCAGTAACGGAAAACGGCGGAGTTCTCGGTTCAATTGAAAGCGCAATAATGAGCGCTCTGCCCGAGGACAGCGTCGATGCCGCAGCCCGTGTAAGCGAGGCATTCGGGATAGTCGGCAGTGCCGTTTCCGACATAACGAATGTTCCGGTCATCACCACATATACGGTCACAACACAAAACGACACAACATCCGCAGCAACGACCGGCAGCGTAAATGAGACAACAGAAGAAAGCAGTGTCACCGGGGCAACAGAAGAAAGCACGGGTATGGTATTTACCACCTACTCAGACAGTGAAAAGCCCGAATACAGCAGCGAAAGCGTTTTCACAACCTATCCGGAGGAAACACAGAACGGCATTTTTTCAAAGGCAGCCGCCGCAATAAACAATAATCCCGTTGCGGTTGCAACGCCGGTCAGCGCGGCAGCCCTCGGTGCGGCTCTCGGACTTGTTTTTTACAGAAAGCGCAGAAATTCAGCCGATGATTTTACAGTCTCTGACGAAGACGGTACAGCCTCAAAACAGTAAATCAATAAGGAGTATACAAATGGCAGCAGAAAATTATGAACTTATTCTCAAGGAATTACAGCCCGTATTTTTGCAGTTTGCGTTTTCCAAGGTGAAAAATGCCGGAGAAAGCACGGATGAAGGAATCACAACCTTTTACACAAGCAAAAAGGGCACACTGAAAATAGATTACAGTGACAACAAAATCGCGCTTTACAGCGCAGACGGCGAATACAGTGCCGAAAATGATGATTATGACAGATTAACCATGTCTCTGCTTGACGATGAAAGCACTCTTTCCGATGTTAAATTCATTGCTGCCGACTTTGCGGAAACAATTGAAAACCATTTCAGAAAAAAAGCCGCGGCAAGACCCGGAAAGCAGAAAATACAGACGGTTTCCAAGGCGGCTGTTAAAAACGGCAGCTCCTATGACTCCATAACCCTTGCCAACAAGCTTGCGCTGATTTTCCCGGAGTTTAAGAGCGTTATCAAGGAAAATGTTGAAAAATACGACAGATTTCTTGCGGAGGATTTTTTCAAAAACACCGCCACTCCCGTAATAATTGATGAAATAAAGAAAAAAGACCCGAATATGTTAAGAAAAATATTCGGTGTTCTTAATGAAATGTATGATGACGGAACAAATCAGGTTCAGTCGCTTATCGTGGTTTCCATTCTCGGCGGACTTGAAAACAACACAACACTGATAGCTGAGCTGATTGATTATATGTCCCCCAACAGGGTGCCGCAGGTAATCGAAGTAAACCAATACCTTGCCACCCGTGCAGGAAAAAGGGCGCAGGATAAGCTTGACAATCCCTTAAAGTACAGATGTAAGAAGAAAAAACAGGGCGGCGGACTCCTCTCCTCACTTATGGGCGGCGGTGCGCCGGCAGGAAGCATAGGGCAATGATGGGTTAAGAGTTAAGAGTTAAGAGTAATCGGTGCTGTAAAAACATTACAGCACCGATTTAATTTTTTCTTTATATTCCGAAATATTTTTTTGCGTTGTCAAATGAAACGGCAGAAGCGATATGCGTCAGCGCGTCCCAATCATCGGGATAAAGTCCCTTATCCACAAG
The DNA here is from genome assembly GCA_024404055.1 of Clostridia bacterium. Classification (GTDB taxonomy): domain Bacteria; phylum Bacillota; class Clostridia; order Oscillospirales; family Acutalibacteraceae; genus UBA6857. The sequence continues at coordinate 6,431 of JAKSQS010000079.1, read as the reverse complement.
CTCGCCCATTATTGAGCAGAGAATGCGGCGGAAATATTCATGTCTCGGATAAGACAGGAAGGAACGGGAATCCGTAACCATGCCGATGAAGCAGCCGAGTGACGCGGTGTTCGCAAGGGTCTTCATCTGCTCCTTCATGCCGTCTATATGGTCGTTGAACCACCACGCAGAGCCGAACTGAATTTTTCCGGCGGCCTCGGACGACTGGAAGTTGCCTATCATGGATGAAAGCACATAGTTATCCTTCGGATTCAGGCAGAAAAGAACGGTTTTCGGAAGCTTTCCGTCTTTATCAAGAGAATCAAGCAGTCTTGAAAGCGTGTATGCCGTTGACCAGTCCCCAATTGAGTCAAAGCCCGTATCGGGACCTATTGAGGAGAACATTTTCGCGTTGTTGTTTCTCATTGCGCCGAGATGAATTTCCATAACCCAGCCGTATTTCGCGTATTCCGCGGCAAGGCTTTTCAGAAGCGCGGTCATGTACTTGTCACATTCCTCCTGCGAAAGAAGCGCGCCCTTTCCGCTTTCCGCTTTTCTGAAAATTTCGTTTATTTCCGCCTTATCGGCAGGCGCGTACGGCGCATAGCTGAACGAGTGGTCGCTGGCGCGGCAGCCCATTTTCGCAAAGAAAGCAATTCTTGTTTTCAGCACCTCAACAAGCTCGTCAAAGCTCTGTACCGTCATGCCCGATACCTGTTCAAGCTGTGTAAGCCACTGCAAAAAACCGGGCTTTTCAATTCCGAACGCCTTATCGGGACGGAATGCCGGATAAACCTTTGTTTTAAAGCCTTCATCGGCAGCTATCAGCCTGTGATATTCAAGGCTGTCTGCCGGGTCATCCGTCGTGCAAAGGCAGACAACATTTGATTTTTCTATAAGCTCCCTCGGGGTAAAGCCGCCCGCCTTTATGGCGGCGTTTGCCTTTTCCCATATCACATCAGCCGTTTTTTCGCTCAAGGTCTCCTCAATGCCGAAATATCTTTTCAGCTCTAAATGTGACCAGTGATACAGAGGATTTCCGATAAGCAGGGGCATAATTCTCGCGTATTCCTTAAATTTTTCATATCCGCTCGCGTCCCCGGTTATGTACTTTTCGTCAACTCCGCAGTTTCTCATGGCGCGCCATTTATAGTGGTCGCCCGCAAGCCAGAGCTCGGCAATATCCTCCGGCTGTCTGTTTTCGTATATCTCCTTTGGTGAAAGGTGGCAGTGCCAGTCAAAAATCGGTTTATTTTCCGCTCCCTCAAAGAAAATTTTCTTTGCCGCCTCGGTATCAAGCAGAAAATCTCTGTCCATAAAGCTTTTCATTTCAATAACCTCTTTTATTTTTTTGATAATCTATTATACCAACTGTTGCCCGATATGTAAATGATAAAATAAAAAAATAAACTTTTTTCGTAAAATATTTGATTTATTACATATAATATGGTATTATATATTGGATTATCATAGTAAGAGGTTTAAATAATGCAGGAAGATTATCTGATTGAGGTTGCGTCCTCTCTCACAGACGAAAATGACAAAAAAGAATTCCGCATAACCACCAACGCACAGTATACGGGTCGTGACGATGACTATACTATTATATATTCCGATATGGACGATGATATGAACACCTTCACCACCTCGCTGCGCGTTCAAAGCGGAAGCATGATAACGATAGAGCGTAAGGGAGAGGCACTTTCTCATATAATTCTTGAAAAAGAAAAACGCCACATATCACAGCATAAAACCCCCTACGGTATGTTCACCATGGGCATCAGCACGGAGGATATATGCTCCGACATACACAACGGAAACGGAACACTTTATTTCCGTTACACAACAGATATTGATATGATGCCCGTAAACATTATGGAATTTAACATCACTCTGTCAAAGAGAAATTAAGGAGAAAAAGCAGATGTCAAAAATAGTAAACAACGCAAAGCTTGAAATAATAAACGAAGTGAAAAAAGCAGCCGCAAAAGCGGCGCAGGCAGGACTTCTGCCCACGGGTGAGCTGGCTGATTTCACCGTTGAGGTTCCCAAGGACAGGAGCTTCGGCGATTATTCCATCAATGCCGCCATGGTAAACGCCAAAACAATGCGCATGGCGCCCCGCGCCGTAGCACAGGCAATCACCGGCAATATGGAAACCGAAAACAAATATTTTGAGCGCGTGGAAATTGCGGGTCCCGGCTTTATAAACTTCTATCTGGGCAGCCGCTATTATTCCGATATTCTTCTTGATATAAAGCAGCAGGGAGACGGCTACGGCAGAAGCGATTACGGCAAAGGCACATCCTTCAATGTGGAATTTGTCAGCGCGAATCCGACGGGACCCATGCACATGGGCAACGCAAGGGGCGGTGCACTCGGCGACTGCCTTGCGGCTGTGCTTGACTATGCGGGATATGATGTATCAAGGGAGTTTTATGTAAACGACGCAGGAAATCAGATTGATAAATTCGCGCTTTCGCTTGATATAAGGTATCAACAGCATTTTCTCGGCGGAAACGCGGTGGAGCTGCCCGAGGACAGCTATCACGGCGAGGATATAAAGGTTCGTGCCGCCGAGTTTGCAGAAGTTTACGGTGACAGCTATCTGAATAAGGATGAAAAGGAAAGAAGAAAAGCCCTTGTTGAGTTTGCCCTGCCGAAAAACATTGACAATATGAAGGCTGCCATGGAAAAATACCGAATTGTTTATGATACATGGTTCAGCGAAATGACGCTGCACAAGGGCGGAGAAATCGCGGATGTAATTAAGATACTCACAGACAGAGGCTTTACCTACGAAAAGGACGGGGCTCTGTGGTATAAAAACACGGTAGTGCTCGGTGATATGCTGCGCAGACAGGGTAAAACCGATGAAGAAATTGAAAAGTTAGAGCTTAAAGACGAGGTTCTTATCAGAAGCAACGGCAATCCCACCTATTTTGCGGCGGACATTGCATATCACAGAAACAAATTTGAAACACGCGGCTTCGACAAGGCGATTGATGTGTGGGGTGCTGACCACCACGGTCATGTTGCAAGAATGAAGGGTGCTATGGAGGCTATCGGCATCGACTCATCAAGGCTTGACATAGTTCTTATGCAGCTTGTTAACCTTATGCGTGACGGAAATGTTGTCAGAATGAGCAAGCGCACGGGCAAGGCGATTACACTTACCGACCTGCTTGACGAAATTCCCATAGACGCGGTTCGTTTTCTTTTCAATATGCGTGAGGCGGGCTCCGTTATGGACTTTGACCTTGACCTTGCGGTTGAACAGACGGCGAAAAATCCCGTTTATTACTGTCAGTATGCTCACGCAAGAATATGCAGCATTTTAAGAAATGTGAAAGACGAAGGCATTGAAATAAAAGACTGCTGCGCAGAGGCACTAAACAGACTCACCTGCCCCGAGGAAAGGGAGCTTATCCGTCACCTTTCATCTCTTACGGATGTTATTATTTCGGCTGCAAAGAGCTATGACCCGGTTAAGGTCACTCATTTTGCAACGGAGCTTGCAACTCTGTTCCACAAGTTCTATAATTCCTGCCATGTCCGCGTTGATGATGAAGAGCTTATGCAGGCAAGGCTTGCACTGTGCATAGCGGTTAAAAACACGATGCAAAATGTACTCAGGATGCTTAAAATAGAGTCACCCGAAAGAATGTAAGTCCATCATACTATATAAAAGGAGAAAAAATTATGAGCGCAGAAAAAATTCTTGTTGTAGACGATGACCTCAATATTTGCGAGCTTCTCAGACTTTACCTTGAAAAGGAAGGGTTCAGCGTTGTTATTGCCAACGACGGAACAACGGCTGTTTCCATGTTCCAGGATGAAAATCCCGCCCTTGTCCTTCTTGACATCATGCTGCCGAGGCTTGACGGCTGGCAGGTATGCAGAGAAATCAGAAAATTTTCAAACAACCCCATTATCATGCTCACCGCAAAGGGTGAGGTGTTTGACAAGGTTCTCGGGCTTGAGCTCGGCGCGGATGATTATATTGTCAAGCCCTTTGACACAAAAGAAGTTATTGCACGAATAAAAGCGGTTTTGCGCCGCACAGCGGTTACCTCCTCCGAGGAAATCAAGGAGGTTCATTACGATAAGCTTTCCATAAACCTCACAAATTACGAGCTTAAAGTAAACGGCGTACAGATTGACACGCCGCCGAAGGAAATGGAGCTTATTTTCCACCTTGCAAAGAATCCAAACCGTGTTTTCACCCGCGACCAGCTTCTTGACGAGGTATGGGGCTTTGACTATTACGGCGACTCAAGAACCGTGGATGTTCATGTAAAGCGTCTGCGTGAAAAGCTTGAGGGCGTTTCCGACAAATGGGAGCTTCGCACCGTTTGGGGTGTAGGCTACAAATTTGAAACCCGTGACTAACGGGACTGCGCGTATTCAGCGCAGAACGATGTTGTTTTTTAAGTAGCTTTAAAAAAGGACTGATAAACTATGGGCATCAAAGAAAAAAAGTCCGCTAAAAAAGTTCGCAGCGTATACAAAAGCACTCTTTTTAAACGATACCTTATCATAATGGTAGCAATTATTATGATATGCCTTTTCTCTCTTGGCACATCTATGCTTCTGCTTGTTACGAACTACTGGTGGAATGAAAAATTTGATATGCTTCAGGACAATTCCAAAAGCCTTGTTACGCTTGCAGCGGAAAAGAATATTTTCACAAATCCAAGCAGCAAATCGCTTAAAGATGTCGGAGAAAACCTTGTTCTCATATCCAAAGCCACACAGTCAGACTTTTTTATTTGAGACAAAAACGGGAACACCGTTGTTTGCTCCGAAACACGGGATATTGATTCCTACTGTGAAAAGCACAGCGACATTAAGGTTACTGACCGTGACAAGGAGCTTTCACAGGCATTGGACAGCGGCTTTTCACTTTACACATCCCTTTCCGGCAGTCTTGACCATTCCTGCTTCGTTGTCGCGACACCGATTGTTATTGACGGAGCACCTATGGGTGCGGTAATTGCCGTGGAGGATGTTCTCGTCGGTCTTCTGCCGTATGTAAAGAGCATAACCAAAATGTTCCTGCTGTCAGGTCTTATATCTCTGTTTATTGCCTTTATCGCTTCGTATGTTTTTTCCTACGGCGTTTCCAAGCCTTTGTCCGAAATGACAGTGGCAACAAAGGAATTTGCCAAAGGAAAATTCAGCGTACGGGTTCGTGAAGAGCATAAAAAGGGGGAGATGCGGCTTCTCGCGCAGGCACTTAACAAAATGGCAAATGACCTTGAAATTGAGGATGCCGCGAAAAAAAGCTTTGTGGCAAATGTTTCGCATGAGCTGAAAACGCCCATGACAACCATAGGCGGATTTATAGACGGCATACTTGACGGTACAATACCCGAGGACAGGCAGAGGGAATATCTTTCCACCGTTTCGTCCGAAGTAAAAAGGCTTGCGCGGCTTGTTGTCGCCATGCTGAACCTTTCAAAAATCGAGTCCGGCGAAACAAAGCTTACGCCGATTGAATATGATATTCTGCCGCAGCTTTTTGAAACAATGCTTTCTTTTGAGCCGGTTATTGAAAAAAACAGCATTTCCATTGAAGGCTTTGAAACGCTTGAAGGAATAAAAATCTGTGCGGACAAAGATTTGCTTCATCAGGTTTTATATAACCTTGTTGATAACGCGGTAAAGTTCACTCCCGAAAACGGAGTTATAACTCTTTATGCGGATTACAATGAACGGCGTACACGCATTGCCATAAGAAATTCCGGCGCAGGCGTTGCCGAAGAAGAAATAAAGCACATATTTGAGCGTTTTTATAAGGTTGATAAATCCAGAAGCTACGATGTTAAGGGCGTGGGTCTCGGTCTGTACATCGTAAAAACCATAATCAATATGCACGGCGGCACAATAAGCGCCGACAGCAAGCTGAACGAATACACGGAATTCAGCTTCACCATACCGTTCAACAAACAGCAATAATATATATGGAGGCGTTCATCATGTCTGAAATTTATGATGAAAACAACAATCCCTTCACCCCGGATGAGGTTGACGGGGCGCAGGAGGAAAACAGCACGGAGCCAATAACCGACGAACAGACGCAGCCGGAAAGCAGGTCGGAAGCACCGCTTGAGACGGAAGCAAATTCGGAACAGACCGCTCGGGAAACCGTCTTTTCCGATACATCACAGTATCATTTTACGAAAGAAAATATTCCGTCTGACGGGAACACCGATGCGCCTTACCGTAACGGTCAAAGCTATACGGGCTACCGTACCGAAAACAATCAGGGCACATCAGGTTATCAAACGGATAATCAGCCGCCCTATACTTACAGACCGCCGTATCAGCAGCCTGCCGGCAACGCGCCGTACGGACAGAATTATTACTCATACGGCAACACGGGCTATACGCCGCCGCAGCCGGTACAGCCCGAAAAGAAGAGCGGAAAAGGCAAAAAGGTTCTTTTT
>JAKSQS010000078.1 GCA_024404055.1 Clostridia bacterium | reverse complement strand
ATGGTGCTTCCCGAAAACTGCGCTTCGTAAAGCTCCCTGTAAAATCCGTTTTTCTCTATAAGAGAATTATGAGTACCGCATTCAACAATGCTGCCGTTATTCATAACAAGGATAACATCCGCATCGCGTATGGTGGAAAGTCTGTGGGCAATAACAAAGTTTGTTCTGCCCTGCATAAGCGTTTTCATGGCTTTCTGAATAAGAACTTCCGTTCTCGTGTCAACGGAGCTCGTCGCCTCGTCGAGAATCAGAATTTCCGGGTCTGCAAGAATGGCTCTCGCAATGGTGAGAAGCTGACGCTGTCCCTGTGATATATTGCCTGCGCCCTCTTCAAGCACTGTGTCATACCCATCCGAAAGGGTGGTTATAAAATGATGCGCCCTTGCCGCCTTTGCCGCATTTTTGATTTCCTCATCTGTGGCATCGGGTCTGCCGTAAGCAATATTGTCCTTTATGCTGCCTTCAAACAGCCATGTATCCTGAAGCACCATGCCGAAGGTTTTTCTCAGGTCGTTTCTCGGTATATCCCTTATGTCCGTGCCGCCGATTTTGATGCTGCCGGAATTGATGTCATAAAAGCGCATAAGCAGGTTAACTATGGTGGTTTTGCCCGCGCCGGTGGGACCCACAAGCGCCACAAGCTGTCCGGGCTCAACTGTAAGGTTCAGCGACTCGATGAGCGGCTTTTCCTCAATATAACGGAATGACACATTTTCGATTTTTACATTTTTTGCTCCTTCGGGCAGAAGCGCATCGTTTCTGTCCTCCGGCTCGCTTTCCTGCTCAAGCACCTCAAACACTCTTTCAGCCGAAGCAAGGGAGCTTTGCAGATTGTTTGCTATATTGCTTATATCCACAAGCGGCTGCATGAAAAGCTTTGAATACACAATGAAAACGGTAACATCACCGAGGCTCATTTTGCCCTGCGATACGAAAAGTCCGCCGAAAACGCAGATAAGCACATATCCGATGTTGCTTGTAAAATTGACTATCGGCATCAGTATGCCCGAAAGAAACTGCGCCTTTCTGCCGATTTCGCACAGCTCGTCATTTATTTCCGTAAATTCCTCACACGCCTGACGGGTATGTCCGAACACCTTTACTATTTTGTGACCTGTATACATTTCCTCGATATGACCGTTCAGGTCGCCCATGGTTTTCCAGTTTTCACGGAAATATTTTCTTGAAGCCTTTAAAATAACCAGAGCTATCGCAAGCCCGAAGGGAAGGGAAACCACGGAAATAAGTGTCATGAGCGGGCTTATATAAAGCATGATTGCAAACACGCCGACCACCGACACCACCGAGGTGATAACCTGAATCAGATTATTCTGAAAAGTGTTCTGTATGTTGTCTATATCATTTGTAACACGGCTCAATATGTCACCCTTGGTGTGTGTATCAAAATATTTCAGCGGCAGAGACGACAGCTTTTTGTTGAGCATGGAGCGCATTCTGTATATAAGATTGCGGTTAAGCCCCGCCATAAAATAATGCTGTAAAAACGAGCTGACGGAGGAGGCTGTATATATTGCGAGAATGGTGAGCAATATGCTTTTTATCGCCGTAAAATCAAGCGACTGTCCCTTTAATTTAACGCTGATAAGCTCCGTTATCGTGTCTATTATATCACCGAGATATACGGGTCCCACAATGGAAAGCACCGTACTGATAATGCTGACGACTATTACAAGCGCGACCCTGCCCTTGTTTTCTGAAAGAAGACCCAGCATCTTTTTTGCGGAAGAGAGCATATTTTTCGGCTTGTCGCCCTTTGTAAGCTTTTCATCCTCGTAGCCTTCAAATTTGCGGTGTCTTTTTTCGCGTTTTTCCTTTAAAGCACTGCCTGCCATATGCTCACCTCCTCTTGCTTATTTCGTCAGGCGAAAGCTGACTTTCAACGATTTCGCGGTATACGGTACACGAGCTCATAAGCTCATCGTGTGTGCCCGTTCCGGCAATTTTGCCCTCATCTATAACAATGATTTTTTCCGCACCGAGAATAGTGCCGACTCTCTGCGCTACGACAACGATTGCCGCATCCTTAATATTTTCCGCGATAGCCTTTCTCAATGCCGCGTCGGTTTTAAAATCAAGGGCTGAAAAGCTGTCGTCAAATATGTATACATCTGCCTGCCTGACAAGGGCGCGGGCTATGGAAAGTCTCTGCTTCTGCCCGCCGGAAAGGTTTGTTCCGCTCTGACTTATATGTGAATCAAGCCCCTCGGGAAGCTTTTTGACAAAGTCGGCAGCCTGTGCGATTTCAAGTGCGCGCCAGATTTCCTCTTCGGTTGCGTCCGGCTTGCCGTATCGAATATTTTCCGCCACCGTGCCGCTGAAAAGGGATGCCGTCTGAGGAATGAACCCTATTCCGGCGCAAAGCTCCTCAGATGCCATATCCTTAACATTTACGCCTTTAAAGTAAACTCCGCCGAAGGTTACATCGTAAAAACGGGGTATCAGGTTCACAACCGTGCTTTTTCCGCTCCCCGTACCGCCGATTATGGCTGTTGTTTCGCCCTTTTTCGCGGTAAAGCTTATATTATTCAGCACCATATCCTGCGCCCCGGGATAACCGAAGGATACATTTCTGAACTCAACCGTGTTTTCGGTTTTTCCGTCCGGTGAAACAGGCACATCCGTCTGTTTGATTTCCGATTCAAGGTCAAGAATTTCAACTATTCTGTTGGCGGAAATGGAGGCTCTCGGAACAATGACGAACATTGATGCCGCCATGGTGAGAGATGCCACAATCATTATCATATATATAACAAACGCCTGAAGGTCACCTACGGTGTTCTTGATTTTTACCGCCTCAAGCACATAATCCATGGTGTCAATGTTTTTGGCCGCTATCCATATAAGCAGACACACCGAGCCGAAGGCGAGAACAATGGCGGCCGGAATAAGCACGGCGAAAATACGCGCTATTTTCAGTGCTATATCCGCAAGCTCCCCGTTTCTTTCGTCAAATCTGCCGTCCTCATAGTCGGAGCGGTTGAACGCCCTTATTACGCGTATTCCCGAAAGCTTTTCGCGCACAAGATGGTTGAGCCTGTCTGTCAGCTTCTGTCTTCTTCTGAAAAGGGGCATAACAAGCTTAAGAACAATCCATGCGATAGCTCCGATAAGCGGAAGTACGGCGAAAACATACATTGCAAGCTTCGCATTCATAATAAAAGCCATAACCGTGCCGCCGACAAGCATGATCGGCGCGGAGAGAATCATCCGCACGCCCATAAGCACAAAATCCTGTATCTGCTTTACATCGTTGGTGCTTCTTGTGATAATTGAAGCGGTACCGATTTTGTCTATATCGCACTGCGCAAGGCTCTCAACCTTGAAAAACACCTTTTCACGCAGCATTTTGCCGTAAAGAGTGGAGAGCTTTGAAGTAAAATAGGAATTGCACACGGCAAGCACAACGCTCACCGCGGCGGCAACTGTCATAAGTAAGCCAGTCTGCTTTATATACTGGGTATCCATTTCGGAAATACCTTTATTCATAATATTCGACATCAGCAGCGGCAGCAGCAGACCCACGCCCTGACTTAAAAGCATTACAATTACCGTTATGAAAACATATTTTTTAACAGGCTTCAAATAGCCCAATATTCTAACCAAAACACATTCCTCCACATAATAAATCATTTTATTTTACCAAACATATGTGAACAAATTATAAAGTTTTTATAAGAGTGTATAAATATACTTATCGGCATTTTTAACAAATTATTAAACTTTATTTTTACTTGCAAAAAAATTAACGCCCTGTTATTATATTTAAATAAACAGTATCAATTTATTAAGGAAGGAACGGCTGCACAACAGATGGTTCACAGCATTTTTCACCGCCCTGTTTTTGACAGAATACCGAAGGAAAAACAGCTTCGCATTCTTTCAACTGCCATAAATGAGTTTGCCACTTACGGATTTGATAATGCTAATATCAATGTCATCGCGAAAAAGGCAGAGGTAAGCGTGGGCTCACTTTATAAATATTTCAGTACAAAGACAGACCTTTTTCTCACCGCCGTTCATTCGGGGGTCAGCACACTTGAGCAGGTTATAGAAGCAGTGAACGCAAGCGACGATGATGTGATGAATAAGCTTGAAAAGCTTATTCGCACTGCCATTGATTTTTCAAGAAAGCAGCAGACCCTTATAAAGCTGTACAACTGCATAACCAGCGAAACAAATTCCGCTTTGGTGGAAAAGCTTGTATATGAAACGGAGCACGCGGCGGCGCAGGCGTATACCGAGGCGGTTATACACGGGCAGGAAAGCGGCGAAATACGACAGGATATTGACCCGCGCATTGCGGCATTTCTTGTTGACAATCTGATAATGAGCGTGCAGTTTTCATTTGCCTGCGACTACTATTCACAGCGGCTTAAGCTTTATACCGACAGCGAAATTCTGGAGCATGATGAAATACTTATAAATAATACCCTTAAATTTATAAAAGCGGCATTGTATCCGCGAAAGGAAGGATAACAGTATGAAATACGCACTTGCATACGACATCGGTACAACGGGAGTAAAAACCTGCCTTTTTGAGATTGATGAAAAAATCACTCTCAAGGCAGACGCTATGGCGGGCTACGGACTTTATGTTTTCCCGGACGGCGGCGCGGAGCAGGATCCAAACGAATGGTGGGACGGTATGTGCCGCACCACAAAGCAGGTAATTGCAGAATCCGGCATATCAATTGACAAAATTGACGGTATCTCCTTCTGCTCTCAGATGCAGGCAGTGGTTCTTGTAGGAAAGGATGGTCTTCCCGTTCGCCCCGCGATGAGCTATATGGATCAGCGTGCAAGAAAACAGCTTAAGGAAGGTATGGCATACGGTGTGCAGGTTGCGGGCGGCAATGTTGTCAAGCTTCTCAAAGCGTTAAGAATCACAGGCGCGGCACCGCTCAGTGTTAAAGACCCTGTATGGAAATACAAATGGGTTGAAGAAAACGAGCCCGATAATTTCAAAAAGGCATATAAATGGCTTGATGTTAAGGAAGCACTTATAGCAAGAATGACGGGCGAATTTATTATGACGGAGGACTCCGCATTCGCAACACTTATTTATGATGTGCGTGACGGCAAGCATTGCTGGAGCAAGGAAATGTGCAAAATGCTCGGCGTAAATACAGAACATCTCGCAAAAATAATCAAATCCACCGACAAGGTGGGCGGACTGACGGAAAAGGCGGCGGCAGAGCTCGGACTGAAAGCAGGAACGCCCGTTTTCGGCGGCGGCGGAGATGCGTCTCTTATCGGTGTAGGTGCCGGCAGCGTCGGTCTGCACGACACCCATGTATATATGGGCACATCCGGCTGGGTATCAACCGTTGTGGAAAAGAATATGGTTGACACCGGTGCGATGATTGCAGCCATTGTCGGCGCACAGCCCGGACTTTACAACTATTTTGCGGAGCTTGAAACTGCCGGCAAGTGTCTTGAGTGGGTCAAAGATCACCTTGCTCTTGATGAAATCGGCATTTATCTTAAAAAACGGCATGTGGCTGAAGACCCGGAAAGCCTTTACACAAGCCTTTATACATATCTGTGTGATGTTATAAGCAAGGTTCCCGCAGGCAGCGGCGGAGTTATTTTCACGCCTTGGTTCCACGGCAACCGCTGTCCGTTTGAAGACCCCAATTCACGCGCCATGTTCTTCAACATCAGCCTTGAAACAGGCAAAAGTGAGCTTTGCCGCGCCGTTATTGAAGGCGTGTGTCTGCATATGCGCTGGATGCTTGAAACACAGCAGAAGAAAACGGAAACATCCTCCGTTATCCGCTTTGTCGGCGGCGGAGCCCTTGCTCCCTCAACCTGTCAGATTCTTGCTGACTGTCTGGGCGTTGCGGTTGAAACAGTACCTTCTCCGCAGAATGTCGGTGCGGTCGGCGCGGCTGTTGTTGTTGCGGCAGGTCTCGGCGTTATCAAGGATATAGACGAGGCAAAAAAGCTTATCAAGGCTGACAAACGCTATGAGCCAAATAAGTCGGTGAAAGCGGTTTACGACAAGAGCTTTGAGGTTTATAAACAGATGTATAAGACAAATAAGGAGAACTTCAAGCTTCTCAACGGCTGAGAAATCGGGAACATAGAGTGAAAGAAACCGGGAGGAAAAAATCCTCCCGGTTATTACAATACGCAGGCTGTGTTGCAGCTTCTTCTGCTTTTCAGCAACAAATTTTATTTCTTTCACCTATTGAATTGCCGTGCGTTTGTGTGATAAATTATGTACTGTAAAATATTAATGGAGTTGAGCTGTATGGATAAAACACATTCACATTACACCGAATACACGGTGCTTTTGAACACAAAGCCGTCTTATGAATTTGATAAAAGCCGCGAAAGCTTTTCCGAATGGAAAAAGAAGAGCCGCGAAAAGCTGTATGAGCTTCTCGGCATGGCAAAATACAAAAATAACGGACTTCACTTTAAAACGGAGCAAACCGAACGAAACGAAAATTTCACAAAAATAAGGTTTACATTTGAAAGCGAGCCCGACGCGGTTGTCCCCTGCTATCTTCTCATCCCCGAAAATAGTAAAACACAAAAGCCGCCGGTAATGATATGCCTGCAAGGGCACGGCACGGGTATGCACATATCCCTCGGAACTCCGAAATATGACATTGACGAGCCGAAAATCAATAACGGGGACAGGGATTTTGCCTGTCAGTGCATGGAAAAGGGCATCTGCGCCCTTGTAATTGAGCAGCGCTGCTTCGGTGAACGCGGCGGAAATCCCCGTCCCGACTGTCACTCGGCTGCGCTTACCGCATTGCTTACGGGAAGAACACTTATCGGCGGCAGGGTCTGGGACATTATGAAGGCCATAGATGTACTGCAAAACGAATTTTACAATGTATGCGACACAGAAAAAATATACTGTATGGGCAACTCCGGCGGCGGCACCGCAACGCTTTATGCCTTTGCGCTTGAAGACAGGATAAAAGCCGCCATACCATCATGCGCGTTCTGTACCTTTGCGGACTCCATAGGAGAGCTTAACCACTGCGTATGCAATTACATTCCGCATATAGCGGAATATTTTGACATGGCGGAAATTGCCGGCATGGCGGCTCCGAAGCCTCTTGTCATCGTCTCGGGCATTGAGGACGGTATTTTCCCCATAGGAGGCGCAAAAGCCGAATATGAACGGGCAAAAAAAATATATGCAGCCGCAAAAGCGGAAAATAAAATTGCCCATGTTCTCGGAGAACAGGGACACCGTTTTTACGCTGACAAGGCGTGGAAAGAATTTTTTAACATTACGGAGTAATAATTTATGAAAATATACACACCGGGCACCTGTGCCGGAACACAGCCTATTGAGGGCGCACATCATGTTTCAACGGCAATTGAAACGGAAAGCGGCGTTTATTTCATTGACGCGGGCGAATGTGCCGGATATACTGCGCATTTAAAGGGTGTTGATTTACTGAAAACCAAAGCTGTTTTTATCACCCACACGCATATGGACCATGTGGGCGGGCTGGGCAATCTGCTGTGGTACATACGAAAGGTGGATATAGTTAAAGGACATCCGCTTACATCAGACGACAACATAGATATATTCGCCCCATTCACGCAGACTGTTGACGGATTTTTTCAGGTTCTCAAAAACACGGAGGGAGATTTTTCAACCGCATATACGCATACCGTACACAGCTTCACGGACGGTGTGATATTCGACAACTGCGATATACGTGTCACAGCCGTACACACAAACCATATGCCGAAAAAGGACGGAAAATATTCATCCTATGCGTTCAGGATAGAATGCGAGGGCAAAACGGTTGTATTTTCCGGCGATATGCGCATAGAGGACATGAAAAATATTCTGCCTGAAAAATGCGACGCGTTTTTTGTTGAAACGGGACACCATCAGATTGAAGACATTTGCCGCGTGATAAAAGAAGAAAAAAAGCAGGTGAACAGACTGCTGTTCACCCACAACGGAGGTTATATAGTCCGCGACATTGAAGCGGCACGCCGGAGAGTATATGCAGCCTTCGGCGAAAACGCAGCGGTCTGCCGCGACGGAGATGTATTTTTAATCTGAATTTGCCTTTACAGGCTTTTCAGAACCTTTATTGCCGCTGCCGCGTCACGGTCAAAATCAATAACTCCGGCTTCCACCGAACAGCGTGTGCAGCCGGCATATTCAAGTGCTTCAATAAAGCCCTTATAGTCATATTCATTCACATCGGACGGATAAACGCGCTTTTGACCGTCTCTCTCATACGGATAAGAAATATGGGAATGTAACAAACAACCCTTGAGCCTTTTTATATTTTCAAAGGAATCGTTTTCAACCTCCATATGGAATATATCCGCAAGCGCGCCCGCGTTTGCGCTTTTGCAGGCAGCGGCAAGACACGCGCTTTCGCAAACCGTGTTAATAATGTTGCTTTCCTGCTGACGCAGCGGCTCTGTAACCACGGTAATGCCGTATCGGGCTGCTATGGGACAGGCTGTCTCCCTTAAAAAATCCGCAAGCTGTCTGAACCCCGTTATATAATCCGTGTCACTGTCCAGATTTCTTGCTCCGCTTGAGCCGAAAACAACGGTTTTCAGTCCGACGGCGGCACCCCTCTCCATACCTTTTTGTATGTAAGCGGTAAGCTTTTCAAAGTCAATTTCCTTTCCCGTAACTCTGTAATCACGGGGAAGAAAGCCGTTTGACGCCTCGCACCTTATATTATTTCTTTCAAGACAGGCTTTAAAAGTCTCAAATTCCGCATCGTCTCCCCTGCCGAGACCGGAAAAGCCCGTTTCTATGTAGTCAAAGCCGAGCTTTGCCGCCTTTTCGATTTCCGCCGTTTTATCCATTCCGATACAAATGCCGTATCTCATAATATTCTCCCCTTTCATGGTTTGTAATATTATATCACATTACGGCGACTGTTACAACAAAAAATTATCGAAGGGCGCCTTCACTTAGGGATAAATCGTCTGAAAACGCATCTTTTAGCGAATAACTGCGTCAAAAGCAGTCAACATACGACAGTATGTCGACCGCTTTTTCCTTGTTCTTCATCTAAAAAATGCTGTTTTCAGATGCTTTGCAGTTTTGAATGAGATAGAATCGTTTCAGACGCCGTTGCAAAGCTGCGGGAATACTTCCGTATTTCAAGGCTTTTCAACAAGTATGAGGCGATTATAGCCATTCAAAACCGATTGCTCCCTAAGTGAAGGCGCCCAACCGGGATTTTTGTTTATCCGCTGTGTAAAATCCGCAGGGTGCGGCATACCTAACGCACCGTTGACGCATTGATTGTTCAAACAACATTGATATAAAATTACCGTGGAACGGGATGTCGAACGCCATCCCCTACGGATAGCGTAATGCGGATAATCATTTGATTTGTGAAAAAAACGGGGCTGCAATGAAGCTTTTCGTTTCACCGCAACCCCGGTGCTCCTAAACGATGACGGGAGCGGTTATAATTAATATTCGTTCTGCGCGAAAGAAGTATTTACGAGCCGGCTTATTTCGATGCAGAAACCG
>JAKSQS010000077.1 GCA_024404055.1 Clostridia bacterium | reverse complement strand
CCACAGGCGGCATGATTCTCTATACGGCAAAGGCAATGGGCAAATGCCCGGCGTGTCTGCTTTTCTCGGAGCATATAGATTCCCTTGCGGCGGCAGGCGCGGTGCTCGGCGCGGTATGGTCAGACAGTCCTATGCCTGTTGTTGACTGCCTCGGTCAGGAATTTCTTGATTATGTGAAGGACGATATGAAAATAACGGTTGCCGAGGACGGCACAGTTACCGTTGAATAAGGAGAAATAAATATGGATAAGAAATTAGAGCCTCTGTTTACCCCGTGGAAAATAGGCAACTGCGAAATTAAAAACCGCTTTGTTCTCACAAGCATGGGCGGTACAGATCTTTTCGGCTGGATGGAGATAAACCATTTTGATAAAGCCGGCGCGAAATTCATTATGGAGGTTGCAAAAAACAACTGCGGTCTTGTTCTTCCCGGCTGTCAGCCCGTATATAACCCCATTATGGGTCAGTGGCTTGACAAGAACAACAAGATGTATAAAGACCTTGCAAAGTGGATGCCTGAATTTCATAAGACGGGCGCAAAGCTTTTTGTGCAGCTCACAGCCGGCTTCGGCCGCTCCTTTACCGTAAGCGAGGTTATGGAAAAGCTGTATAACACCCCCGTTGTAAACAAGGTCAGCAAGCCCGTTATGGACCTTGACAAAATAACCGCTTCCGCTTCCGCAGCGGAAAACCGCTGGTCTGACAAGCTTCCCTCAAGAGAAATGACAAAGCAGGAGATTGACCGTTTTGTTGAGGCTTTTGCCGTAAGCGCAAGAAAGCTTAAGGAAGCCGGAGTTGACGGCGTGGAGGTTCACGCGGTTCACGAGGGTTATCTGCTTGACCAGTTCACCCTGAAATATGTTAACAAGCGCACGGACGAATACGGCGGCAGCTTTGAAAACCGTTACCGCTTCGCGGTTGACATTGTGAAAGCCATTAAGAGAGAATGCGGAAAGGATTTTCCTGTTTCCCTGCGTTATTCCGTTGTTTCCAAAACAAAGGGCTGCCGTCAGGGTGCTCTCCCCGGCGAGGAATATGTTGAAGTCGGCAGAGACATGGAAGAAAGCGAAAAGGCAATCAAGTATCTTTCGGATGCGGGATATGATATGTTCAACTGCGACAACGGCACTTATGATGCGTGGTACTGGGCACATCCTCCTGTATATATGCCCGAAAACTGCAACCTTGCGGATGTTGAGCACATCAAGCAGTTCACAGATAAGCCTGTTGTTTGCGCGGGCAGACTTGACCCGGCAGTGGCGGCACAGTCTGTTGCGGCAGGCAAGCTTGACGGCGCAGGCTTTGCGCGTCCGTTCCTTGCAGACCAGGAGTGGATTACAAAGCTGATGAACGGCAAAGAAGAGGACATCCGTCCCTGTATTCTCTGCCATAACGGCTGCTTCAATATGTGCCATTACAAGGGCGTTCCCAACGATCAGGAGCTGTCAGACAGCACACATCTTGCACGCTGTGCCGTCAATGCGGAAACAATGCAGTGGAGCAAGCACAAAATCGTTAAGACCAAAAAGCCGAAGGTTGTTCACATCATCGGCGGCGGCATCGGCGGCATGGAGGCGGCAAGGGTGCTCAAATTAAGAGGACACAAGCCCGTTATCCACGAAAAGACCGATGTTCTCGGCGGCACATTTATTCCGGCATCCGCAGAGTCCTATAAAGGCAAGCTGCGCGACCTGCTGACATGGTATCGCAGAGAAATGGATAAGCTCGGCATTGACATAATGTATAACGACAATGTAAGCGATATTTCCATGTTTGGTGACGCACCCGTGATTATTGCCACAGGCTCAACACCTATCCGCCTTAACAAAATGCCCGGCTTTGACAAGACTGTTGAGGGCTGCGAGTTCCTTAACGGCACAAAGAAGGTGGGAGACAATGTTGCGGTTATCGGCGGCGGTCTGACAGGCTGCGAGATTGCCTATGAGCTTGCGCTTCAGGGCAAAAGGGTTTCCATTGTTGAAATGAAGGACGACCTTGTCAGCCAGAAGGGCGTGTGCCTTGCCAACTCGTCATATCTGCGTGAATGGTTCGCACTCAACAAGGTGCCGGTTTATCTTGAAACGGCACTGAAGGAGGTTAAGGACGGCTGTATCGTATGCGCTGACAAGAGCGGCAAGCTGTTTGAGGTTGAATGTGATTCCGTCATAAGCTGCGTCGGCTACCGTCCGGCTCCGCTGGCAGAGGAAAAGAAAAATGTTTATCTTGTGGGTGACTGCCGCGCAATCGGCAATCTGCGCTCGGTTATATGGAGAGCCTACGAGGTAGCAATGAAAATATAACGGCAGCTTCAGCACCGGAATATAGTCAAAAGAGGCTGTGATGCAGCAGCACCAAGGAAAAAGCAAGTCGAAGCACTGAAAAATCAGTGCAAACGGCTTGCTTTTTAAGTTTAAATTCATGCCGTAAAGCATTCGCTTGTTCAACACATTTATTCGGGATGTATTACGGCTTAAGCTTTTACCGTGAAAGCGGAAAAAACCACCGTGCTGAACTGTATTTTTCCCTGAAAAAGTGCTTTAATATCCTTGAATATCTTTTTACGGAGGAATAAAGCATGACACATGAAAATTGCGGAATTATACAGACTGCGAAACGCGTCAGCAAAAAAAGTGAGAGCAAAAGCGTTACAGTGCAGCAACAGGTGCGGCAACAGCGCGGCAACAGCGCGGCAACAGCGCGGCAACAGCGCGGCAGGACTGTAACAGTGAAATGTTACAAAGCGTTACAGTCGCAGAACAGGTGAAACAAAAATGTAAGACAAAGGGACGGTTCTGTGTCTCGTTTTATCGTTCCTTTTGTGACAGCATATTCACGGAAATAATGTGCCGGAAAACTACGGAATTGAGCGAAAATTTTTGAATAAAACGGAATAAAAACAGACGAGAAGCCAGACATAGAACCGTCCCCTTGTCTTTCTGCACAATTTGAGCGGAATCAATGCACGGTTCCGGCGGAACGCGTGCACAAAACGAGCGGTTTAAGTGCACTGATTTAACGGAATATGCAGATGTTGGTTCAACAGGTTATTCAACCGGTCCGCATTGTCATTTTGAAGTTATTCAGAATGGGGTAAGAGTTGATGCGTTGAGATTTTTCAACTGACTAAAAAATGCTCCAATAACGAAAAGAAGAACACATCTCATGTTCTTCTTTTCGTAGCTTATTATAAATAAAATTGAATATATTTTATGTGTTTATTGAAACATATTTGTATGGGCTGTAGTAAACCGTGTTACCTGTTTTATAAACTGCTCTTACCCTAACTGTATACTTTGTATTTGCTTTGACACTTGTAATTGAATATGTCTTACCAAGATTCAATGTCTTGTCCGAATAATCTTTTCCCGGGCGAGAGTATGATATTTGATAATAGGAAATGGTAGAGCTTGTGGATACCTTACTTGTTATCTTTTTATCAGCTTTATTATATGTTAAGCTTAAAGAAGGAGCGGATAAACCTATATTAACGTATTCAGAATAATCACCTGATAAGCAACCGGATACTTGGATGCGAATTCTATAAGAACCCGGCATTTTTGGGGTAAAGCGAATCCAATCATAGCATGACCCCTCATAACTGTAACCAAAATTTTTGCTTCCATCGGGATTATATACGGTGATGGTTGACTTATAGTTAGTTTTATTACTATAAGTATCATAAAGCTTGTTGTCATTTTTGCCTCGAATAGCAAACCATGCTCTATATTGTGTGCCTGTGACCGGAGATTTGTATTCTGAACTTCCATTACTGGTAGAAAGCCATACATCAACATACGAACCCTGTTGACTTGCCGATAGCGATGTTGTTTTTGCCCAGGCGCCTCTTAATTTTCCACTGCCGGCAGGATAAATTACATATGTTCTGTCAGAGTTTGTGTAAATCTTATAACAAACGTCTTTCGAATCTATCCAACCCCATTTCGCTGTATCATTAGAGCGAAGAAAAGTGTCCGTTTTCTTTGGAGCTGTAAATTTCACCGGGGAATTGTTTGAGTTTATGAAAACATTTAACTTCACATAAATTGTTTTGTATGCACCATTGCTTCCCCACGGGCAAGAACCTTCAATCCACTTTGTGCCGTTCACATTATATACCTTCTTTATAATAACGTCATCAGAAGGATAAATTGAGCCCGCTACAGAGCCGTTGATAGAATTATAGCAAGTAACATTAGATGTTGAAATAGTTCTTGCTATAAACGGAACAGGATACGAATTGTCGACAGAATACGATGAAGATGATTTGCTGCTCATTTTTATTACATCGCAGCTTCTAAAATAGCTTGCTTGACGCCAATTTTGAGTGTGAAGGTTAGTGTTATGAGCACAAATATATGGCTGACCATTAATAATTTCACTGACAAATGATACATGATCTCCTTCATTATACCATAATACATCTCCAACTGAGAGGTCTGAAGCTGATGGTGATTTAATCAGTTTGTAGCCCATACGATCTACAAGATACTTTTTCAAAGAAAGAGCTCCTGTCCAGCTTGCAGAATGGTTATTATAAGAGTACCAATACCAATTGTCATCCATAGGAAGACCGCCAGCACGAAGGCACTGTGAGACGAAATTGGCACAGTCTCCGCCTATGGAATTATAGTTAGAATAAGAACTATTGTAATTATTCCAGTATTTCAGAGCATATGATGCCGCAGCAGAAGGATTGTAAGATGCAGCCGAAGCCTGAATTGAAAATCCGAACATTGTTGTTGCAATTGAGATGATTGCAAGAAGAAGAGCGAGCGTTTTTCTGAACTTTTTCATGTTAAGTTCTCCTTTGAAATAATATTTGACTTCTGTGCACGAATGTCATTTAGTTCGTTTGAACTAATAAAAGTGTACATCATTTTTAATGGAAGGTCAATATTATTATCCTAAAACCCATAAACTTCTCAGTAACAAATAATCAGCAAGCCGCTTGACTGTTCATCCAATTCGTATATTATTTATTAAATCGTTCGGATACATTTGCATGATGTTTGATATTTGCGAAATAATTTACAGAAAATTGATGTTCCTAAACCAAACAGATGACGAATGGATTGTACCTTTATTTAATATATGTTTTTTCAAAGCAATAATATTTATATTATCATATTCCAAAAAGTCAGAGTCAGACAAATAATTTAACAAAGCACACGTGCTTTTTAACAATTCGGTGTTCCCACCATCAAAGAAATCAGAATAAACATATAACATTCTACAAAGAAGAACTTTGTATCGTCCTTTTTCTGCAAGTAAACAACGATAATAGTATTCTTTTTGCTGCGTGGTAAGTTTGCATTTGTAACCAACGGAAATTGAGGTTGAAGTAAACCTATACGCACCGCAAAGCAAATACAAATCAAAATTAGTTGCTTTTCCTGAAATATTGTTTGATAAATATTTCTGATATTCAGTGTTATTTAACCTTAAAAGATAGTCAGTAGAAAACATCAAATTAATAATCAATGGAAAATATTGAGTTAGTTTAGTAATAAAATGTGTTTCTATATCTTGCGATTTTTCCTTTAAGTGTATATTTGAAATGGAATAAAGTAACGCTTGAAATCCAAGAACAAAACTAATGTTGAGTTCCGTTTCGTTGATCGCTTGAATTTCGCTTAAATGTACAGCTAAACGATTAATGATTTGTTTTCCTATCTTGCTCTCCCATGTTTCATTTCTAATTTTATACATCTCACTCTCAAATGAATTATCGCTTTTCGAGAATATATGGTGATAAAGAAAAAAATAAAATGGCTGGTTTTCAAATGAATCAATTGCCGCTTTGTGAGTATTGCGAATAATATCTTGAAAACAGTTTTCATTATTTTTGGTAACTGAAATGTAATAATTCTTTAACTCCAAATAATCTAAAGTTTGAATTCTGTACGATGTTTCAGAAAACGCAATTTTGAAAATCCTATTTCTATCTTCAGTAGAGATATTCAAATCCGGTTGTAATAAATAATCTGACAAAATGCTTACTGCTAATATTTGTGAATCTCTCTTGCTGATTTCATAACATTTTGCAACATTAGATAGATAACTGATTACTTCTGATCTTTTATCATTTGGTAAATTTATTAAAGCACCTACTCCTAAAATTATTGCTCCAACAAATGGATCGGTATTTGTATTAACCAAAACTTTGTTTTTTATTAAGTAATTACTATATTTCTTTATATCTGAAAAGTACCTATCAGGAGTATTGTAATTATTAGCTAAAAATAACGATAAGAAAGCCAATCTGATAAGAGGATTCTTAAAATCACCTTCTTTATTAATTATGTAGTCATCTATAAATGAAATTTTCCCGTACTGATTCTTTGAAAGTTTACTTTCAAAATCAATTCTATACTCGTTACTTTCAGAAATAAGGGAACATGTTTTGTAATATGAATACTCCTGAAAATCAAGCATTATATCATAATAAGTGAATAAGTTTTCTCTTTTCGTAACTTCCTTTTTGATAAAAGATAACACAGAGTAAACAACAGGCTTGATGGTAACTTTATAATCAGAAGAAACATCTGCTACACAAATCTGTAAAAACTGCCTGAATGTATCTAAATTAGCATCAGTTAAATGACTTACATAATTATTCAGTAAACTATTCTGCCTAACTTTCATCAATATATTGTCTGCAATAGAGATATAGTCAGCTAAAACTATAGGGCTTGCATTCTCAACAGCTTTCCACTTGAGTGATTTAATCATTGCAAGGCGGTCTGTATCACCATCTCTTGTAACGCCATAAACAATATGCAATAATTCTTCTTCATCAGCTAAATCAAGATAGATTTTCTTTGCTTCGCTTACTGCTTTTGGAAATAAATGTTGCTTAATGTAATTAACTTTTGCTTCATAAGATGAGCAGTCCTCCGTATAATGAATGAAGCAGTATTCATTGTTTGATTTATCATATAGGAGAACAAGCACTCTGCAAAATGCTTCAATTCGATCTTGTATAGTTTTTACATTATACGACACATCGCCTTTTATGGTAAACATTCTCTTAAAATTCTCATGCAATCTGTTTTCTTCAATATTTTTTGAATTTATCAATACACATTCAATTCCGTCAATTGTGAAAATATATTTGTTATAGTTTTCTTCGTTGCTTTGCTTTGAAACAGTAGCATTATGTTTTGTGTCGATGATATATTTAGCTATTTTTTTACAGATTGAAGCAACTTCGTCTATACTGAACTTGCTATCAAGAAGTCTTCCTAAAATATTAATCCTATCAGCGCCAGTAATTTTTTCAATGTTTTTCATATCATAACCTCCAATTTAGGTTAATTATATGCTTTCTTTTAAAAATAATCAACAGTTAATAGCGCGTTTTATTGATATCCAAACAGGGGACGGTTCTCTGTTTGGCACTGTCCTCTTTCCCGGCCTTTTTCCGTAGGGGAGAGCATTGCGTTCCCGGCAAGCTGTCCGCTGTCCCGTTCTTCCCGGTCTTTTCATTCTCTTTGCCTTTTGCAAACTCTGCGGCTTCTTCGTCCGTGCAGTCAAGCTTTCCGCTTTTTCTGTACTGAAATATCCCCTGACCGCTCAGCTTACGCGCGTAAAAAAGAATTGTGACAATTTCTTTTTCCGTGCAGTCGTTCAGCTGCGACAAAATTTTAACCATTTCCATAGGTGATTTCGCTCCGTGCTCCCAGCGGTAAACAATCTCATTTTTATCCATGACCATGTTAAGCCCATCTTACGATAAGTAGTTTGCCAGTGCCTCGCGCGTGCAGCCCTTGGTTGCAATAATCTGCGGAAGCTGCGCCGCACGGAGGGGGTTTTCTCTGTGAGAGGACATTTCCGCAGGTATAAGAACGGGCGGACGGTGTGGATTGACGAGTATCTGAAGGGATTGAAAGGTGAGAATGAGAAGGGGCTCCCGGAAGGGAGCCTCGTTTGATTTACGGTGTTGGTTTTATGGTCAAAAAAGGTGTGTTATTTTTGTGTTATTAAATGTGAAAAATAATGAAAAATTATGAAAGAATATGAATTGCCAAAAACGAGAAAAAAGATGAAAAGAAATCCCCGGGAAGCTTGATTTATCAAGCTTTTCGGGGATTTTTGGCGGAGAGCATGGGATTCGAACCCACGAAACAGTTTTAGCCGTTTACACGATTTCCAATCGTGCTCCTTCGACCAGCTCGGACAACTCTCCGTTTCTGATTACCCGGTTATTATACAGAATCATTTAAGAAAAATCAAGCCCTAAATTAAATTTTTTTATAAAAATCCGATTTATTTTTTTATTCTCCGTTTTTTTCAATAAGCCTGTAAGTAATTATAAAAAAGTGCGGATATGCATTGACTTAAACGCAAAAATATTATAAACTTATTAGGAATACGATTTAAAGAGGCATAAAAAGTGAAAGGTAAATTAAGGAAAAACAGCTTTCTTGAAGGGGCAATGTTCGCCTATATCGCCATTCTCGCCGCCAAAGTGATGGGCGCGCTTTACAGTATCCCCTTTTACGATATAATCGGCGACCGCGGCGGTGTTATATATTCATGCGCATATAATATCTATTCCCTGTTTCTGGAAATTTCCACCTCGGGCATACCCATTGCCGTCAGCATTGTCATAAGCGAATACAACGCCAAGGGAATGATACATTCAAAAGAAAAGACCTATTCGCTGACGCTGAAATTCATCTCCGCAGTTTCGCTGACCTGTTTCCTCGTTATGCAGATATTCGCAAAAAGCATCGGCGCGTATTTCCTTAAGGATATGACACAGGGGGTAACGCCGGATGAAATCGCACTCGGTGTCAGGGCAATTTCCTTCTGTCTGCTGATTGTGCCGTTTTTAAGCCTCAAAAGGGGTTATTTGCAGGGGCATAAAATCATGGCGGAGCCGTCCGCAAGTCAGGTTATTGAACAGCTTGTCAGAATAGCGGTTGTCCTCGCCGGCTCATACACCGCGAGAAAGCTTATGGGCAAGAACACGGTTTACGGAGTTTGCACGGCATTGCTCGGAGCCACCGCCGGTGCCGCCTGCGCCTATCTTTATCTGCGGATAAAGACAAAAAACAGCAGAGAAATATTTTTTCTGGACGCTGACGAAAATGAGGCTGTGGCATCCAACCGCGAAATTGCCGAAAAGGTTTTTTCATACTGCATTACGATTGTCATTATTTCCATTTCAAACAGTGTTTACAGCATTGTGGATATGAAAATGATACTTACGGGACTTCATAACATCGGCTATACCGACATGGATACACAGGAAATCGCAAGCATTGCGTCCACATGGATACCGAAAATCTGCAGGATTATCACCGCGCTTTCCATGGGTATCACAAACAGCATTTGTCCGCATCTCGCGCAGAAAAGAACGGACGGAAAAATGGACGATGTGAATGCAACACTCAATCAGGCATTAAGCGCGTTTTTGCTCATTTCCATGCCGCTTGCCGCCGGACTTATACTTCTTTCCTCCCCTGTTTATACCCTGTTTTACGGTGAAAGCGTATACGGTGCGGAGATATTAAAGCTTGCAACGGTGGTAAACATTGTGGGCAGCATGGCAACG
>JAKSQS010000076.1 GCA_024404055.1 Clostridia bacterium | reverse complement strand
TTGTTGCCTACACCGAACACGAGCTTTGTCCTCGTCTGCCCGAGAGGACAGTCTGTACAGGTAAGGCATTTTTTTTCAAGCTCTTCCCACGCGTCGGGTATTTTATCACCTTCTTTATAAAAAGTATACCATATGTATACGCATATTTGCAAATATAATATTGCAAATAATAAAAAAAAGGTGTAAAATATTAAACCGTATTAAATATTTGGAGGAATAATAAATGGAAAGACCCGTACTTGTTGAAACATCCGTAAGACATGTTCCTGTTACCCGTGACGCTCTTGATATACTTTACGGTGAGGGATATGAGCTTACCTTTAAAAAGGCTCTTTCACAGCCCGGACAGTTTGCGTGCGAAGAAAGGGTTCAGGTTATCGGACCCAAGAGCAGCTTCCCGGCAGTGTCAATTTTAGGACCTATCCGTCCCGAAACACAGGTTGAGCTTTCAGCTTCTGATGCGCGTTCAATCGGCGTTAAGGCTCCCGTAAGAGAGTCCGCTGACATTGCAGGCTCAGGCGCGTGCAAAATCGTCGGCCCCAAGGGTGAGGTTGAAATCAGCGAAGGAGTTATCGTTGCAAAAAGACATATTCATATGACACCTGAGGATGCCGAAAAATACGGTGTTGCGGACAAGCAGATTGTTTCCGTTAAGCTTGATACCGACGGCAGAAGCCTTGTTTTCGGTGATGTTGTTGTAAGAGTAAGCCCCAAGTACGCGCTTGCAATGCATATTGATACCGACGAGTCCAACGCGGCATTTGCGACACCCGGACTTATGGGCGAAATCATTGTTGACTGATTATTATCGGTGTGCTGACAGCACACCGATAATTTTTTTGAATTATATTCTATTACTTCTTACCTTTTACCTATCACTTTTCAGTTAGTGTGTCACGCTAAGTTAAAGGGGAAGCGCCCGGTAATCCGGCGTCAGCGGTTCATATTTTTGAGCAAGGCTGTAAAATACTGTCCGGCATTTTTGCTTTCGGCTTTAGCCGTTTTAACCGGGGAATAAATAATCGCGTAAGCTTTCGCACCGGCAGGCGTATCGGAGTAACAGAAAATAATAAAACTGAATAGAAATATGAAGATTTTCCGAAAATTATTTTTGAAACTTATAACATTTTTTTCTGTTTATGATATAATATTAAGCAATCTCTTAAAAAAGGATGTTTATTATGGCTGCTGCAAAAGAAAAACTCCATTTTATCTTCAACCGTTACGGTTTTCAGCTTGATACAACCTATACAAATAGCGATGAGAGTATTGCCGAATTTGCCTCTTTTGTAACAAAAGAGCCTTTATTTGCAATATACAATGCCGGGTTCAAAGAAAAGCCCGATTTTCTTGATGCCGCCGGAATATATCTGTATAATCTTGCCGATATGTTTTTGCAGGATTTAACATCACTTCCCGGACTTGAAATTTCAAGGGAGAACACAGATATAGTTCCGGATTCCGACAGGATAAAAAAGCTCCTCGGCTGCCTGCCGTTTGTACCGGGGACAGAATATGTCAACGAGGATTGGATAATTCATATTTACAGCGAATTTTCACGGATTTTCCGTGATGAAATAAGAGCCTTCAACGGCACGGTGCAGATGTACCTTGCCGGAAAAAGTCAGCATTTAAAAGCGGCAGAGAGGGTCTTTTTTCATCTTGTGGAAAATAAGAATGAACCTGATTTTCCTTTTGCGTTTCTTGCCACATATGCAACAAAAGATGAAAACGGCGGCATACGGCATCTTCCCTTAAAGTATGCGCTGACTGAATATGAAACGGAAAAAGAGAAGCTTCTGAACCTTCTTTCATGTCTTAATAAAGCTTCGGAGGTTTCTCCGCTTATAGCGCAATTTGTTGAAAGCGGAGAAATGTTCTATCCACTGAGACTGACAGCTCAGGAGGCATATGAGCTTTTATGCAGCGCACAGCAGATTGAAGACAGCGGCATCGTTTTCCGCATACCGAACTGGTGGAAAAAGAGCTATAAGGGAAATATTGACCTCAATATCACCCTCGGCGGCAAAAAGCCGTCGTATGTCGGCATGAACTCGGTAATTGATATGGTTCCGTCACTGACATTTTGCGGTGAAGAGCTGAGTGATAAAGAAATAGCCGATCTTTTGGAACAGACAAACGGCTTGGCTATGCTCAAGGGACGCTGGGTCGCGGTCAACAGGCAGAGACTTCAAAGCCTTCTTGATAATATGAAAAAATATGACGGCAGCATCACCCTTATTCAGGCACTGAGAATGGAGGTTGACGATGAGAAAATTTCTCCCGATATAGGTGCTCTCATAACCAACGGTGAATGGCTCAACAACCTGCTTGTAAAGCTCAGAGAGCCGGCAAAGGTGAAGCAGGTCTCTGTTCCGAGGTCATTTAAGGCAAAGCTGCGTCCGTACCAAAAAACCGGCTGCACATGGCTTGACAGTATGTCAGCTTTGGGCTTCGGCTGTTGCCTTGCTGATGACATGGGTCTCGGAAAAACGGTGCAGGTATTGGCTTTTCTTGAACATATGTGGAAAAATAAACCCGATTCGCATATACTTCTTATCGTACCTGCCTCTCTCATAGGCAACTGGAAAAAGGAAAAAGATAAATTTGCTCCCGATATGCCCTTGACAATTCTTCACGGGATAAGCTCCGAGGAACTTTCTTTTATTGACGAAAGCGAGCTTTCGTTCCTCAATATTACCACCTATGGCATGGCGGCGCGAACAGAAAAGCTAACCGAATTCAAATGGGATTGCGTGATATGTGATGAAGCTCAGGCAATAAAAAATCCCGGAACAAAACAGACAAAGCAAATAAAAAAGCTTCAAAGCGGTATGCGTATTGCTATGACCGGTACCCCGATTGAAAACAACCTGACGAATCTGTGGTCGATATTTGATTTTCTTGATAAGGGCCTTCTCGGAACATCCGTTCAGTTCCGCGATTTCTGCAAAAGTCTTGATGCTCATCCTGAGGGGTATGCAAAGCTTAAAAACATGATATCCCCTTTTATGCTCAGACGCGTCAAGACAGACAAAAACATTATTTCAGATCTTCCCGATAAGCTTGAACAGGTGGATTCGGTAGAGCTTTCAAAAAAGCAGATAGTTCTGTACAGAAAATATGTCTCCCAAATCGCGGCAATTCTCGATTCGGCAGACGGTATAGAGAGAAAAGGGCTGATTCTTTCTTCTCTTGTAAAGCTTAAACAGATATGCAATCACCCCGACCAGTATCTCGGGCAGGAGAGCTTTAATCCGAAAGACAGCGGAAAATTCCTGCTTTTGGGCGATATATGCGAAACAATATATGAAAAGCGTGAACGGGTGCTTGTATTTACGCAGTTTAAAGAGATAATACCGTATCTTGACCTTTATCTTTCTGAAATATTCCATTGCCGCGGAGTAGTTCTTCACGGCTCAATGAGTGTAAAGGAGCGTAACCAAGCTGTTGAAAAATTCCAAAGCAGCGAATATGTTCCGTATATGGTGCTGTCCGTTAAGGCAGGCGGCACGGGATTAAATCTCACAAAAGCATCCCATGTTATTCATTTTGACAGATGGTGGAACCCTGCCGTCGAAAATCAGGCGACTGACAGAGCATACCGCATAGGACAGAAAAACAATGTAATTGTACATAAGCTTGTCTGTACCGGAACAATTGAAGAAAAAATCGACGCTCTGATTGAATCAAAGAAAGAGCTTTCCGAAAATGTGATAGGCTCGGCAGTTGAAAAGAGCCTGACTGAAATGAGCAACAGTGAGCTTATGTCAATGATGAAGCTTGAGATTTGAGGAGGATAAAAATGAGTGCAAGATATTGGGACAACGGAAATTTTTCACAGCCGGAAATCTCTCAGCTTAAACAAAACACAAGGAACACCGTTGCCAAGGAAAGAAAAAAGGGCAAGCAACCTGAGCCTGTAATTATTGAGGGCAGAAAAATCGTCAATAGCTGGTGGGGACAGAAATGGTGTGATAATCTTGAACAGTACGCTGATTTTGAAAATCGGATAGCCCGAGGAAAACGCTATGTAAGGGCAGGTACGGTAATTGACCTGAAAATAGAAAAAGGCAGGGTTTCGGCAAGGGTTCAGGGAAGCCGGAAAGCTCCGTACAAGGTCGAAATAAGAATAAGCCCTCTTTCCGAGGAAAAATGTCAAAGCGTCATAGCACGCTGCACCCGAAAAATAGAAAGTCTTGAAGAGCTTCTCAAGGGTAATTTTCCGCAGGAGCTCAAAGAGCTGTTCACCGATTCGGACTCAGGCTTGTTCCCGGCTCCTAAAGAAATATCCTTCATGTGCAGTTGTCCGGACTGGGCAATCATGTGTAAGCATGTAGCGGCAGTGCTGTATGGAATAGGCGCAAGATTCGATTCGTCACCGCTGATGTTCTTCGAGTTGAGAGGAATCGACCCGGAAAAATTTATTGATATAGCCATAAAAGACAGAATAGAAAAAATGATTGATAATTCACAGTGTAAAAGTCCGCGAATTATCGATTTTGAAAACGGAAATGATATTTTCGGTGTGTTTTAACCCGTTCGTAACAAAGAACATTTATGTCATTAAAAACCATCCCGAAATGACACAAAATCCGTGTCACGCTAGCGTGATTTGTATGAAAGTTATGAAATTTATGACTTAAATAAATTTACTTTTTTATTGAAAAAAGTAAATCCTTGTGATATACTGACAGCGTAATTTTATACGAAAGGAAAAAGTGCGTTTCAGCGCACGGAAAAAGCAATGAAAAAAATTATTGCGGAATTTAAAGAGTTTATTTCAAGAGGAAATGTAATTGACCTTGCAGTCGGTGTTATCATCGGCGGTGCGTTTACCGCTATTGTTAATTCCCTGGTCAATGATGTGGTTATGCCGTTCATCGGCTGGCTTATCGGCGGTATCAACTTTACCGATTTCAAGGCTTATATGCCCATGAGGGAAGGACTTGAGCAGCAGGCTGTTATCGCTTACGGTTCCTTCATCCAGAATGTAATCAACTTCCTGCTTGTTGCCATTGTGATTTTCAGCATTGTAAAAATTATCAATGCGTTCCGTAAGAAGAAAGAGGAAGAGCCCGAGCCCGACCCGGAGCCCAGCGACGAGGTTAAGCTTCTTACTGAAATCAGAGACCTTCTGGATAAATAAGATAAAATATTGTATAAGGCGCGGTTTTCTTTACAGCGATTGCAAAGAAAACCGCTTTTTCTTGACAATTATTGCACTGTATTATATAATTAATTGATTATACAATTAAGGACAAAACGGAGGAGAAATTATGCATTGGTCTGAAGAAATTGCCGCGCAAATCGTCAAGCGCAACCCGAATAAAGAAGAATATGTGTGTGCCGCAGGCATCAGCCCGTCCGGCTCTATCCATATAGGAAATTTCCGCGATATAGCAACAAGCTATTTTGTTGTTCGAGCCCTTCGCAAAATGGGAAAAAAGGCAAAGCTGCTTTTTTCATGGGATGAGTTTGACAGGGTGAGAAAAATCCCCGTGAATGTTGCCGCGGTGGACGGAGATATGGAAAAATACATCGGCTGTCCGTATGTTGATGTCAGAAATCCTTTTAAGGACAGTGACGCGAAAACCTATGCCGAATATTTTGAAAAGGAATTTGAAGAATCTATCGTTAAATTCGGCATTGAAATGGATTACCGACATCAGGCGGAAATGTACCGCAGCGGAAAATATGTTGAAAATGTGCTGCTTGCGCTGAAAAAGCGCGGCGAGATTTTCGATATTCTTGATTCTCACCGCACACAGGCGGCGCAGGAGGGCGAAAGAGAGGCATATTATCCTGTCAGCATTTACTGTCCCGAATGCGGAAAGGATACCACGAAAATCACATCACTTAATGAAGAATGCACAGTTGCCGAATATTCATGTGCCTGCGGTCATCACGGCGTGTTTGATTTTACAAAGGACTTCAACTGCAAGCTTGCATGGAAAATCGACTGGCCCATGCGCTGGATGTATGAGGGCGTTGATTTTGAGCCGGGCGGAAAGGACCACGCAAGCCCTAACGGCAGTTATGACACCAGCAAGGATATTGCAAAGGCAATTTTCGGCTATGAGCCGCCGCTGTTTCAGGGATATGAGTTTATCGGCATAAAGGGCGCAACGGGCAAAATGTCCGGCTCATCGGGACTGAACCTTACCCCTGAAACCCTTCTCAAAATTTACGAGCCCGAGGTAATTCTCTGGCTGTATTCAAGGACGGAGCCGCTTAAGGCGTTTGATTTCTGCTTTGACGACGGGATATTAAGGCAGTATTTTGAGTTCGACAAAATGCTGACAGCCGTGAAGGACGGCACCGCAAGCGATGCGCATAAGGCAATTATGTATAATACGGCAGTAGGGGACACAACGCCTGAAACCGTGCCGATGGGTCTTCTCGTTCAGCTTGGCAGTGTGGTTGACTTTAATGTGCCCATGCTTGAGACGGTATTTGAAAAAATCGGCACTCCGTATAAATATGAGCAGTTCAGCTCCCGACTTGAAAGGGCGAAATACTGGCTTGAAACCTGTTCACCCGAAAGCGTTAACAGATTGAGAGAGGGCAGAAACTGGGAGGTTTTTGAAACTCTTGACGACGGCGCAAGGGCTGAAATCGCAAAGCTTCACGACTATATCGCTGGCGGCGGCTATACCCTTGATGAGTTAAGCACAAAGCTTTACGATATACCCAAGGAGGTTTACGGCTTTGATCTTGATGAAAAGGCACTGAAAAAAATACAGGGCGAATTTTTCAAGGCGGTTTATAAGCTTCTCATAGACAAGGAGAAGGGACCGAGACTTTATCTTTTCCTTTTTGCCATAGACCCGGCAAGGTATGTTTCACTGCTTGACTTTTCCACTCCGAAGACGGAGGATGAAATCAAGGCGGAGCAGGCAGCGGCACAGCCGGTTGAGGAAAAGAAGGAAGAAAAGGTATACGGTGAGCCCGACCCGGTAGCTCCCGTGCTTACCGATACTGTTTCCATTGACGGATTTAAGAAAACAGACCTGCGCGTATGCAAAATCGTAAAGGCACAGGAAATCAGAAAGTCCAATAACTGCTTAAAGCTGACGCTTGACGACGGAATCGGGGAAAGAATAATCGTTTCCTCCATTAAGCATGACTATACCTGTGATGAGCTTGTCGGAAAGAAGATAATCGTTGTCGCAAACCTTGAACCGGCAAGAATTACAGGCGTTACAAGTCAGGGTATGCTGCTTGCCGCCACCAACGGTGCGTGCGGCTGTCAGGTTATATTTGTTGATGATATTGTTCCTGCCGGAACAAGGATAATGTAAAAAAAGAAAGGCGGTTAAATATGGCAAATTGTCCCAAGTGTAAAAAGAAGCTTCACATATGGCATATTTCACAATATTGTCCGTATTGCGGAACAAACATTGTGTTCGGCTCGTTTGAGCAGCAGTTTGAAAAAGACAGGCGTATAGCTGAAATGTCCGTCGGTTCCTTTCGCGTTTTCCTTGAAAAAGTGAAAAAAGCATTTATCTCGGGACTTGTGCAGAAAATGAAAATTGCCGCCTGTATTCTTCCTCTTGCCGGTCTTTTCATTCCGTTCGGCAGCTTTTCGGTTGAAACGGCAATGTACGGAAAGAAGATAACCTTCTGGGCGCTTGATATGGTGTATAACGCCTTCATGGGCGGCGGCTACGGTGAGCTCGGTTTTTTCAGTGACGCTCCCGTTTTCGCGTCTGCCGCCGCGGCACTTTCAAACGCCATGATATTCTTTGCCGCTGCCGCCCTGTGCGCGGTTGCAGTCCTCCTTTCGGAGCTGCTGTGCTTCACGGGAAATAAGCGTTCAGGCGTGTCCGTTGCCGTTTTCTCCGTTCTCGGAATTGCGGGAACGGCAGGGGCGAAAATTTTCTGCTCATCGGCTGTAAAATGCGCCGAGGGCTCGCAGATAATGTCTGCATCCTCAAACATCCTGTTTCTGGTTCCGATATTGTTTTTCGCTTTTGCAGCCGTATGCGGCATATTGGGAATCAAAAATCCTCCGGTTTACGAGTTTAAAGAAGGGGATGAGCTTCGCGCCGACTATTACAAAAAATATAAAAAAGGCGAAGTTGCGCTTATGGATATTCCCGCGCCTATATGCGAAACCGCCGAGGAAAAGGCGCAGAGAGAGAATCTTATAAAAGGTGCGTATCAGATGGAAGGGGAGGGTGAAAGCAATGGATGAAAAAGAAATCCTTTCCGGACTTTCCGCCGAGGAGCAGGAAAGACTGCGTAAAATAGAAAAGCTGGACTCAAATCAAAAGCGTAAAAAGCTGATTTTTGCCGGTGTAACCGTGTTTTTGATTGCTCTGTTCGTTTTCGGCACGGTCTTCGGCGCGAAATACATATTGAGCTATGAAGGCAGTGAGGCTCTTCCGGCTGAGCCGCTTGGAAAGCCGGACCTTTCCGCCGTTTCCTTCGGCAGTGAGCTTGCGGCTCTTGTTGCCGATACGGAGAATTATGCCTCTGTAAAGGTTGAGCGCAGAAACCGTGTTTCCATACCCGATGAAAGCATAAAGGTTGAAGCGGAAAATGTTGATGCACAGCGTTTTTTCGGCTTTGTAAAGAGCGGTATTGAGGATAAGCTGTCCGGTTTATACGAAAAAAATGACTGTGACAGTGCTTACGGTGAGGATTTTTCCTCATATATCCCGGATATGAGTGCTGTTTTCGCAGGACTCGGCAAAACACAACTGGAGCTCAATGAGGATAACGAAACTGAGCTCATAGCAAAAATAAGCTTTGACGCTGTTCCGTTTGATAAAATTTCATCCTCCCCGGTTATGGCTGTTTTTGACCTTGACGATGCAGACGAGCTTCGCGACGGGGCGGTTGAGCTGTTCAGCACGGCTGCCGATATATCCGATGTTGATATTGAGTACGGCGGATTCACGGTTACGGCATATATTTCACGCTTCCTTAAAGAAGGCGCAGAATGCCGCAGACTTGAAAGGCTTGTGTTTGACAGGAAATGCCTTGTTTCACTCACGGCACAGTTCACAGGCGAGCTTGCACCTTACGGAAAGCAGGACATAAGCTTTGAAGCTGATATATCCGAGGAATACAGGTTTACGCGTGTTTCCTTTGAAATTGCAAAGGATGAATATTTTATAGAAAAGGGCGATTCGGACGAAATCAACAAGCGGGTTGTTTCCGATGAATCCGTTCAGAATATAAAGGTTCTGTGGACATCATCCGATGAAAGCGTGCTCACCGTTGATGAAAAGGGCTTTTTCAAGGGCAGAAGTGTCAGCGACAAGCCTGTTACGGTTACGGGAAGCTACACCTATAACGGCGTTACCTATACGGATGAATGCCTGTTTTATGTCCGTGTTCCTGCTGAAAGTGTTAAGCTTTCCGAAAAGGAGCTTTCGCTGAAGACAGGAGACCAAAGGACTCTTGAAGCGACTGTTGAGCCCGAAAAAGCCACTTATAAGGATGTGTTCTGGTTCAGCACCGATGAAAGTGTTGTTACGGTGGAAAACGGCACTTTGCTTGTCGTTTGGGATAGCGGCGTTTTTCCGCTTGAAAATAAAATTGACCCGTGACAATCTGCAAAAGATGTGGCAGAATAGGGAAGTACTCCCCGAAAGGAGAACTTCCTATGCGCT
>JAKSQS010000075.1 GCA_024404055.1 Clostridia bacterium | reverse complement strand
ATTTTAAGAGTGAAGCCGCCGCTGCCTGACGGATATTTTTTCTTTTTCAGCACGGAAAAAGCGTCAAGTATTCTCACCGCGCCGACTGATGAACGGCTGCATGAATAATGAACCGCGCCCTTGAGACAGGTGAAAACCGGGGAATCGCCGGGCAGAGCACAAAACATAATTTCCGACTGATTGCCCTCATAGCAGCGCAGAAAGCCCAGTATACCGCGCAGCCCTTCTCTGCCGGTGAAATTGAGCTCCTTTACGCACACACGGCCGGTTTTGCGGTCGACCGTATATGTTGCGTAAGCGTCGTATACACCAAGCTCATCTTTATGAATATATGTATATTCGGCTTTTGCATATGGCTGTGCGGAAAAATCCCGGCAGTCCCCGCGTACAAATGAAAGACTGTTTTTCAAAGCGGCTTTGTTGTAAAGTGAAAGCAGCATATTTTCGTCTTTTCCCTCAAACAAAACAACATCCGTGTTTTTCGGCATTTCCGAAAGCTCCGTAAACGGTACGGTAAGAGATACCGAATATCCGGCACTGCCGTAACCGAATTTTCGGTAATACCCCTCTGAAAACGGATAAAGTATGCTGATTTCGGGCTTGAAATTGAGGTTGTTTCCGGCGAAAAGGTCTGAAAACAACCGTCTGACCGCGCCCATGCTTCTGTATTCCGGCTTGGAGGCAACACCGCCCACTGCGGCGCAGGAAAGAAAACCGCCGTCAAAATTACAGAGCCGGTTATATATTTCCATGTCGGCGGTGAGCACGCCGTTTTGAAAAGCGCCGAGCATAATTTCGCCCGGCAGCTCTTTGTCTTCATAAATGTTACATTCGTAGATGAAGGACTGTGAAGCGACTTTATTGTGCTGCACATAATCCTCCGCCGTCAGCCTGCGTATTTCCACAACTCATCCCTCTTAATTCTTACCTCTGCCATTTAATCGTCTTCTTCCTCATCGGTATCCTCAACGGGGGAAATAACAACCTTTACCTTGCCTATTCTGCGCTCTTCAACATTGAGGATTGTGAAGGTGAGGTTTTCAAATTCAACAACATTCATCTGTCCGTCACTGGGCAGAAAGCCGAGCCTGCTTATAAGAAAGCCGCCTAATGTGTCGTAATCGCCCTCGGGGATTTTTTCACCCACAAGCTCGTTTACCTCGTCAATATTCGTCAGTCCGTCAACGGTGAACTCGTTATCGCTGATTTCAACGATTTCCTCGTCCTCGTTGTCGTATTCATCCTGGATGTTGCCGACAATCGCCTCAAGCAGGTCTTCCATTGTCACAAGTCCCGCCGTGCCGCCGTATTCATCCACAACAATTGCCATCTGCATATGGTTCGCCGTCATTTCCGTGAACAGCTCACCGCAGTTTTTCGTGGTGGGAACATAGTACGCCTTGCGCATAACATCAAGCGGTCCCTGTCCGTCCGGCAGGGAGGTGGGAATATATTTCAGCAAATCCTTGATGTAAACCACACCCACGATGTTGTCTATATCCTCATGGTAAACGGGTATTCTCGAGCAGCCGTTTTCTATGGAAAGCTTGACTATATCGGAAAGTGAGTCCGTGTCTTCTGCGGCTACCATGTCCGTGCGGTGGGTCATAATGCTTGCCGCGTCAATATCGTCAAACTCGAAAATATTGTTAATCATTTCCTTCTGAATATTTTCGATAACGCCCTTTTCCTCACCCACATCAACCATAATGCGTATTTCCTCTTCGGTCACATTTTCTTCATCGGCATTGGGGTCAAAGCCGAAAAGG
Organism: Clostridia bacterium; assembly: GCA_024404055.1. GTDB lineage: Bacteria > Bacillota > Clostridia > Oscillospirales > Acutalibacteraceae > UBA6857. Next base: position 7,962 of record JAKSQS010000075.1, on the reverse strand, counting down.
CGCACCACAAGATTTGTGGAGGCTGAAAGCAGCTTCACAAACGGTTTTGTGATTTTCGCCGTGAAAAGCAGAGGCGCAACCACGGCAAAGGAGATTTTTTCAGGCTTTTGCATTGCCATGCGCTTGGGCGCAAGCTCACCTAAAACAAGGGAAAAATAAGACATCACAAGGGTAATGACAACAACGGAAACGCCGTTTATCAGCGATTCGTTAAGGCTCGGATTGATTTTCATAATTGCGCCCGTAAGAATTGCCGCAAAGCTCTGCGAAGCGGACGCACTCGTCAGAAAGCCCGCCAGCGTAACGCCTATCTGTATGGTGGAAAGAAAGTTGCTTTTGTCCTTGGTGAGCCTTACAATCTGTTTTGCCTTTTTGTTTCCCTCCTCCGCCATCTTTTCTATGGCATTGTCGTTAAGGGATATTACCGCAATTTCGCTCATAGCGAAAAACGCGTTTACAAGAATGAGAACGAAAAGAAGTACCAGCTTAATGATAATAGAATATGCGCTGATTTGCGCCTGTTCTGCCGCCATGGTCAACAGATTTACAATACTGTCCGCGGCTCCCGGGTCATCCATCAGGATTGTTCTCCTTTCAGAAGTAAATATTGATTAAACATTATACACGATAATTGTGAAAAAAACAATAGTTTTTTACGGCTTTATGTGCTTTTCGGATATTTCGGCAAGTATTTTTTTGCGGTTTTTCCGTTCAACCATATGATATACAACGGCTGAAACGAGCATGATACCTGCCGCGATGCCTCCTGCAAGCTCAATTGTCAGATAAGCTGTCTGAGAAAAGCTTTCCGTGTCCCATGCGACAACATGGTTCATCGTATAATACAGGCTTTTGCCGGGAACGAGAACTATTATTGACGGAACAAGGAGGGTTGAAGACGGTGCTTTGAGAATACGCGCGAATACTTCCGCATACGCCGTAGCAAACGCGGACGGCACCATCATCTGCACAAATTCATACGGGCAGAATTTTGTCATTATAAGGTATATTATGCTGCACAGCATACCTCCGAGTATCGCAAATGGCAGCCTTTTTTTGTTGATACGGAACAGCAGCGCAAAGCCGGCTGTTCCCACCGCGCCTGAAATGGCGATTATAAGAAATTCCTTCATCCTCTTAAACCTCCGAAAATAATCAGCGGAACGGCGAAGCCGAGTGCAATGGCAACAGAAATCATCAGCGCTTCAAGCAGCCTGATAAAGCCGGACATTGTGTCGCCGCAGAACATTTCACGCAGACTGTTTGTAAGCTGCAAGCCGGGTATAAGCGGCATAATGCAGCCGATAATTATTTTGTCCTGATTCAAGAAGGGAACAAGACGGGTGAAGCCTATTGCCATAACACCGCTTATGGCTGATGGTATAACAGTGAAAAGTATGCGGTTTACGCCTTTTCTTTTTATCAGCGTGTCAAGAGTAAACTGCACTGCGGAAATAGGAACCGTTGCAAGCGCATCGAAAAGTGTGCCGCCGAAAAACACGGCGAAAGCCGCCGCTGACAGCATATATCCGAGCAGAACAGAAGGATGAACTGCCCTCTTTTCTTCAAAGACCGCATTTATTCTGTTTCTTACGGTTTTAAGGTCGGGAAGCTCAGAACAGACAGACCTTGAAAGCGAATTCAGCTTTTCAAGACGGTTAAGATTTGTTGTATAATTATATATTCTGCGTACCTGCGTGACGGGCTCTGCGTTTTCGGGTCTTACCGTTGCGATAATCAGCGAGGTTATCGAAAAGCAGTCCACCTTTTTATAGCCGTAGGCAGCGCAGATTCTTTCAATTGTATTCTCCACTCTGTTTATCTCGGCACCGCACTGCACCATTTTTTCGCCTAAATCAAGAGCTATGGAAAGTGCCTCGGAGCAGCCGGGAGAAGCTGTGCTTTCAGACATATATTGCCTCCGGAATTGTCAAAATTTTTCACAGTTAATTTTTGCTGTATATGCTAATACTAACAGAGAACTTGAGATAAATCAAGTAATTTTACGAAAGGCGGTAAATTTAATGAAAACATCTGAAATAATTGCAGGCATGGGAATAGGTATAGCGGCAGGAGGCGCGGCTGCGCTTCTCAGCACAACCATGGGCAGCTCCGCAAAGAGAAAAAAGGCAAAGAAATCCATGGCGAAGGCATATAAGTCCGTGCAGAATGTTCTGGGCGATATGTCATATATGTTCAAATGAAAAAGGTCAAGCGTATAATCTGCGTCTGCCTTTGTATATCAACGGCACTGCTTACAGGCTGCGGCACGAACAGTGCCGTAAGGGATGAAACAACAACTCTTGCGCCGACGGCGCGGGACATAAACGCAACTGCGGCAAGAACCACGGAAAGCCCTGTCACAACCGAAAGCGAACAGCCGCAGAGCTTTTCAAGGGTAATCACGGGACAGGCGGGGGCGGACACCTCAACAGGCTATGCGCCTCTGCCCGAAATCAGCTTTACCGTTGAAGACCCGGAAAACAAAGCAGGCCTGAGCGAAGAAAAAACAGGACACTCACACGGACCGGCAAGCGGAGGCAAGGCACATTACACGGTGGTTGAATTTCAAAAGAATTTTGACCGCTTCGGCGCGCTGACGCTCGACACGGTAAGCCGCGAAAAGGTTGTTTATCTCACCTTTGACTGCGGCTGGGAAAACAACAATCTGACAAGCCGTATACTTGACACCCTCAAAGAAAAGCAGGTCAAGGCCGCGTTTTTCTGCACGCTTACACACATAAAGCAGCAGCACGCGCTGATTGTCAGAATGATAAAGGAAGGGCATATTGTCGGAAACCATTCGGTAACGCATCCGTCCTTTCCTTCAATCAGCCGTGAGAAAATGGCTGAGGAGATACTCGGTCTTGACAACTATATGAGGGTAAATTACGGTTACTCTGCAAGATATTTCCGCTTTCCTGCCGGAGAATACAGCGAAAGCGCGATGCAGCTTGTGCAGTCCATGGGTTATATGAGTGTTTTCTGGTCGCTTGCGTATGACGACTGGGATGTAACGAAAACAAGGGGCGCACAGTATGCCGTTGACACTGTTATGTCGCGGCTTCACCCCGGAGCGGTAATTCTGCTGCACAGCGTCAGCGAGGACAATGCGGACGCACTGCCGGCACTTATTGACAAAATCAGGGCTCAGGGATATGAATTTCGCAGTCTTGATGAGTACAGACCGACCGGCGATAAAGAATAATGAAAATTGATATAAGGTCACGGACGCAAATCTGTGACCTTTTTAATTTTTTTGAAAATATTTTTACTCTTTTTATGAAAAGGATAGACAAGCCGCACTGTTTATGGTAAAATATCAAACTGCAACAAAAGAAATAAAAAAGGTGAAAAAATTATGAACAGAAAAATCGTTCAGATGTTTGCGTCGTACGGTGCTTTCATAGGCGGGGTTGAGCATAAAAAGCTGGGGCTTTATGCCGCAAGGGCAAACAAGGTTCAGCACCGGGTTCTTTCCGACCTTATGCGCGTCAATAAAGATACCGAATACGGCAGAAAATACGGCTTTGCAGACATAAAGACGGTGGAGGAATATCAGGACAGGGTTCCGCTGACAACATATTCCGACTATGCGCCGTATGTCGAGAGAATGCTAAACGGCGAAAAAAAGGTGCTTACAAAGTACCATATCAGCCGTTTTTCCGAGTCGTCGGGCAGTGTTGGCAGACCGAAGGTCATTCCCTTGAGCGCAAGAACGCTCTGGGTGCTCCAGTGCTTTTCGTTCAGCGCGCCGGTAGGCTGTGCGGCGAAATGGTTCAGGGAAAAAGGAATGAGTATGCCGCCGCAGAGAGGACTTCTTACAATAGAAATCACAAGTCACAGAGCTCCGAACGGCAAAACCGTGAGCTGTCTTTCCGGCATACCGCTGATGTATCTCAAGCCCATCATCAAATTTTTTGCCACAAGTCCCGAGGAAATCATGTTCCCGAAGGATACGGGTAATATGGATATGCATTATCTTAAGCTGCGCTTTGCCCTTCCCGACAGAGATGTCAGCTATCTCGGCACTATGATTATCACGGTGCTTGAAACCATGTTTGAATACCTTGAAAACAACTGGGAAATGATGTGCGACGACATAGAAAAGGGCACAATAAACGAAAGCATAGCCTGTCCGCCGGATGTGAGGGCAAGCCTGCTCAAAAAAATCAAGCCCGACCCGGTTCGTGCCGAAGAGCTTCGCCGCGAGTTCAGAAAGGGCTTTGACACCCCGATAGTTCCCCGTATATGGCCGGCAGTGGGCTGGGTATACGGCATGGGCGCAAGCAGCCTTTCCGTTTACGGCGACAGACTGAAAAGATATACGGGCGACCTTCCTGTGCACCATATGGGCTACGGCGCGAGCGAGGCGTATATGGCGGTTCCGCTCGAGCTTAACAGTGACGACAATGTTATGCTGCCCGAAAACGGCTTTTATGAATTTCTGCCGGTTGACGCGCCCGAGGGCACAAGACCGCTCACCATTGACCAGCTTGAAATCGGCAAGGATTATGAGCTTATTCTCACCAATATCTGCGGACTTTACCGTTACCGCATTGAGGATGTGCTGCGCGTGACGGGCTTCCACGGCGAATCTCCCGTTGTCAGATTTATGTACAGACTTAATCAGGTGCTTAATATCGCAGGCGAAAAGACCACGCAGAAAATGGTTGACCACTGCGCCATTGAAACGGCAAAGCAGTTCGGCTTTGAGCTTGCCGGATACAGCGTTTATGCAGACCTTTCCACCACACCCGGTCATTATGTGCTGTTTATTGAGCCGAAAACGGATGTTGACATTGCAAAGGCAGATGAAATGGCAAAGGTGTTTGACGATTTTCTTGACAAGGCTAACCTGTTTATTTCCGACGCGAAGGGAACGGGTACTCTCGGAGATACCGAGGTTAAGATACTCAAATCCGGCACTTATGAGCAATACCGTCAGAGCCTTAAGGCAAACGGCGCAAATCTAAATCAGGTGAAGCCTGTGAGGGTTCTCAATTCTCCCGAAAAGCTTGCGTTCTTTTCGGAAAGAGTGCTGGAGGAGGAAATGAAATGATAAGACATATCGTTATGTGGAAATTCCTTGACGAAGCGCAGGGACTGACAAAGCAGGAAAATCTGCTCAAGGTGAAAAACGCGCTTGAGGCTCTGCCCGAAAAAATTCCTTTCATCAGAAGGATGGAGGTCAGGCTCAATGTGAACCCCAAGCCCGGCTGCTTTGACGCGGTGCTGATAAGCGAGTTTGACTCACTTGAGGATGTCAACGCGTACAGGGAGCACCCGGAGCACAAAAAAATATCATCATATGTCAAGCTTATCAGAGAAGACAGGGCTTGCGTGGATTATGAAATATAAAATAAAGAAAGGTTGAAAACAAAATGAAAGCAAATGAAAGCGTACAGAATTTCCCGGCTAAATTAAGGCTGTACACAAATTATACCGTAAGAGAAATCAAAAACATATGCAAGACCATAGGACCCAGACCCTCTGCCACCGACAAGGAAAAAGAGGCGCAGGAGCATATGGCCGAACAGATGAAAACCTGCTGCGACACGGTTGAAACGGAAAGCTTTGAGGTTCATCCCAAGGCGTTCATGGGCTGGGTGCTCATCGACGGAATTTCACTTCTGCTTGCCCTTGTTTTCTCACTGCTGAAAATGCCCGTTGTTTCACTTGTTCTGTGCATTGTCGCGGCGGTGTGCATGGCAACCGAATTTCTGATGTACTGGCAGTTTCTTGACCCGCTTTTCCCGAAGAAGACGGCTTATAATGTAATAGGTAAGAGAAAGCCCACGGGAGAAGTCAAGCAGAGAATTATTTTCAGCGGACATATAGATTCCTCCTATGAATGGTATTATACTCATGTCGGCGGCTCAAAAATGCTTGTTTCAACAATAGTTTATGCAATTGTCGGTCTTGTATTCTGCCTTGTCGTTTCCATAGGCAGCACCGTAAGCGGCGGCGCGGTCGGCAGCGAGCCGAATATGTTCTGGACTGTTTTGGGTTATGTTCAGCTTGCGTTTGCACCCGGCTTTGTGCTTATTCTTTTCTTCGTTAACTGGAAACGCCCCGTGGACGGCGCAAACGACAACCTGACGGGTGTTGTGGCTTCCGTTGCGGTGCTCAAATTCCTTGAGGATAATGATATAAGATTTGAAAATACAGAGGTATGCGCCCTTTCAAGTGCCTGTGAAGAGGCAGGCTTAAGAGGTGCGAGAGCTTATGTCAAGGCACACAAGAAGGAGCTTGACGAAATCCCCACGGTATTCTACGGCATGGACACACTCACCGATTATGAGTATATGGCGATTTACAACAGAGATATGACGGGTACGGTTAAAAATGACCCGAGAGTATGCGCGCTTATGAAAAAAGGAGCTGAAAACGCAGGCCTTGACCTTCCCTTCAAGTCCGTATACTTCGGCGCGTCCGATGCTGCGGCTGTCAGCAAGCTCGGCGTTCCGGCGGCAACCTTCGCGGCAATGGATCCGGCACCGGCAAGATATTATCATACAAGAGAAGATACGGTTGAGGTGCTTTCACCCAAGACGGTTGAAGCAGGTCTCGGCGTTTGCCTTGAAACCCTTTTCCTGTTTGACGAGCAGGGCTTAAAGGAAAGCTATTGATTTATCAGAGTTAAATTTTCGGAGCGGAGTTTGCTGTAAACTCCGCTCTTAGCTTGTCTTTCATTGTCAACGGGGACGGTATTTGGTGCGGTTTATGCCAAAAGCCGACCTCCTTTAAAATTCCGTAGGGAACGGACTTCAATGCTGTTAATTTATATCTAACTTAACAGCATTGGCACCCGGCATCCCGCCGTACACGGTGAATTTTATATCGAGTGTTGTTTGAAACAGGCAACGCCCGCGGTGCGTCGAGACGCCGCACCCTACAAAACTAATCCGAACGGTTTTTCTATACAAAAGCCTTAACTTGATGGCATTGTCTGACCCGATGGCGAAAAAACCAAAAAAATTTAAAACAGGTATTGACAAAACGCAAGCTGTCTGATATTATATATCGGACAACAAAGCAGAGCAGTTCGTTCTCACCTTCGGGGCAGTGCTTACGGAGGTCAATACCGGGCATTTATATGCGTAGTATTGCGTGAACGGAGTTATTCTGTTCACGCTTTTGTTTTCGGTAAAAAACCGACAAATTTTGGGGAGGTGCATTCGCATCAGCACAAAGGAACTGCAGATCAATGAAGAGATCCGCGAACAGGAAGTCCGCGTCATAACCGACGACGGCGAACAGCTCGGTATCATGTCTTCCGAGGACGCTCTCAAGCAGGCGGAGGAAAGAGGCTATGACCTTGTACTTATTGCCCCGGCGGCAAAGCCACCGGTCTGTAAAATTATGGACTACGGCAAATACCGCTTTGAAATGGCAAAGAGAGAAAAGGAAGCCAAAAAGAACCAGCGCATCGTCGAAATTAAGGAAATCCGTCTGTCGCTTAATATCGACAAGCACGATTTTGATACAAAGGTCGGTCATGCGATAAAGTTTCTCACGGGCGGTGACAAGGTAAAGGTGTCAATCCGCTTCAGGGGACGCGAAATGGCTCATCCGGAAAACGGTCTTGTTATCATGAGTGACTTTTCCGAGGCTGTGCAGGAATACGGCAGCGTGGAAAAGGCTGCAAAGCTGGAAGGCCGTCAGATGCTTATGTTCATAGCACCTAAAACCAAAAAGTAATTTAGGGAGGAAATTAAAATGCCTAAGATTAAAACACACAGCGGCGCAAAGAAGCGCTTCAAGCTTTCCAAAAACGGCAAGCCCATGCGCGGTCACGCCTACAAGTCACATATCCTGACCAAGAAGAGCACAAAGCGCAAGAGAAATCTCCGCAAGGTCGAGGTTGCAGACGTAACAAACCAGAAGCAGATTAAGAGACTCGTTCCCTATAAATAATATCTGATTTTTAAGGGAAAAACAAAAACAACGATTTAACGG
>JAKSQS010000074.1 GCA_024404055.1 Clostridia bacterium | reverse complement strand
AGAGCAGGCGTTGAGCTTTGTTTATACATTAAGCTCCGACGGCAGGAAGAAGGTCGTGCTTCTTGAAAACGACCTTCCCGATAATTATTGATAAGGGGTGACGGAAAATGAAAATTAAGCTTGCCGTGCTTTTCGGCGGAAAAAGTGTTGAACATGAAATATCCATTATATCCGCCATTCAGGCAATAAATTATCTTGATACCGATAAATATGAAATCATCCCCGTATATATTACGAAGGATAATCAGATGTATGTCGGTGACGGTGTAGGCGAAATCGAAAGCTATACCAATCTTGCACAGCTTTTAAAGCGCAGTCAGCGTGTTGTGATGATTTATGACGGAAACCGTACAGCCCTTGTCAAATATCCCATGAAGAGATTTTCAAAAAATCTTTTAAGTTATATTGATGTGGCATTCCCCATTGTTCACGGCACCAATGTTGAGGACGGCTCTCTGCAGGGCTATCTGAAAACTCTCGGTCTGCCGTTTGTGGGCTGTGATGTGCTTTCTTCCGCAGTGGGCATGGATAAATATGTGATGAAAACCGTGCTCAAGGATAATAACATACCTGTTCTCGACTGCCTTGTTTTCGGTGCTGCCGAATATGATGAAGACCCTGAAAACGCAATGGACAGAATTGAAGACAGGATAGGCTATCCGCTTATCGTAAAGCCGATAAACCTCGGCTCAAGCATCGGTATTTCAAAGGCAAAGGACAGACCGTCTCTTGAAGAGGCACTTGAAACCGCGTTCAGCTTTGCAGACAGAATACTTGTTGAATCAGCCGTGCAGAACCTTAAGGAAATAAATTGCTCTGTTTTGGGTGACGCGGATCATGCTGAAGCTTCCGAATGTGAAGAACCCGTAAACAGCGATGAAATATTAAGCTTTGAGGATAAATATATCGGCGACAGGGGCGGCGGCTCCAAAGGCGCAAAGGGCGGTGCCAAAGGCGGCAGCAAGGGCGGCAGTAAGGGTATGGCAACCCTCAAAAGAAAAATCCCGGCTGAAATCACCCCGGAGCAGAGAGAAACCATCCGCAAATACGCGGTGGACGCATTCAAATGCTTAGGCTGCTGCGGCGTTTCCCGTATTGACTTTATGATGAACAGCGAAACGGGGCAGATATGGCTTAATGAAATCAACACCATTCCCGGCTCTCTTTCATTTTATCTGTGGGAGCCCACGGGTGTACCTTATAAGGAGCTGCTTGACAGAATGATAGCTCTTGCGCTCAAGCGTCAGCGCACACAGGAGGGCATTACCTATAAGTTTGACTCCAATGTTCTTGAAGGCGTTTCCTTCGGCGGCGGAGGAAAGGGCGCGAAGGGTGCAAAGGGCTCAAAGCTTTAACGCAAAAGAAAATTATATAATAATAAAAAGGGTTGTGACGAAACGAAAAAGTTTCATCACAGCCCTTTTTAAATAAACTAAATCAGAAAATATATGAGCTTCCGGCTTTGCCGGAATAGTTTTTGCCGGCGTATTCAAAGGAGCCGTTTTCGTAAAATACCGCCGCGATTTGTCCGCCGGGCATCCTGACAGCCTGAAGCTTTTCACTGTTGACGATTATTTCATAGCTTTCGTCAGTGCTTTCGCTCATAACCGTATAGGCGTAGCTGCCGGTGTTTTCGATATAAACGGTAAATATATCGCCTTCAACTGCTTCGGCTGACATGGGCAGATTGTTTCTTTTCCAGCTTCCTGTTCGGTGCTGTGCTTTTGCGGTGAGCGTTCCGCCCTGCAAAACATCATATTTTATACCGTTGTGAATAACAGTGTTACCGTTTTGCGTGTAATTTCCCGTATAGAAGGACTGGTCAAGGCAGGTGTTCATTTTTCTTCCGGCGGCATCCTTCATTCCCGCACCGACCAGCAGTGCCGAATTATCAGTGGCAAAGCAGGCAACCGTCATGTCTATATCCTCATGAGAGGTTTTTGCGAACACGATTCCCGTACCGTCCTTCACCTGACCGCCGAATTTTCCCTTGAGGTATCTGTATGTAAAATCCTCATGCGCGAGCAGCTCTTCATCGTTTTCATAAACAGCCGTCGCACCAGGAACGAACGAGTAATCATAAACCGGGCTTATGTTGATCGTTTCCTTTCCCGTGTGCATAATTGTTGTGGTTCCCGGGAAGGAGGAGTTATAGCCGAGCACATTTTCATCGTTGATAATTTCGGAATAAACAATCTCTTCATTGCCGCCGCGGAAGCTGAAATAAAAATCTTCATTGTTGATGACAAGAAATTTTGCTGTATCAAAATATCCGAGACCGGTGTTTTCTTTTGCGTCGTTTTCAATGGATTCAGCATAGCTTAAAAGCTCATTTTTGCGCGGCATTTCCGGCACGCCTGCAAGCCTTCTCAGCGTAACGGCAAGACCGGGGAGTGGCTGCGGATTTTTTCTTGATACCGAACGACCCATTGTTGACGGGTCGAGGGTTGCGCCGAAGCTCATTTTTCTCATGCCGTCAAGTATAAATTTTGAAAGCGGAGCAAGCTGTTTTTCGCTGAAATTGAAATCCGTGCCGGAGAGCATATATATAATGTTGGAAATTCCGTTGATAAATACAATGCCGTAACCGCCCATATAGATTCTTTTCCCGTGCTGAAAAAATGTTCCGTCATTATTGAGACCCTCGCCATCAGTATATTTCAGCACATTGCGGGCAACCTTTACCGCATCCCTTATTGCTTTTTTGCTGCCTGTCAGCGCACCGAATTTGATGGTGGACATCGCAAGCTCCATAGCGTTTGCACCCGTGTGGTCATAAAGCACTGGCGTAACGGTGAAGCTTCCGCGCGAGACAAGCTCCGACAGCCGCAAAAGCTGTTTGCGGCTGAGCTCTCCGCGCATAAGAAGACCGATTTCACCGAGAAGATTCGGGTTTGACAGCCTGTTGTGCCACCAGTTGCTGTTCTGATAATCATTTCTTATCCAGTGGTCAAGCAGCTTTAATACATAATCGCGGTATTCGGCTTTTTTCTGTTCGTCCTGCTCGGTGTAAAAAAGAACGGCAAGTCTGCCCGTGCGCGTGATATGTCTTGCCGCCGGCCATGAGGAACGCTCACCGTTCTGATAGTCAATATCACTGAAATACAGCCCGCCCTCGCCGTCGTCTTGCGTAAGGCGAATAATATCCTCCGGGTCTTTAATGTCGGAGGAAGAAAACATACCGGGATTTCCACTTATTATCCCGTCAATAATGTTGTTTGTGACGGCTTTAATGTCCGTGTTCTGATAACTGCCTGTCAGTCTTGCTCCGCCGATGATGAAATAAACAATAATGAGGCTGAGTATTTTGCGAAATATGCTTGTCATACAATCAACTCCTTTTTATCTTACTTTATCACATTGTGAAGCAAAATGCAAACTGTCGGGCGGTTTTTTGTGAAACATATCAAAGCATCTTTCATCAACATTAATGCGGTGCTGATAAAAACAGAAGAAAATTTAATTTTAAAATTTAATTTTCCTATTTACATTTGAAAATGATTGTGTTAATATATCCAAGGCAAAAAATAACGGTATGAAGTCTTTAATTCGGTACGAGAGACCGGCAAGAGTTTTCCGTAATAATATCGGACTAACATCCTGTCAGCCTTGCGCCGGCAGGGTATTTTTTTACGGGAGGATTCTTATGGTTCCGCAGATAATGGATGAAACCGCCATGAGGCGTGCACTTATGCGTGTATCCCATGAAATAATCGAAAAAAACGAAGACACGGATACCTTCTGCATCGTCGGCATATTGAGGCGCGGCGTTTCCCTTGCGAATATAATCGCCGATAACCTTAAATCGCTGGGACAGAATGTGCTTACCGCCAATCTGGACATCACCTTTTACAGAGACGATATAGCAGGTCACACGGGTGAAGCGCGGGTGAACCGCAATAACATTGATTTTGATGTGAACGGAAAGACCATCATTCTTGTTGACGATGTGCTTTACACGGGCAGAACGGCACGCGCTGCTATGGAAGCGGTGATTTCCATGGGCAGACCGGCAAGAATACAGCTTGCGGTGCTTATTGACAGGGGACACAGGGAGCTGCCTATAAGAGCGGATTTTGTGGGTAAAAATGTACCATCCGCAAGAAGTGAAAAAATCTGCGTCAATATACCGCCGTATGATGAGCAGACCAATGTTGTTATTGTGAAAAAAGAAGGATATAACTGCTGAAAGGCAGAATTATAAAATAAAAAACGGAGGAAAACAAAAATGAAACTTGTTTACGACATCAAAGACAAACCAAAAATCGGACAAATAATTGCGTTCGCATTCCAGCAGCTTCTTGCTATCATGGCTGCGACTATTGCGGTTCCCATGATTATTTCCGGTACATACGACTGCGGCGATGTACAGATGAGCACTGTTGCGGCTCTGTTCGGCGCAGGTGCAGGCACTCTTATTTATGTTCTTTTCACCAAGGCAAAGAGCCCTGTATTCCTCGGCTCCTCCTTTGCGTTTCTCGGCTCCATGGCGGCGGCGTTCGCAGGTGCGACAACAGTTGCTCTCGGTTATCTCGGACTTTTCCTCGGTGCGGTTTTCGCGGGACTTGTTTATGTTGTTATCGCCCTTGTCGTTAAGGTTTCCGGAGTAGGCTGGATAAACAAGCTTATGCCTGCCGCGGTTATCGGACCTACGGTTGCGATTATCGGACTTTCACTTGCCGGAAATGCCATCGGTGACCTTCAGAAGGGCTCCTACATGGTTGACGGCGCACCCACGGCAAATGTATTTGTCTGCATTATCTGCGGTCTTGTTACTCTTTTTGTTACAATGATTTGCTCTGTATACGGTAAGAAAATGGCAAAGCTCATTCCGTTTATTATCGGTATCGTTTCCGGCTATGCCGTTGCTACAATTTTCACTGTTATCGGCATGAAGACGGGCAACGACGCTCTTCGCGTTATCAACTTCGGCAGCTTTGCGGCTCTTGTTGACGGCGGCATCGGCGTTAAGACCTTTATTTCTCTTCCCGATTTCACATTTCTTCACGCTTTCGGCGCGTTTGGTGAGCTTTCCGGCTCCTATGTTGCGGCTGTTGCGGTAGCATATGTACCCGTTGCTTTCGTTGTTTTTGCAGAGCATATCGCGGACCATAAGAACATTTCCTCCATTATCGAAAAGGATTTGCTTGAAGACCCGGGTCTTCACAGAACCCTTCTCGGTGACGGTGTAGGCTCCATGGCAGGCGCACTTTTCGGCGGCGCACCCAACACTACCTACGGTGAATCCATTGCCTGTGTTGCTATTTCCGGAAACGCTTCCGTAATTACAATAATCTCCACGGCAATCCTTGCAATTGTTGTTGCGTTCATTGCTCCGTTTGCAACCTTCCTTGCTTCCATTCCCTCATGCGTTATGGGCGGCGTTTGCATTTCACTTTACGGCTTCATCGCGGTAAGCGGTCTTAAAATGATAAAGGCTGTTGACCTTGACGACAACACCAATCTTTTCACTGTTTCCGTTATCCTTATCGCGGGTATCGGCGGACTGACCCTGACCTTCGGCAAGGTTACAATTACCTCCATTGCCTGCGCGCTTATCCTCGGTATCATCACCAATATCATTCTTTCAAGAAAGAACAAAGCCTGATTTTCGGTAGGATGTTTTAAAAGAAGACTGTAAAAAACTCCTTTTTACAGTCTCTTTTTAAGAAAGGAAGGATTTACATGAGCGTAACAAAAACATTATATGGAACCATGCCTGACGGCAGAGAGGTTCACCTTTTCACCATTGAAAACAATAACGGGCTTCAGGCGGGGATTATCACCTACGGTGCAACCCTTGCGTTTCTCAACTGTCCCGACAAAAACGGTGTAAACGGTGATGTTATCATGGGCTTTGATACCCTTGAGGGACATCTTGCGTGTGACTGCTACTGCGGCAGAACCGTCGGTCAGTACTGTAACCGCATAGCAAACGGAAAATTCACTCTCGGCAAAGAGGAAATCAGCGTGGATAAAAACGAAAACGGCGTTACCTGCCTTCACGGCGGCGGAGCATACAGCTCGGATGTGTGGAAGGCAATTATAGCGGATGATGACGCGGTTGAGTTTTCGCGCTTCAGCCCCGACGGAGAGGCGGGCTTCCCCGGAAATGTAAATGTTACCGTTACATATTCTCTCAATGACCATAACGAGCTTGAGATAGACTATAAGGCGGTAAGCGACAGCCTGACGGTTATCAATATGACCAACCACGCTTATTTTAACCTTGCCGGAGCTGACAGCGGAGATATTCTTTCTCATATATTAAAACTGAACTGTTCCGCGTTTACCCCCACGGATGATAAAAGCATACCGACGGGTGAAATAAAGAGCGTCAGCGGCACTGCGTTTGACTTTACCGAAGAAAAGCCCATAGGCAGGGATATTGCCCTTGATGATGTTCAGCTTACGCAGTGCAGGGGATATGACCATAATTTCTGCATTGACGGCTGGGACGGAAAGCTGCGTACCTTCGCCACGGTTTATGAGCCTGTCAGCGGCAGAACACTGGAAGCTATGACAGACCTTCCCGGTGTTCAGCTTTATTGCGGCAATTTCCTGGACGGTACATTTACGGGTAAAAACGGCAAAAAGATAGAAAAGCACAACGGTTTTTGCCTTGAAACACAGTTTTATCCCGATACACCCAATCAGCCTTCGTTCCCGAAATGCGTTTATAAAGCCGGTTCGGCGTATGAAAGCACCACAATTTATAAATTCGGCGTAAAAAAAGACTGAATTTAGCCTGATTGTGTTAAATTTTTAAATTTTTTTATCTTTATAAAATTAATATTGATTTATATTTATAAATAATATATAATGTATTCGTAAACAATGCGGATATAATCCGTAAATAATTTAAAAGGAGTTATACATATGGAATTTATAGAGGCTTTTGCAGATTTTATTCAAAAAATCATTGAGATGATTACGAATCTTGTTGAAACCATTCGCGGTTACAATGACAAAAAGGACGAAGAAGAGAAAGCGGATTTATAATCAGATAAAGTAAAGACGGGGAACGCCGGTCGGCGTTCCCCGTCTTTATTTGGGTGTGCGGCAAATTTTTGTGTGAGAATATATCAATACAGTCTGCTGTTGCTTGAAAATTTTCCTATTACATGATATAATAAAATAATATAGAAAGTCAAAATACAATAAAAGAAAACGGAGGTACGGTTATGAAAAAATTCGGAAAAATCACAGCGGTAATTCTTGCAGCGGTGCTTATGCTCACATCGTTCGCTTTTTCCTGCTTTGCGGAAAATTACGAAACGCCGTTTGAAAACAGCAGCTTTTATCTTGAGGGAGATTACAGCATACATTACAGGGTTTTCTCGAACAGTGGAGATAAAAAAGGCAACATAATGTTTATTCACGGCTTCGGTCTTTCCACCTCATCATTCGATGATATGATTAAATTTTTCACGCAGGAGGGCTATTACTGTGTTTCTGTTGACCTGCCGAATATGGGATATTCCACGAGGGAAAATGAAAAAACGAGGATTATAGACCGCGAAACGCTGATTTATAATCTTATGACATCTTTATCCGATGAAAAATGGATTCTTGCCGGTCATTCTCTGGGCGGCGGAGTGAGTGTTAATATCGCCTGTGACCACCCGGAAAAAGTCGAAAGGCTGTTGCTTTTTGCTCCGCAGACGGTGGAACAGAGCGGCGGATATAACAGCAGACTTTCAGGCAGCGCGCTGATGCGCTTTCTGTTCAATTTTGTGATTAAATACGGTACACGCTCAAGACTTTTAATGAAAATCGTGATGTATGCGGCTATGCAGGACAATGCCTACGCATCTCAATACGATGTAGAGCTTATAAGGCAGCCGCTGCAAATTGAAAACACTGGTGCCGGACTTGCCGTTATGGCGGCGAATGCCCGCTGCGTTGACTATGAAAAAGTGAAAGTACTTGATATTCCGGCACTGATAATCCGCGGAGATAAAGACAATATTGCCTCTGCCGATAACATTGAAAGGCTTGAAAACGCTCTTCGGAATGTTAATGAGGAAACGGTGAGCGGCGCGGGGCATATGCTGATATACACAAAAGCCGCCGAGGTGTTCAGACTGTCAAATAACTTTTTAAATAAATGAGGATATGAAAAATGGGTAAGCTTACAAGATGCATTTCAAAAGACGGAACCGTTACCGTTATGGCAATTGATTCCACGGATATTGTTGAAAAGGCGCAGAGAATACACAGAACCTCTGCCGTAACCTCAGCCGCGCTGGGCAGACTGGTAACAGGCGCATCCCTTATGGGCTCGGTGCTTAAGGGAAAGGATGAAAGCATAACGCTTCGCATAAACGGCGGCGGTCCCGCAGGCTCCGTTATCGCCGTGTCAGACAGCTCCGGCAACGCGAGAGGTTATGTGCAGCAGCCGGTGGTTGAGCTGCCGCTCAACGCGAAGGGCAAGCTTGATGTTGCCGGCGCGGTCGGAAAAGAGGGCAGTCTCACTGTGATGAAGGACTTCGGCTACGGCGAGCCTTATGTCGGCAGCGTGCCGATTGTTTCAGGCGAAATTGCCGAGGATATTACTTCATATTACGCCGTCAGCGAACAGATACCGACGGTATGCGCACTCGGCGTGAAGGTTAATCCCAACCTTTCGATAAGGGCGGCGGGCGGATTTATCATTCAGCTTCTTCCCACCGCGTTTGACGACACGATTGAAAAGGTGGAACGCTGCATTGAAAATATTGAGCCGGTGTCCTCCATGATAGAAAACGGTATGACGCCGCAGGAAATCTGCGCCCATGTTTTAAGTGAATTTGAAATTGATGTGCTTGATGAAAGTGAGCCGGAATACCGCTGCACCTGCTCAAGAGAAAAGGTGGAAACCGCGTTGATAAGCACCGGTATACAGTCGCTTACCGAAATGGCGCAGGATGAAAAAACAAAGGTGACCTGCCATTTCTGCGATAAAATTTACAGCTTTAAGCCGGATGATATTAAGGCACTTATCAAAAAAGCCGAAGAAAAATAACGGGGTGAAGAATATGGAAAATAATTGTGACCTGACCCTTTTGGAGCCGGTGCTTGAAAAGTATGCCGGACAGAAGGAAAATCTGATAACGGTTTTGCAGAAAACACAGGAAATATACGGCTATCTGCCGAAAGCGGCGTTATATCTCATTGCCGAAAGAACGGGCAGAAGTCCGGCACAGGTGATGGGCGTTGCCACATTTTATGCGCAGTTTACATTAAACCCGGTCGGGAAATATCTCATTATGCTTTGCCGCGGTACGGCGTGCCATGTCAACAGCTCCGAGGCAATTGCGAGAGCCATAACGGAGAAATACGGCATTGAGGACGGGGAGACAACGCCTGACGGGCTTTTCACATTGAAGCATGTGGCGTGTCTGGGCTGTTGCAGTCTTTCCCCGGTTATGACGGTGAACGGCGAGGTTTACGGCTCTCTCACACCTCAGTCGGCAATAAAAATTTTAGATGATATAAAAGCGGGGGAGGGTGCGTTATGAGAATAGCTGTCGGAGAAGGAAGCTGCGGCATTGCTTCCGGTGCGGCTGCGGTATACGGTGAGCTTGAAAAATTCGTGAGTTCCGGCACGGTTCTCGGCATTACGGGCTGTATCGGTATGTGCTGGCTTGAGCCCATAGTGGATATTTACGACGGGAAAGAGCTGAAAGCAAGGCTTGTTAAAGTAAAACAGGAGGATGCGCAAAGAATTGCGCTTGCGGCAGATACAGGAGATATGTCCCCTGTCGCAGACCTTATTATAAATGATGACGATGCATCATTCCTCACAAAACAAACGAGAGTCGCGCTTGAAAACTGCGGTATTGTTGACCCCGCGGATATAAATTCATATATCGAATACGGCGGATATAATGCGCTTGAAAAGGCGGTCTGCACGCTCACGCCCGAGCAGGTTATTGAGGAAGTGAAAATCTCCGGGCTTGCCGGCAGG
>JAKSQS010000073.1 GCA_024404055.1 Clostridia bacterium | reverse complement strand
GAGGCGTATCAGGAGTCAGTGATAAATGTTATAAGAAGACGTAGTATGGTTGGAGACAGATAGTCCGAGAAGCAGGAGGATTCCTCTTCTATCGAGGGCTGCGAGGCGGTTATAAACGCGAGAAAATATTACGGACTTGAAAAAGCTGAAATTCCGTCCCGTGATACGGTGAAGCAGGCAAGAAAGCTGCCTAAAAAGACCTCGGAGGAAAAGGCTGTGCGTGCAGATGCAATAAGAAACGCAAAGCAGGCGATAAACGATGCGCGAGAGTTTAACGCGGCTGTTGAAAGGGCGGCTTTCGTTATGCATGAGCTGACACGGTTTGACAATGAATTCGGCAAAAAGCAGCTTGAGCTGTGCCGCAAAATCGTAAGCGGCGGCGAAAACGGCTTTTATAAAAATTCAGCGGAAATTCTTGCGCTTGCCGAGGCTCTTCCCGAAACGAATGTGAAGGAAGAAAGGGTGTGGAGAAAGCAGGAAATCAGAAACGCAAAGGCACTTGCAAAAAGCGCAAGACTTGTTAAAAAATATTATCCCGACGGAGTTATTGATTTTGACCCGCAAAGCGTTGAGGATGCGTATAATCTGCCCGATGATGACGCGAAAAAAGCGAAAATACGCCGCGCCGCCATGAAGGACGCAAGCCGCAGACAGAATATGTATGCCACGGTTGCCGCACCGTATCTGACGGCAAAGCGCACGGTGGCTCTTGCTGAGGGCTATAAGGATATAGACACGATTATTTCCGATTATGACAGAATCGTTTGTGAAAGAAACGAAAAGCTTGAGGCTGAAAGGCTTGAAGAAGAAAAGCTTGAGCTGGAGCGCAAAACAGACCGTGAGCGTTATGAGGCGCAGAAAAAGCTGAAAAGCAGAAAATAAGAGCGGTTTCATTACAGAATATAAAAACAGAGCGGTTTTCTTACAAAAACAACTGTAAGAAAACCGCTTATTTTGGTGCCCGGGCGTTTGTTTATCTGAAAAGATTTATAAAGCGATAGAAAAGACAAACAATTTTTCCGAAGAAATTATCCGCATGATTCCTTCCGCACTTTGCGCAAACCGAAGGCTTTTCCGGTTCCGGAGTGACAGCGGAAGCCTCCGCGCGTTTTATTTCGGCTATTTTTTGTACTCCGGCTTCCTTTGCCTGTTTAATTTCATCAACAGTTGAAGCTTTTTCAATCGCTTCTCTTGCATCGTATGCCGCCGCCTTGACTGCATCTGATGCGTTGTTTCCGACAACGAGGGTTATCTCCGACAGTGCCGAATTTTTGTATTCCTCAACAGCCTTTGAAATCTCAGCTTCCTTAGCTGCAAGTTGTTCTTCCTTTTCGGAAATTTCCGAACGCATCAGAAGAATCAGTTCTTCCTTGTTTGCAAGCTCCTCCTGCTTCCCGATAAGGATAACACTTATCTGAGCAAGAGCCTCTTTAAGTTCTTCAAGCTCTGATTTTATATCTTCAAGCTCATCTTCAATTGAAGCAATCTTATCGGCTGAAGTCGCTGCCGCTTCAAGGTTGAGCTGAGATATAATGAGAATAATTCCGTGTTCCTTTGCATCGCGCAGAGCTTTGTAATCCTCTGCCGCATTGATTGAAGCCGTTACTTCGTCAATCAGAGCGAGAACGGTATCTGAAGGTTCATCGCCTGCAGCGGCAGTCACTTCGTATATTGCATTAGTCTTTGCTTTGGCAAATTCTGCCATTGCCGCTTCTGCTTCAATCTGAGCAACAACATCGGCAATGTATTTTTCGTATAAGGATCGAACCTCGTCGGGAGTTTCGGCAGCGTTAATCGATGAAACAGCACGGATTACAATATTCAGACAATCGTCTGAGGGCTTTTCACCGATTCTTTCATAAAGATTATCAATTGCCGCTTTTTTGGTGTCGTTAAGGTTTTTCTTTTCTGCGTCAAGGCGTCCGCATATGTCGCAGAAGCAGTCATCGTCAATGTCGATGTGAGTGCCGAAATTCGCTTCCTCATAAAGACATGAGGAATAGTCATGCAGGTAGCAATTGCCCATAATACATGAATGCCAGTGAGTTTCATCATCGTATGACCAGTTACCTGAAAAATAGTGTCTGTGAAAATCAGTATTCAGATTGGAAATGTTTAAGCCGGAATAACCGCAAAAACCGGCGTAACCGCCCATGACTACATATGGATAGCTTTCTTCAAAGCTGACTGCGGGAAAAGACTCAGAATGGTACGGACCTATATTAAAGCTGCCGGCACCGCCGACTGTGGGATTGAGAATATCCTGTCTGAGGTTGCAGACAGCGGCACCGCCGCCGCCTGACGCACCGCCGCCACCGCCGCTTCCGCCGTGACCTATATTATAACCGCTTCTGCCTCCAAGACCGCCTGAGCCTGCACCGCCGCCGGCACCGTAGGAGCCGTCTGTGAACAAACTGTATTCATAATAACTGCAGCTGCCGTTTTTGCCGTCTTCGCCGGTTTTACCTTCTTTTCCGCTTACAACAGTATAGTTGGTGATGCAGAAGCAGACAGTGCCCATCGATGTGCCTTCCTGACCGTTTGCGGCAGAATTACCTGAATGACCGCCTCCGTAAGTAAATGTGTCATTTTCGGTGACATATGCACCTGCGCCGCCTGCACCGCCTGCGCCGCCATTACCGCCGACACCGCCGATACCTGCACCTGCGCCGCCGCCGCCATAGCCGCCGTCGCCGCCTTTTCCGCCTTTGGCTGCATCTTCTCCGTCAATCCTTGACGCTCCGTTTTCACCGTTGCCGCCCTTGCCGCCGTCTGCGGCATCGCCGTCACGGGCAATTAAGCTGCCGTAGCCGGTCAGGTAAAGCGTTGCGCTTTCGGGTACATATATACCTGCTCCGGCACCGGTCATGCCCAGGGCATTTGCGCCTGTTACCGAAAGTGCAGCACCTCTTTTAATGAATATTTCAACAGATTCACCTTCGCCGATTACAAGTGCGCTTTGACCTGCTTGGGTGGCTTTAATTTCTGTTGTTTGTGAAACAATATACTGTCCCGATGTCAGCACTGTGCCCGGCTCTGTCGGGAGAGCATCCGCTGCGTATGCAAGGACTTCAAGTACCGAAAGAGATAACAAAATCATTATCACCGTAAGCATAATGCTTACAGCTTTTTTCATTTTTTTCATATGTAAATCCTCCTTTTTTATTTTTGGTACTGTGCCTGATATGTCATTCGCAAGGGTCAATTAAATTTCCGTTTTTAACAAGATAGTCAATGCCGCTGAAAACCGCTATGGCGGCGTTTATCCACATCAGCACATTGCTGACGGTCTGCACACTGAACGGCAGGGGCTTGAATGCGCAGATGCTTAAGAAAATCAGAACTGCCGAAACGGAAATCATCTGGCTTGCCGTTTTTACTTTTCCCCATATGCCGGCTGCAAGAACGATTGAGCGGGAAGCCGCCACAAGCCTTAACGAGCTTACGATAAACTCGCGGAAAATCACGATTATCACGACAACAGGAGAGCAAAGGTTCTTTGTAATCATGCATATGAGAATACTGATAATGATGATTTTATCCGCTATTGGGTCGAGAAATTTTCCGAAATCCGTAACAAGATTGCGGCTTCTTGCTATCTTGCCGTCAAAGAAATCCGTAACGGAGGCGGCAACAAAAACCGCAAGCGCAAACAACGGAGAATATTTCCATTCCCACAGCATGAAGAAAACGGCAACGGGTGTGAGAATGATCCGCATAATGGTGAGCTTATTTGGTAAATTTATTTTTTTTGTCATGTTCTTTTCTTTCTTATTTACAATGATATTTGAGACTTATGCCCCGGTCTCACGGTGTGATTTTATAATATGCCGCTAATTTTTCAACATCCTCCTTTCCGAACGCCTTATTGAATATAAACAGGTCGTCCATATTGAAAATGGTGTTTTTTGACTGATTTTCCTTGTGCGATGCCTCTTCGCCAACGGTAAACGGCAGCGCGTCAAGGGAAATATCAAATATATCGGGAAGCTGAATGGTTCGTTTATGAACGAAATTGTGATAAACATCAACCGTCAGCTTCTTTTTGTCAAAGCTGTATATTGAATGTACCCAGCCGCCGGAAATTTCGCGGCAGTAAGGAGTGACCGGGTCGTTATAAGTGCTCGGGTCTTCTGTTTCAATACCTAAAAATGTGCCGCCGGAGGTAAAGCCGAGGGTGAAGCCGGGTCCGGAATCAGTCATGGTTTTTGTGCTGCATATAAAGCATTCCCAGTTGGGCGCGTCATCAACCTTGAGCCACATGGAAACGGTGAAATCGTCCTTTCCGAATTTCACATCCTCGCTGACAAGGAATCCGGTTGCTCCGAACTCCGCATAGGCACCGCGTACGCCCTCGGAATAATATTTGACAGTGCCGTATTCTCTGAAATCGGCTTTGCCCAGCTCGTCCCTTGAGTTTTCGTCAAAGAACATGGCAAGCTTTATGCTGTCCCTGCCGAAAAATGATAAAAGTCCGTCACTGCCGTCAATTGGCGGAGTGGGGAGATTTTCTATATCATACCGTGCGGCAGAGGTTTGTTTATAATCTGTATCACAATCGGTGAAAACACCGCAGGGAACCTGTGAGGAATATCCGACGGGGTTATATTCCGGAATTTCAATGCCGAAGGCATGGCGCACAATCGCGTTAATATCCTTTGTCTGTGCGAAAAAGCCCTTTGTTTTTTTGACGGTTTTTCCTCTTAAGGCAAAATAAATATATTTTTCACCGTCTGAATATCCGCCGTGACCGTTTGCAAATCCGCCGTGGTCGGTTATGACAATGAAAAGGGTGTCGTCAATAATTCCGGCTTCCTCATATGCTTCATATACTCTGTTCACAAGTCCGTCCGTGTTCGTTATGCACTGAAGGTGTCCTTCGGTACCGTAGCCGTAATGATGTCCCGCCTCGTCCGGGTCGTCTATCTGAATAAAGAGCAGCTTCGGCTTTTCGGATTTTACACATTCCACGATTTTATCGGTGGTATGCTCACCGTTGTCTGCCGTCTGCATATGTACGCCGACATCATGCTCAATAATGCCGTGATTTATGGGCTCCCAGTTGCTCACCGAGCAGAGAACGCAATCGGGAAAAGCATTTCTGATGGTGGTGAATATAGACGGAAACTCCTTGTTGGTATAAAGCTCTCTGCCTGCTATGGAGTTTGTAAGCCCGTGAATATCGGGGTCGGTGCCTATTAGCATTGAGCCCCAGTTCTGTGCGCTTATTGTGGGATAAAGCGAAAGAGCGTCCCCTGTCTCAGCATAATTTTCAAAAATTCTGTCCATATTCGGGGTGGAGGCAAAGCGGTTAAAGCTTCCCATTCCGTCAAGTCCTACAATAACAACATGACCGTAAATATAATCAGACATAAGAAGTCTCCTTTGTTTTTTCTCATTATATGCCAAAAAACTCAATAAATCAAGAACATTGAATTATTCTGTCTGTATTTTTAATGCGAACGGTAACTGCAATGTTGCTTTTTACGGGATTGTATTATATAATTTGAAGAAAACTGATTTTTTACTGCGGAGATGAAATATTATGCTTTGCGAAGAAAGATATGAACAGATATATAAAAATATACCCGAAAAAACAGCCTTCTGCCCTTACAGGCTGTGCCCTTTGGGGGCTCATACAGACCATAATTCGGGAAAAATACTCGGACTTGCCATTGATAAAGGCATACACATAGCTTATTCGGAGCAGGAAAACGGCGCGGTGGAGCTTTCATCTGTACAGTTTGAAAAACGCGCCGGGTGGTTTGTCGGCTCCGTTCCCGAAACGAGGGTGGGGGACTGGGCTGATTATCTGCGCGGAGCGACAGCTGCGCTTAAACGGCGGCATCCGCTAAATGCAGGTATTCGCGGCGTTATTGACGGAGGTCTGCCCATTGGCGGACTTTCATCCTCCGCTGCGGTTATTATTGCGTTCCTTACTGCGCTTTGCGATGTGAACAATATCGAGCTGACAGATGAAGAGCTTATTCTGACCGCACTTTCGGCTGAAAACGATTATGTCGGCGTGAGCTGCGGAAAGCTTGACCAGAGCTGTGAGGTATATTCAAAAAAAGACAGGCTGCTGTATCTTGATATTATGGATGGCAGCTATGAGCTGATAGAAATCAACCCGAAAATGAAGCCGTACAAAATCGCGGTGTTTTTCTCCGGGATTGAACGCACACTTGCCGGCTCCAAATATAATATGCGTGTTGACGAATGCAGAAGTGCCGCATATGCGCTCAAGGCATATGCCGGTATGGAATACGGCAAATTCAGCGAAACCTGCCTGCGTGAGGTTCCCCGTGAGGTGTTTGAAAAATAGGGCGAAAGACTTCCCGAAGCATGGCGCAGACGCGCACTGCATTGGTATACAGAGGTTGAACGGGTGCAGAAGGGTGCTTTGGCATGGAGAAACGGCGATATAGATGAATTTGGCAGACTTTGCTTTGAAAGCGGAAAAAGCAGTATTTACAATTGGGAAACAGGCTCTCCGGAGCTGAAAAAGCTGTATGAAATTATGACGGAAACCGACGGCGTTTACGGCGGGCGTTTTTCCGGTGCAGGTTTTAAGGGCTGCTGTATGGCATTTATTGACCCGTCGTTTGAAGAAAAAATAAAGGAAAAGGTTGAAAGGGAATACCTCAATGAATTTCCCGAGCTTAAAGGAAAATATTCCTTCTGCATCTGCGAAAGTGCCGACGGTGTCGGAAAATAAATATTATAAAAAAATACCGAAAAGGATTTTTCGGTATTTTTTATGAAAAGAATTTTATTTGCAGCAGGTGTGCCGGATAATCCTCATTTCCGATGAACGGAGCTTTAAAAAATCCGCACCGGAATGGTGACCGGGTCTGAATTGTTATGTTTTTGATTCGGCTGTCTGACTTCTGTTCTGAGCAGCTCTGTCTGCAATGCGTTATGGTTGGAAACGCCGAAGTGACGAACCTTACCGTCCGTATTATTTTACTCCGTCCTGTCCCTTACGCATCTGCCCATGGCAGCGAAGAGGGAGGCAGGGGAGTTCATGTCCGCATCACAGGTGAAATGCCAAACCATCATGCCGCCGAGCCCTCTTGAAAGGGCGTAGGCGGTTTTGTCGTATATTGTCTGTACGCAGTTGAAATATGCCTTTCCCTGTTCGG
Source organism: Clostridia bacterium (assembly GCA_024404055.1). Lineage (GTDB taxonomy): Bacteria > Bacillota > Clostridia > Oscillospirales > Acutalibacteraceae > UBA6857. Next base: position 2,968 of record JAKSQS010000073.1, on the reverse strand, counting down.
TGTCGGCACTGTCAATGCCGTTAAGCACATCCGCATATTGCCTGTAAGACGGCCAGTAGCCGCCGCGGTCTGCGGGTCTCCCGTAAAACGGAACGCCGAGGTCAACCCTTTCGGTGTCGATAAAGTCATTTCTTATCGCGGTGAAGCCGTCCACGGCGGTGGTGAACGAGGAGTGATGTCCGGCAGAGTCAAAGGAGTCGTACATCATCAGCTCAAGCATATCGAGGTTTCTCACTTCTTCACATATCGAGGGTATGTTCCATGCGCTTATTGCCGCGCCGAGCTTTTTGTCGGTCGCTTTGTCAAGCTTTTTGAGGAATTTGCCGAATTGCCTGTAATCGCTGCTGCGCAGGGGATATTCATAGTCAAAGAATATGCCGTCAAATCCGTATTCGTCGCACAGCCCGACCATGGCGGTGACAAGACCGTTGTTTTTGAAAGCGGCTGTGTGTCTGTCAGCAAGGGAATGCATCTGGTCGTCCCATGTTTCGCCGCCCGCACTGCCGGGACCGAGCACATTCATGTATATTTTAACATCTCTGTCGCCTATGGCGGATCTGAGGCGCGAAAGCGCGTTTTCAAGCACGGCCTTGTCCGCGTTCAGCTCACCTTTTTCGTTGAAGGTGACCGCGCCGATAAGAATAACATCCGTCACAACATCAAAATATGCCGGGTCGATTTCGCCGTTTACGGAATTTGCAACGGCGTATGCAGTTATGCGGAAGTCTTTGTTATTGCTTTTGCGGCAGCTTAATTTTATGTCCTTCACAGCCGCCTCTTTTTCAAATCTGATTTTCAGAGAGCCGGTTTTTACCGTCTCAAACGCGCAGAAACGGTATACCTCCGTACCCGTGCGGCGGTAAATAAGCTTGTTGCCGCTGTAAATTTCAACGGTGTTTTCATTTTCATCTTTAAATGCGATTTCGGCAGTGTTTATTTCACATTCATCAAAATAATAATCATATTCTTTTCCGTTTTGAATGATATTGAAGCTGTTTGAAGATACCATGTTACACACATCCTTTTCAGCCGGATACAGCGGTATACCGACAGAATTTAATATTCCGACAAAGAAAATGAGAATTTTACAAATGACTGAACGCATAATAATTCCTCCTTTTTTCACGATTATAGTATAATTCAACGGAAAATAAAAGTATTTATTGAAAAAAACGGTGCAATATGTTATTATTTTTTTACAAAAAGAAAGGCGGTAAATACAATGAAAAAAGCAGGTAAAAAAATATCCGGCTTCCGTATGTGGCTGCTCGTGTGGGGTCTCGGACTTGCGGGGCAGATTTGCTGGAACATGGAAAATCAGTGGTTCAACACATTTGTTTATGCTAAAATCGGTAAAAATCCCTCAATTATCACCGGTATGCTGATTTTTTCCGCAGCCGCAACAACCTTTGCAACCTTTTTCTTCGGCACATGGGCTGACAGAACCGGCAAGAGAAGAAAATTTATTTCCGTCGGATATATTCTGTGGGGTATTTTCACCATTGCGTTCGGACTGACGCAGTTTATCAGCCGTGACCTGTATGTGCTTGCGGGTGTGATGGTGGTGCTTGCGGACACGGTTATGAGCTTCTTCGGCTCTATGGGTAACGATGCCGGCTTTAACACATGGACAAACGACATTATGACCGACAAAAACAGGGGACAGATAGGCGCGGCACTTGCCACGCAGCCTGTTCTCGGCACAATTCTCGGCACGGTTGTCGGCGGTCTGCTTGTCGGTGAAAACGACAATTATATGCGCCTTTTCATTGTTATGGGCGTGTTCGTTATCGCGTTCGGTGTTATCACAATGTTCTCAATGAATGAGGCGGACGATGTTGCGCCGTCTGTAAGGGGCAGCTTTGCATCCCAGTTTTTCTCCGTTTTCAATTTCAAAAAATTCTTCAAGCTTAAAGAGCTTGTGCTTGTAAATGTTGCCGTTGCGGTTTTCTTCATCGGCTTTAATGTGTATTTTGCATATATCGGCAACTATATCATTTATTATCTCGGCTATTCCGCAGACATGATGGGCATTATCGAGGCGGTGCCGCTTGTGCTTGCCATGCTGACGGCCATACCGATTTCCATGCTTATCAACAGGAATAAGCATATACCGGTGGTTATTGCTTCGATTATAATAAACATTGTCGGTCTTTTGATTATTGCGCCTGTGAAAAACACGGAGGTTGACCCCACGCAGATGTTCAATTTAAGAATATGGCTGGGCATTTTCCTTGTCGGCGTCGGTTATATCGGCATTTTGCAGACAACAAAGGTCTGGACAAAGCAGCTTTATCCCAAGGACAGCAAGGGTCAGTTTGAAGGCATATGGATTTTGTTCTTTGTGCTTATCCCCATGGTCGGCGGCTCGATTTTGGGCGAAGCGGTTGTTAAGACATCCGGCGAGCAGTTCCTTGATGAGGTCAGCGGACAGATGAATTATATTCCGAACGGAAATATTTATTTTGTCGGTTCGATAATTGTCGCGCTGTCACTTATTCCGTTCCTGCTGACGGCAAAGCATTTCAGAAAGAGAATATCACAGGAAAAAGCGGAATAATTTATGAAAAAAGCGGTTATAGGTATTTTAGCCCATGTTGACGCGGGAAAAACCACCCTTGCGGAGGCGATGCTGTACCGCACGGGCAGACTGCGCGCACCCGGGCGCGTTGACAAGGGTGACACCGCGCTTGACACACATTCCCTTGAAAGGGAAAGGGGCATAACGATTTTTGCAAGTCAGGCGGTGTTTCAGACAAAAGAGCTTGAGGTTACGCTGCTTGACACGCCCGGTCATGTTGATTTTTCGGGCGAAACGGAGAGAACCCTCGGCGTGCTTGATTATGCGGTGCTTGTCATCAGCGGACTTGACGGAGTGCAGTCTCATACAAGAACCTTGTGGAAGCTTCTTGAGCTGTATAACATTCCTGTATTTATTTTTGTGACAAAAATGGATTTTGCCCGTCGC